>JAJZLS010000045.1:0-17202 GCA_021803345.1 Actinomycetes bacterium
AGCAGAAAATCTCTGGATCACTCAGATCAGCCCACGGTGCTGAGCGACTTGCCAAAGTACGCTCCTATATATCTACCGCCAGTAAACATCAACTTGATACCCTTGATGTTCTCACGGACTTGTTTCTCGGGCACCCCTGGATGCCTCCGATGCCACTGCGGACTTGAGCATACAGCTCCACCCGCTAGAAACTATTTCTTACTCCTAAATCACATCTGGCTGGCGTGCTCCGTCATGGGTGGTGAATGGAAACACTGAAGGTGCATCCGCCCGTTACCGGTAAGGATGGTAAGCGAAGGCAGATTGGAATAAGTGGTTGTTTCTCGTGCCTTAGTCAGATAATAGGACTGGCGCGAATCTCTATGCACTCCTATAAGATCTATTACTCGGCACAGAATCCATGCCATGCCAAATAAACAGGGCGTGAGCAAAGAACCTAATGAAGTTGTAGGCCCCTTGCTCAGTAACAATCTCGGAGGGAACAGGCTCTCTACCCGATCTTCTATATGGCCAGTTTCGTGGGTAACGCTCAGTCCATTTTGGGCGTTTAAAAAGCAACCTCTCCGCAACTCCAGAAAGATCTTATGAAATTTTTCTTTCGTTGCACCAACTCTGTAATATACGTACCGTTTTGCGGAACACTATGTTGACCGTGCTTTTTGCTATCTCTATAGTTTGCCGATGGGATCGCCGATCAAATGGTTCGTGTCGAGCTGACCCTTAAAGGATATGAAATCGGGGATATGAATAAGGAACCTATAGGCGATACGATCTGGGTCAATCTTCTTGGTGCAGAGACCCGTTATTACGAGGCGGACTCTATTAGGACAAGATGCATTCGCGCGGGACAAGGCCGCGCCGTCATTTTGTTACATGGAGGTGGGGGTCATGCAGAAGCATATTCCAGAAATGTTCTCCCGCTGAGTGAAAAATTCGAGGTTTTTGCTGTTGACTTTCTTGGGCATGGTCTTACGGATGGATTAGATCGGGTTCCGTCCAAAGAGGATTATGTGAAGCATCTGGTCGGGTTCATGGACTCCGCCGGTATCGAGAAAGCTCATCTTGTCGGGGAATCGCTAGGCGGCTGGCTAGCTTTTTGGACGGCTTTGCTGGAACCGACACGAGTAGGCAAATTGGTCTCAGTTTGCGGAGCCCGATTAGCGGTGACATCGGATGATGAGTCTGCAAGAAAAACCGCCGAGGGAAGGAAAGACCTGGCAGAACGGACTCGGCGTTTCCTGGATGAGCCGACACTTGAAAATGTTCGAGCCCGCCTGGCATGGCTTTTCTACAATCCAGAACGAGATTTAACGGATGAGCTCGTCGAATTGCGGTGGCGTATGTATCAGCGTGAATCAGTTCGAAAAACCTTGCAGTCCATGTCAGATCGGTCGTCTCAACGCCAGGACGAGATGTTCACGCCCGAGGTACTGTCTCAATTAGGCCACGAGACACTAATGCTGTGGACGTCCCATAACCCCTCTGCAACTGTCGAAGTTGCAAAGAGGGCAGCAGAGTTCATTCCGAGGGCAGAGTTCGTTGTTATGGATGATTGTGGTCACTGGCCTCAATGGGAAGACCCCTCTACTTTCAACAGCATCGTGAGTGAGTACCTTGAGCGATAAACAGTCGGGACGGAGACTTAAATGGCTGTCATAGACAATGAATCACCAGATCAAGGGTCTGAAAGTTTTTTAATTGAGTCTGGATTATATACAGATGAGGATGTTTACCAGCTAGAACTGGAACGAATATTTGGAAGGTCGTGGCTATTCGTTGCACACGAATCAATGGTCCCAAAAGAAGGAGACTACATCACCACCTTTATGGCCGAAGACCCGGTGATCGTGTCAAGAGGCAATGACGGTCATATCCGAGTTTTGCTGAATAAATGTTTACACCGGGGAAATAAAGTATGCCTATTCGATCGAGGTAATGCGCAGCGGTTCAGGTGCAGTTATCACGGTTGGACCTATAACAATCAAGGTGGCCTAGGTAGCGTTCCACTTCTGAAGGACTCATATATGGGGGATCTTGATATAGGAGAAATGTCTCTCCCTGCTCCTCGAGTTGCAAACTATAAGGGCTTGATATTTGCATGTTGGGACAAAGATGTGATTTCACTTGAGGATTATCTCGGAGAAGATTTCCGATGGTATCTTGATACTTTTCTTTTGGACGCGGATCCTCTAGGCCTTCAGGTCCTTCCCGGCAGGCATCGGTACATGATGCCAGTTAATTGGAAACTGCTAGCGGAGAATTTTGGAGGCGATCAATATCACTTTGCGAGCACTCATTCATCGGTTATAGCGATAAGTCAACGACCCGAGGCCGGCAGGATCGTGCATTCAGAGCATAGCGGTGAGCATTACAGTGCGGAATTTACCTCTGAAAAGCATCCTCCTCATGGACTACTTCAACTCGCGGTTGGCGAACAGTTCTATCAGGAAGATATGAATATGGCTAATGGCCTAGGTGCGGAAGCGGCCTCGTGGGTGACCAACCGACATGATCGGCTCCAGGAGCGACTGGGTGACCTGAAAACACGACCTTACAGTTTTCATACGGCGAATGTTTTCCCTAACCTTTCGATGGTCGGACTAGCCACGGCTCTGTATGGACGGAGTCTGATTGTGTGGCAACCTAGAGGTCCAATGCGGACCGAGGTGTGGCAGTGGTGTTTTGTGGAGAGATCAGCACCCGATTCAGTCAAAGAGAGAATGGCATTTACTCTAACGCAACGACAAGCGGCTGCGGGAATGGTAGCGCCTGATGATCACGAGAATTTTGAGCGAACGAGCGATAATTTGAGGGGATGGGAAGCAAGGACCGTGCCATTTCATTACGGAATGGGCAAGAACTCTGGGAGTACTTCCGTGCTCCCAGAGTTACCGGGGCGCGTTTTGCCTCAAATATCGGAAAGCTACCAGCGATCGTTTTACCGACATTGGCGTAAGCAAATGAGACAAAATGTGTGATCTTGGCAAATTAACACATCTTCATGGGGCTATCACCAGATTTTATGCTAAAGAGACGGCCCTGCTCGATGATGGCGATCTCAAATCTTGGCTGAAGCTCTTTGCCGACGATATCAGATATACCATGCCGATGCGTGAGTCAGTTCAAGGCGAAGACGCTGTTGACCTAATAGATAGAGAGGGCCTTCAGTTTTATTTATTTAACGATGACAAAGAGTCTTTAGAGTTAAGGGTCGAACGGCTGTACACCGGGCTCGCTCCTGGCGAAACACCGCCTTCGGTTACACAACGACTGGTTACGGATATTTTGCTCACCGACACCTCAACTGACGAAGTTGAGGTACGTTCAAGTTTTCTTGTTTTCCAGGTGAGGCACGATTTTCACGAGACAATCTTTGCTGGACGTCGTATGGATCGCCTTCGGCCAATGGACGATGACTTTCAAATAGCTAGGCGCAAAATACTGTTGGCACAGTCGGTTTTGCCACGAACAGTTTCCATTTTCTTCTAAGTAACTATCGACTCAGAATAAGGCAGGAAAGGTTATGGCTGAGCAAAGAATATTAGGTCTGGGCTTTATAGGAGTTGGGCAGGCGGTAGCTCGAATATTCCAGCAATACCCCGACATTGAGAAGCTCCCCTATCGTTTTGTGGCTGCCTGCGATCTTCGTCAGCATTCGCTCGATCGTTTTGAGAATCAATTCGGCGGACGTACGTACAGAAACGCGCTGCAGTTATGTTTGGATCCTAATGTTGATGTGGTCTATATTGCAACGCCTCCAGAAATGCATAAAGACCACTGTCTTTTGGCGATAGCTAATGGCAAACATGTCATCGTCGAAAAACCTATGGCTTTGTCATTATCCGACTGTAGGGAAATGATCGAAGCGGCAGACGCCCAGGGGGTAAAACTTATGGCTGGCCATACTCACAGTTTTGATGCCCCTATACGTAAGATTTCCGAGATTGTTAGAAGTGGTGATCTGGGAGGGGTACTGATGATAAATAGTTGGAACTTTAACGATTTCAATGCCCGACCGTGGCCGACTTCTGAACTTATTTCTACGTATGGTCCGCTTCTAAACCAGGGGCCACATCAGATCGATATAGTTCGCCAAATCGGAGGCGGTGTAGTCAGGTCCCTGCGTGGAACGACAATTTGGGATGAAAGCAGACAATGCATCGGTGGATATAGCGCATTGCTGGAATTTGAGAACGGAGCGTCAGCCAGCATTTCCTATGATGCTCGAGCATATTTTGATACAGCGGAACTCTATGGCTGGGTTGGCGAGGGCGGTGCGTTGAGGGATCCCGAGACCAATCTCCGTTCTCGTAAAAACCTCGACTCGCTGTTGCATGCTTCGGATGATCTTGAGAAGGCTTTAGAAGAGCAAAAAGAACACGGTCGTTATGGAGCCTCAGAACCAACGCCGGAAATGCTGAAATTATGGGGATATACTCTGGCAGAGAACGTCATCCACCAGCCCTTTTTTGGGATTACGGTCGTCAGCTGTGAACGGGGAGCAATCCGTCAGTATTCCGATGGTCTAATAATTTATGGGGCTGAGGGGCGCACAGAGATCCCGCTCGATCGATCGATGCGCGGGAGAGCAGCAGAGCTGCTTGAACTCTATAAAGGTATCGTCAATGATGAGCCAATATTCCATGATGGTCGATGGGGTCAGGCGACTTTAGAGGTGTGTTTCGCAATACTTGAGTCTGCGGAGAACCACGCTGATGTATCCATGATTTATCAAGTGCCGGTTTGAATCGAGAAAACCAAAGTGACAATTAGGAAAATGGAAGGGATTTCGTGATCCCGAGAGTTGAAACATCAAGCTAACGACTATTGAAAAAGACTTCCGGAGATTTGGAGTCTGCGGGCATGGTAGCCCTTTCGAGAATTGAAAGCTGGCAAGGCGAATTATGTTATGCGCGGCATAACAGTTCAAAGGATGGTGGGGGAAGTGGCAAGGCATTTAGGATTTCCACAGAATGGTCGACGACGAACAATTTTGTCCTACGTATCAATTGGGACAATAGCGGCGCTGCTTTTAGCCGCATGTGGAACCAGTTCTTCATCAAGTACTGGTTCGACGGCCGCAACTGCCGTTACGCATAAAAGCAGTTCTGGAAGCCCCGTAATATTTAATGCGATACTTTCAGAAACAGGTCCAGGAGCTTTTCTTGGAAGTCACGAAGCCAAGGTATTGAAAATTCTTGAGAAGCAGGTCAATTCTGCTGGTGGCATAGATGGGCATCCTCTCCAAATGAAGATCATCGATAATCAGTCGAGTCCTTCTACCGCGGTATCTGAAGCGACCAGTCTTATAAGCAAGGGAGTGCCATTTTTCTTAAATGGAAGCATCGGAAATGTAGACGAGGCCGTCGATGCCCTTTCTACCCCCAGTGGTCCGTTTATCTATGACTTGGCGCCAGACGTACATCCGGCACCAGGAAGCAAAGTTTTTTCGGCCTTCTTTTCGCTTACGTCTGAAGTCGAGTCATATCTTGCGTTTCTAAAATCAAAGCACTTGACTAATCTGGCGACTCTCACGGCTGTACAGTCCGACCAAAGTTTCACACTGCTCAAGAATCTTCTTTCACAGCCAAAGTATTCATCTTTCCACTTAGTTTCTGCCCAGACTTTCGATGCAGGGGCCGTTAGCGTTACCGCACAGCTTTCGGTCATTAAGGCCCAAAATCCCCAGGCTTTGATCGTTTTGACGACAGGTACACCCCTGGGAACGGTATTAAATGGAATGTCTTCGCTGGGCATGGATAACCTACCGACTATCGCCGATAGTGGCAACGGCTCATTTGCGGAAATGGCCCATTTTTCATCAGTGTTGCCCAAGAATTTCTATCTACCCATAACATCAATGTCCATTCCTGCCAGCCAGCTTCCATCTGGCGTGGCACAACGTAAAGCTGATGCAAGTTTCCAGAGTCTAATCAAAAACGCAGGTGGCAAGCCAGGTTCAGCATGGGGCATTGCCTGGGATCCAGCAAATTTAATAATCGATGCTCTCAAACATCTAGGCGCGCATGCAACATCAAACCAGATTCTCAACTACATGGAGAATCTTCATAACGTTCCTGGCGTAATGGGTGTTTACAACACCAGTGTTTCTAACCATCGAGGTCTATCCATCAACGATATATACATAGCTTCTTGGGATGGAACAAAGTTTGTGTTAGCATCCGGACCCGGTGGAGCACCGCTTTCAAAGTCTGGTGCTCAGTGACATCAGCTTTCTCTAGTACCTGATGAAGCAAGGAGTTCAGAGATACTGTCCTTCATCTCGAAACCATAGTTTTTCCACGTCAGTGTTCTGAAGGACGGTACATATTGTTGACCAGTATGAGATACGTCGGTAGCTTCAATTTCGAAATTCAAAATTAGTTCTACTCATTTTATAGTCAACCTCATTCGGAATTGATTTCAGGAGCCCAGGTAAGTCATTAGTTCTGCAGCAATTAGAAAGCGAGTCTTCGAAAATATCGGAGAAATGAAGGACAATAGGTATTGATGGGCAGAGGTCCTATGTGTCCAGGATCGAGTTGTCTTCGGCAGGATCGAAGAGCTTCCTCGTGATGACGGTCGCGAGAAATCTTGTTTTTTAGCAGAAAAATTAGGAGATAGGAGCCATCATTGACAATTTGGTCGGATTTGGTAGGTAGCGAGATTCGTCAGCACTCAAATAAATTCAATACCCGTGCTATCCAGTTTACCTCTGGAACAAAGCCTCCCTTGATATTGCTTCACGGGATAGGGGGGCATGCTGAAGCTTACTCTCGCAATGTTCGACGGCTTGGTCGAGACTTTGATGTGTATGCTATCGACTTTCTTTGGCATGGTTATTCTCAAAAGGAACCTTTCGCGAAAGAATGGCTGCCGCTCCTCGGCGAGCAGGTAATTGACTTCATAGATGGTTTGGGAGTTGAGAAAGTTTTTATCGAGGGAGAGTCATTGGGAGGCTGGGTTACTTTGTGGCTCGTCCTGAACTGTCCAGATCGAATAAGAAAAATGGTTCTCAATACTCCAGCAGGAGCGGCAGGCGCTATCGGTGAGGCTCATCCTGAAGAAGGCCGCCTGCTTCTGGCTCAGCGGTCCAAAGATACTTTGACAAATCTTTCGTTAGAAACCGTTCGGAAACGCCTCGAATGGCTAATGGCATCGCCCGATCGTGTTACCGATGAACTTGTGGATATTCGCTACCAGATTTATGCTGATCCAAAAACGCAGAGTTCACTTTCCCAGTTATACGACAATTCATTTGGGTTGGGGACGTCCAAGGATTACGAAATCACTTCCGAAGAGCTTAAAAGTATTCGGATTCCTACTTTGGTGCTCTGGACAGATAAAAATCCCGGAACCGGTCCAGAATCAGGGCAACGGCTAGCACAGCTCATTCCTGGCGCTGAATTTCATTGCATAATGGATGCAGCACACTGGCCTCAATGGGAAAAAGCTGAAGAGCATGATTCCGTAGTAAAGGATTTCCTGTTGGGTTCTTAGTTTCGGTTCGTACTTCGGTGCGGTCAGTAGTCTTGGGAGGGGGGACCATCTTGGAGCTTGCGGCAATTGAAGATTTAGTCAGAGAGGGTGGGGCTCGGGTAAGCCGCCGTGCCTTCGTGGATAATGATGTTTACGAGCTGGAGCTAGCTCGTGTATTTGCAAGGTGCTGGTTGTATCTGGGACATGATTCTCAGCTGAGAGAGCCTGGTGATTATTTCACCGCTTACATGGGAGAGGATCCGATCATCGTTACAAGGGGTGACGACGGAGTGATATCTGCCTTACTTAATTCTTGCCAACACCGAGGAATGAGAGTTTGTAGATCTGATTCAGGAAACTCCAGATATTTTCGTTGTCCATACCACGGCTGGTCATACAATGAGAACGGCAAATTGGTCGGTATACCCAGGTTGAAGACTGGTTATTTCGATGAGCTCGACAGAGAAAATTTGGGCCTGGTTCGAGTCCCAAGGATAACCAATTATAAGGGAATGATATGGGCCAACTGGGATCCCGAGGCTCCGACATTCGAGGAGTATCTGGGTGGAATGAAAGTTTATCTAGACCTTATGCTGGACCGAATTCCTGGTGGCTTGGAGGCCGTTGAAGGGGTCCATAAATGGACTATCGATGGCAACTGGAAGTTTGCCGCTGACAATTTTGTAGGGGATATGTATCACGTTCCGGTAACCCATGGTTCGGCACACAGCATAGGACTCCGCCAAGCTTGGAGCGACCTGGGTTATCAAATTAATCCCGGTAATGGCCACGGCTTTGGTGGTGAATATGGAGGTTTATCAGCGGCGGAAAACGAGACATCTTATACGCCATATATAAAGCAGATTAGGGCGCACCTAGCAGAACAGAATGGAGATTATATAAATAAGATTGTCCCACTCGGGCATATGACAATATTCCCGAACTTCTCTGCACTTGATACGTTGAGATTTAGGACCTTCAGGGTGTGGAATCCGGTTGGTCCGGAGAAAATGCAAGTCCACGCATGGGCTATTTTTGATAAAGCACTTCCCGATGAAATAAAGCAATCGATTAGACAGCAATACATATTTACTTTCGGACCTAGCGGTGTATTCGAGCAGGAAGACGGAGAGAATTGGAGTCAATCCACCAGGTCAACTCGGGGCTGGATTGCTCGTCAATATGACCTCAATTATTCGATGGGAGCTGGGCATGAGGAACCCGTAGAAAAGGTTCTGGGATCAAATCTTCCTGGCCAGATGGGGGGTATTTGGAGCGAAATTAATCAAAGGGGATTTTATCTGCGTTGGCAGCAACTTCTCAAGGCCGATAGTTGGAATACCATCAGAGAAGAAGAAAAAGCGTTAGGTGCAGATAAATGAACGCAGTTAGCAGCGAGTTACTTAGAGAAGTAGAACAGTTTCTTTTTCATGAGGCACGTTTATTGGATGAGCGACGTTTTGAAGAATGGCTCGAACTCTTCACTGAGGATACCCATTACTGGATGCCGATAGTTTCTACACGTGAACGGGGAAACAGGGAAGTCGCCACCGAAAGCGAGCTGGCTTATTTCGATGACACCAAAGAGACCCTAAGATATAGAGTGAAGCGGCTTTACACGGGATTGGCTTGGGCAGAAGAACCCCCCTCGCGTACTTGTCGATTCCTCTCCAACATCCAAGTGGAGCAAAATTCAGATGCCAGTCTCGAATTATCGACTCGTTGTAACCTGATGGTCTATCGTACTCGGCTTGAGACAGACCGGGACCTATTCATTGGGACTAGGGAGGATGTGCTTCGTAGAGTTAACGATACTTGGCAGGTTGCTAGGAGAAGCATCACTTTAACTGAGAGCGTGTTAGATGCTAATAATCTCAGTATTTTTTTCTAAAGGAGAGATGTCCGATGGAACTGGCAAACGAGTTCGCGCGCATCGAAGTGACTCTGGACGAGCGAGGTCAGGGAACACGACTCAAGATTCACTCAGTCATGCTCGGTCGTTCTATTTATTTTGATCCTCTGGAACTTGAATTATTAACATGGTGCGACCAAGAGATCATGAATCGTCTTATAAGCACTCCATGGGGTCCAGAAGGAGACTTCATCGACGCAGTGGAATAACCGATCTGCCAGCTTTCTCAGTTAGAATTCTGCGGAATTTCAGTGGATGAATCATTTCTGATACGGCTGTGCGTATCTCAGTGTTCCTCATGTACCAAGTCAGCATTGAACGGTGGTTTAGACGTTTTTCCAGAAGCTAGCCAGACAGAGGTAATGGTAAATCGGGACGCTGCCCGGTTTAAAAAGTTGATTCAAAGAGTCTGATTCTTAATGCCTGGGGGAATGTTCCGAAATTCGGGACATTCTATTGATCTTTTTGTTTTGTCCCAGTAGCTTCGCATTCAAGCTCGGAGAGCTTTGCAAGTTTCTCGAAATGGGGGGATTCCGTTGTTGGTACTCGGATTGGCATCATCACATGCACCAACCATGTTCGTCGAGCTTGAGGAATGGGAGGAACTGCATCAGAAACTTGTAAAGGATGTTCCTCAGCCGCTAGAGCTTCAGCAGGAGAGTTTGGAATTTCGCGCTTCCTGCAAAGAGAGAATTCAGAAGGCATTTAGTGATCTTCGCAACCAGTTGGAGGCTGCAAAACCAGATGTGTTAGTGATTGTGGGTGATGATCAGAATGAACTTTTCGGTCCGTCCTGTCAGCCGTCGTTAGCGATCTTTGTTGGTGAGGAAGCAAAGGGAAGCCCCCTAGTGCACCGAACCGGACGAGTGGCTGAAGGAGACGAGCTTCTAATAAAATGCCACTCCCAATTTGCGATTCACCTAGCGAACGAGCTCGTCAAGCAGGAGTTCGATGTTTCGGTAGTACATGAGCTTGTTCCCCAGGGGAGACTTGAAAAAGGCCTGGGACATGCTTTTTCCCGGATTGCAGGAATAATGGAACTTGAACAGCTGGATATCCCAGCTGTCCTTGTTTTTCTTAACGCATATAATCCCCCTTTGCCGACCGCCAAACGCTGCTACGACCTTGGCCAGGCTATCGCTGCAATTACCCGTCAGAGTTCGGAGCGGGTAGCTATTTATGGTTCGGGTGGTCTTTCTCATGATCCAACGGGTCCTCGCGCCGGATGGATTGACGAACCTCTAGACCGCTGGGTGCTTGAAGCTATTGCCAGTGGCCAGGCTCACCGACTTAAGGAGATGTTCATCGTGGATTCCGACACGATGCACGGAGGAACTGGGGAGATTCGTTCGTGGATCACGACAGCTGGCGCTTTTGAGGGAGTGGCTGCAACAGTTGTCGATTATATACCACTGCGTCATGCCGTGACCGGACTGGGCTTCGCATCCTGGAATCCCTCTAACACGGTGGGGTCAAGAACTGAATAATAAATCGGTTCAGCTGAGGAGGTAGAATGACGGTTTTAAGCGAACTCGGGACCATAGTGGATTGGGAGAAAGGTTTAGTCTCTCCTGCCATCCATTTTGATGACGAGGTTTATCGAGAGGAACAGAAGCTCGTCTTTGGTCGCTCATGGCTAGTTGTGGGTCATGAAGACATGATAAGGAAACCTGGCGATTACGTCAGCAACTATATGGGTGAAGTGCCAGTTGTAGTCTTGCGCGACAACAAGAACCAAATAAGGGTGTTGATTAACAAATGCTCTCACCGCGGCAATCAGGTGTGTCTTTTCGACCGTGGAAATACCCAAAGCTTTACTTGTTCATATCATGGATGGACATTTGGCCTTGAGGGCGAACTCCTGGGTGTACCGATGGAGCAGCCATTTTATCGAGGTGAACTGAATAAGGAAAATTGGGGACTTGCGGAGCTTCCCAGTGTTGCTAACTTTAACGGTTTAATCTTTGCATCTTTTGATCCTGATGCTCCGGCGATTGAGAAATGGCTGGGGGAGGATGTGAGCTGGTGGCTGGAAAATTTCGTCTTGGCTAGCCCAACTGGTGGACTTGAAGCACTGCCAGGCTGGCACCGGTATCGATCTCCTGGGAACTGGAAACTGGTATCAGAGAATTTTATCGGCGACGACTATCACGTATTTGCGGCCACCCATGTGTCGTGGTTGCATGTCATTCGGGAATTTCTAGATCAAGGAATATTGATCCCGATCGTAACCTATCCAGGATCTCCCACCCGTCAAGTATTTGAAGGATCCGCAGGCGGAGGAGAAGGAGGTCCCTTGGGCCTTGGAATGATTGTGCTTGATGATTCCATCTATCAGCGGGATTTGGAAGAGGCGGAGCAACTCGGACCGGAATCGGTGGAGTGGATCAAAGAGCGACATGACCGTCTTCAAAAGGTGCTTACAGAAAGGGATTCGAAACCATACAGTTTCATGAATGGGCTTTTATTTCCAAACTTCGGTCTTATGGGATTCTTTTCTGCAATGCTTGGGCGTCATTTCTTGCAGTTTCATCCTCGTGGGACAATGGAGCATGAAGTCTGGCAGTGGACAATGGTCGAACGGGAGGCTCCCCAGGCAATTAAGGAACTTGCAGTACAACGTGTGTACCAAGGCCAGCATATGGCAGGTTTAATTGCCCCCGATGATGTCGAGAACTTCGAGCGAATGGTTGAGTCAACCCGTTCAAGCCAAGTATGGGATCGTCCATTTCACTATGGTCTTCAGTTGGGACACGAGCATGAAGGGCCTAATAGTCTTCCAGGCAACATAGGCCCCAATCCAAGCGAATTCAATCAGCGGCAGTTCTATAAATTCTGGCTGAAGCAGATGCAGGCCAGTCGTACCCCAGCTGGAAAGGAGTGAAGATGGTTACGTTCGAGCTGAGGGCGGATGTTGAAGATTTCCTGAATAGAGAGGCCCGTCTCTTGGACGAGCACCGTTTTGAAGATTGGTTGAATCTCTTCACTGACGATGCTGAGTATATCGTGCCACTGCGGGAACATGTCCAAGGGGATGTAGGGCCTGCCGGGCATCCGATTATTAGAGATAACAAGATGATGTTATTGGCTCGTATCAAAAAAGATCAGACCGGACTTTCCCACGTTGAGATACCTTCGTCCATGACCTGTCATCTAATCAGCAACGTGATTGTCGACGAAACCCAGTCTTCCAATGAAGTTCAAGTATCTAGCAGCTTTATTGTACGACAAGCCCGAAAGCTGCGGGATGAAGCTTGGTGGGTAGGTAGACGTCAGGACATATTGCGGCGAGTTGGCGACAGCTGGATGATTTCCCGCCGCGAGGTAAATCTTGACATGACAGTGCTTCCAAGAGGAATCTCAATTTTTTTCTGAAATCTTACCCTTCAAGAGGGGTAGCGCTATGGCGCGTATCCCTGTGTAATAACTCTGCGAAATAGGAGAAAACAAGCCAATGTCAGACTCAGCACAAATACATCCAGTAACCGCAAGACAACAGGAAATGGTAGAGCGTGCAATTGCGCAAACACGTAGCGAAATCGAAGGAAGAGTCGCTGTAGTGACCGGTGGTGCCCGGGGCATCGGGCAGTCAATTGCTGACGCTCTTCTCAAAGCTGGAGCGAAGGTGGTTGCTGCGGATAAAACCTGGGAAAATTCAAGCACTTTTAAAAAGCACCTCGAATCCTCGGGAAATGCAATGGCGGTGACCATGGATGTCACAGACGACACCTCACTTGATGCTGCATATGCAGCGGTAATTGAACGTTTCGGAACGACCGACGTGTTAATAAACAATGCTGCTTTAGTATCCGAAACCCTTTTTCAGCCACTCGGTCATGTGAATACTTTGGACACCAAAGACAGCGACTGGAAGGCGATGTTCGATGTAAATCTCTTCGGTGCTGTAAAAGCAATTCGAAGATTTATTCGGCCAATGCAGGAAAAAGGAAGCGGAAGCATCATCAACGTGGTAAGCAGTGGAGTTATGCCCGTATCCACCGGTGGAGGTTACTTTGGTCTTCGGCCGTGGACGGTAGAGATGCCGTATCAGGCTACCAAAGCCGCGCTTATGGCATTGACCTTTTATCTAGGTGAAGAAGTTCGAAAAGATGGTGTAGCGGTTAACGCGATGATGCCTGGTCACACTCGCGCCTCATGGTTCGACAATACTGCTCGAGCGTTTCAAAATATGGGCAGCGTCTACTTTATGCGTCCTGCTATTCCAGAGCATGTGCTGCCGTTGACTCTATTTCTTTCTGGACAAGACGGCCACAGGGTTACGGGACGGCTTTATTACATTCCGGATTGGAACTACGACCATGGATTTGGAGATTATGCTGCCTGGCTCGATCATGATCTGCCCGAGGATATGGAAGCAACTTATGTAAGACTGGAGAATGCAGTTCCCAAATATTCGCGATCCGGCGTTCCCCATCTGCCTTTTGATGCCCAGTCCGCCTTGTGGGTTTCTGCTATGGGGGCTTTGGCGGCAGAAAAGGACTCAGGCAGCAATGGCTAGCAGGCTTCCGTCGTCTATGGCGGTAAGTGTATCAGAGAAAGAATCCAGTAAATTCGCACAAGCCGGTCCGTATAAAGTTCATTACCATGATTCGGGACAAGGTTCCGCTGTCATCATGCTGCATGGAGGTGGTCCTGGGGCAAGTGGGTGGAGTAACTTTCACAAGAATGTGGATGCCTTTTCGGTTGAGCACAGAGTTTTGCTTGTAGATATGCTCAATTTCGGTAAATCGGAAGCTGTCATATTTGACGATGAACCAAGTACGACCGTGCGGGCCAGAGCTATACGCGATCTTATGGATAGCCTTGGAATTCAGCGGGCGAGCTTGGTGGGCAACTCTTTGGGTGGCACGGTGGCCTTGGCATTTGCTGTCGATTTCCCAGAACGAGTCGACAGGCTTGTACTGATGGGACCAGCCGGTCTAAGTAGGACGGTAATAGCTCCACAACCGA
This sequence comes from Actinomycetes bacterium, assembly GCA_021803345.1. Classification (GTDB taxonomy): domain Bacteria; phylum Actinomycetota; class Acidimicrobiia; order Acidimicrobiales; family Acidimicrobiaceae; genus SCQM01. The sequence goes on from JAJZLS010000045.1 coordinate 14,363, forward strand.
CCGAAGGACATAAGTTGTTGCGTGCAGCTGCTGCAAATCCATCGTTGGAAACTATGCAGGCCCTAGTTAATGTAATGCTGTATGATCCAAGCGTGGTGAGCAAGGAAACGATAGAGAGCCGGGTTGCTGCAGCTAAAGATAGGGAGCAAAGAGAGGCAGCGGAGAAATCAACTGCACCCCAGCGCGATCAACGCGACGAATATCCAAAAGTCACTGCGAAAACTCTCATCATTTGGGGTCGAGAGGATCGCGTCAACCCGTTGGAAATAGGAATGCGCCTGTTGCGAGATATTCCGGATTGCCGTCTTTTAGTATTTAAAAATTGTGGACATTGGGCTCAGATAGAGCATTCAGAAGAGTTTAACGATGTGTCTCTCAATTTCCTGGCTGGCGACTGATTTTGGTTAGTGTTCCCGGATTAGATCTCACAAGGGGTCTGTGCGATTGAGCAAATGGGTGCTCAGTAATCAATTAGAACGTCGTCTCCATCAATTGTGACAATGTAGGTGGCAAGGGGTTCAGTGGCGGGTAAGCGCAGCACTTTTCCGGTCGGTATATGAAACTGTGCTCCGTGCAGCGAACACTCGACCATGTCACCTTCTATATAACCGATTTCCGACAACGAGGCTTTTTCGTGGGTGCAGTAGTCAGCAAGTGCAAAGTAAGCGCCCTCCACGTTATAAATTGCAATTGGCTTGAAATTTACTCTCACACAAATGGACGCGCCAATTTCGGGCAGGTCATTTTTGGCACAGACCCTCTGAGATGGCACTACCTAAATCTCCCTTTTTTCATTTCGTGTAAATTTAGATGTGATCATATGAGGATGAAGATTATTGGAGTCACCAGACCGCTACTCCCATCCCCATAAGAGCACGGAAAAATGGCTGGTAGGTGACAATTTGTGGCCTACTCTTACCCATTATTCCAGCTACAGTTAACCAGCTTCGGGTCTCAAGTTCTCCGTGGTTGAGCAGATCTTTCGATCCAATTGATCGGGCGAAAGTCCCGACCTTTACATTTCGAACGGTTTCCACGAAGCGCTTGTCGAATTCCTCACTAATATCGCCGTAGCAGAATTTTCCAGAATAGTCTCTCCATGGGTATCCGGCAGTGAAGTGAGAAAGTCCTCCCGATCCAATCACCGCAAATGTCTCTTCAGGAGTGTGGGAGAGGATTTTTCTAATTGCCATTCCCAGCTTGTAGCAGCGTATTGGCTCCATTGCGGGAAGATGTATAGCGTTTAAAAATACCAGAGTCACACGAATGTCTGCATCAGGGAGCAGGCGTAATAACACCGGTCCATGTGCATGAGAAAGCAGCTCGTCATTTTTAAGTTTGCCAATATGTGCTGGTTCAAAACCCTCCCGAACTAGTCCAGACAGCAGATTTAAATTGACATCCCTGTTACTTCGAAACATTCTGGCCTCTGCCGTAAAGGTATCGCCAGTGTAGATAGCAAGTTGGGGAAGATTGTCCTCATTGAAATTTTCGTCCTGGTCGTCACCTATGATTACAGCAGTGGTTACCTTTTCCCGAATGATCAGATTACTAAATAGGTCGTGGGCGTTCCGGATATCTTTATAACGGTTTGACGCATCCTCGATAGATTCGAGCTCGCCGTTATGAACGGGAGCTGTCGGCCCATATTTTGATCTATAGCGTTCCAGATTTTTTGTCCGCCCACCTTCCCATGCCTCTGGCTCGAGTAAGGCGAATGCATGAGACGAAGCTATTGCGGTGGCGATTTTTCCCATTCAACTGTTTGTCCTTTATAGATCACCTATTTTGTTATTTGTGTCGAAATACCCGAATCCACACGAGGCGCATGATTTTTGAAAAATTTTATTACTAGCTCGTTTACGATGTCGGGCTGATCGTTTTGACATTGGTGGCCGCAGTCATCAATGTATTGAAAAGGGATATTAGGTAAGAGCTTTTCAAGTTCGTAACCCATGGTTACCGGAGCAAATTTATCGTCTTTCCCCCAAATAAATTGCGCTGGCACCGGGAACCGCGGCATTGAATGCTCGAGACTGAAACGCATTTTGAGTTTCGGCTCGCGTTCCATTGCGGTTCGGTAGCTCTCGAAGGCTGCTCTGGCTTCCCTAATTCCTGGCCGAGTAGCGGCTTCATGGCGGCTCTGAACTAGTTCGTTGGTTACATTGGCGGGATTATGAATAATCGCTTCTAGAAACTTACGCATTCCTTCTGGTGTGTAATCGTAATCACGGAGAGACTGCATGGCTCGATTGGGTGCTTGAGCAATTCCAACTGCGCTACAGATTGTTCCACTTCCAATAAAAAAAACTCCTGAGACTTTCTCTGGATTGTCGAGAGCGTACTTGGCGGAGACATAGGCTCCCTGGGAATTGCCCACAACTCCCACTTCCTCCAGACACAGTGCATCGACGAAGTCCGCGATATGGTCAACAAGACTTTGGTGTCCAAGTATTGGCCACGCGTGAGGCCTAGCGTCAGTCCACCCCATCGAAAGCTGATCCGGAGCAAAGGCTCGGAAGCCAGCTTCCGCCAATGCCGGTAGCATAAATCTCCAACCTGAAGCTCCAGAAGCTCCCGGACCACCACCATGAATGAGAATGATTGCTGGGCCTTCCGTGCCTGCCCACGAGTAGTGCGTGCGAATTCCGTTAGCAAGAACCCATCCATCATAATAATCTTTTGACACAGCCATGATAAATCTCCGTTGTTAGTTACATGCACCGTAACCATTCAGGTGGTCAACTTCTGACCACCTGAATGGGTTCTTTGGGTGTTGGGGTGGAGTGAGCTCAGTTGGCTGTATTGGGGTGGAGATTCATGGCCCAGATCGTAGTGGG
>JAJZLS010000045.1:17212-23987 GCA_021803345.1 Actinomycetes bacterium
TTCGCGAATGTCCAAGTCAGATGCTATATTTCCCTCAAACTCTGGAACCTCACCCTGATTATGACAGTCATGGGTGGCTCAGCTTAACTTGAGAGGACCTGAATAGTTACCATGCACCTTCACAAAAAACCAATGAATCTCAGCACTGGCTACGGTCTTTAGCAAAAGCTTGAGAGGTTAAAATATTGCTGGTATCTGTTTACCTTACATTGTTCGGTGTTCATGTGAAACTACTCGGAGAAATCCATTTGGGTCAACCACTTGTTCCGGGATCTGGAACGAGCACAAGTTTTGTCTTCAAACCAATGATCTGAGATTCTGAATGGTGGCTTTGCCAGCAAACTAGCTGGTCTACGCGTTCTCAAGGTGGAATCCGCTGCAGAAAGTTTGTCAAGGGGCGCGTTTGCGACAAAGGCAATTCACCGGCAGTCTATTCCAAGTATTTTTTCTCCTGGCGGGTGATTTTCGGGCGAAATCCCGAGTTGAATTCAGTTGCAGAGCGAATTTCTTGTAGCGTCGTTCAATCTAATGGAACGTCTGGTTGTAAATAATGAAAGCAAGGCATAGGGTCGAATATGTTGATATAGCAGTTGCAGCTGGTCCTTGCCGGTATGTCACAAGTTATAGTCTAGCTTCAAGCGGCTTAAAGAGGTGGCGATCATATAAAAGGTGGTACTCCGTGATCAATAAAGATTGGATAAAGATAGCCGACTCATTGATGGATGCGAGCAGAGATTGTTCACCAATACCGCCCATCTCGGAAAGCTATGACAATTTTGATGTCACCGATGCTTACGAAATCCAGCTGGAACTTGCCAGAAGACGCATCAAGGACGGTGCAATTGTTAAAGGTCATAAGGTTGGGCTTACTTCTGAAGCTATGCGCCTTCAACTTGGAGTAAACGAGCCCGATTATGGGCATCTTTTTGACGACATGTTCTACCCTGATAACGGTACCGTACCGCTAGGAAAGTTTTTGCAACCTCGCGTCGAACCTGAAATCGCCTTTATCCTGGGAGAAGACCTTCGAGGTCCAGGGCTGAGTCTCGCCGTGGTAGCGGGCGCCATCGAAAGCGTGGTTCCAGCACTGGAGTTAATCGATAGCAGAATTCGGGACTGGAAAATTACGCTTGCCGACACGATAGCCGATAACGCGTCCTCTGGAGGTGTCGTGATTGGCTCGTCGAGAAGCAAGCTGGATGACTACGACTTGCCCAACGTCGAATGCAGCATGTCTAAAAGGGGCGAAGTAGTAGCCAGTGGTATTGGAGCGGACGTGCTTGGTAACCCTCTCGAAGCAGTGGTTTGGCTAGCGAACGTGCTAGGTCAGATGGGAACCACACTAAAGGCGGGTGAAGTCATTCTTGCTGGCTCCTTGACAGCTTCGGTGTCGGTTGAACCAGGCGATTTTGTGGAAGCAGCATTTTCTGGACTTGGTTCCGTGAGTATTAATTTCGCAAAGGGAGAAGCTTAGAGATGGCAGATTCCAAACTCGGGGTGGCCATAGTCGGTTCGGGGAATATTGGAACTGATTTGCTGGTAAAACTCCTTCGTAGCGACAGGCTGGAGCCGCTCTACATGATTGGAATAGATCCAGATTCGGAAGGCCTCGCCCGAGCTCGATCGCAAGGGGTGATGACATCATCTAAGGGAGTCGAATGGCTCCTTAGTAGGTCCAGTTTGCCGGACTTGGTTTTTGAGGCCACTTCTGCGAAAGCCCATTTTGAAAATGCGCCCTTATATGCTCAAGCAGGAATTAGAGCTATTGATCTGACCCCTGCCGCTGTGGGACCTTACATTTGCCCTCCCGTTAATCTGGGGGAGCATATGAGTTCGGCCAATATTAACTTGATTACCTGTGGGGGCCAAGCTACGATCCCAATCGTTCATGCCGTTTCCCGGGTGGTATCTGTTCCATACGCCGAAATCGTTGCTTCTATTGCATCCAGATCAGCTGGTCCGGGAACTCGGGCAAATATCGATGAATTTACGGAAACGACTGCCAAAGCTATAGAGACTGTAGGAGGCGCTCGCAAGGGAAAAGCAATTATCGTTTTGAATCCGGTTGATCCTCCAATGATCATGCGTGATACTGTCTTTTGCGCTATTCCTCCAGGTTCTGACCAGAGGGCTATAACAGAGTCAATTCATGACATGGTCGCTGAGGTTAAGGCATACGTTCCTGGATACACGCTTAGAGCCGAGCCGCAATTCGATGTGGAACGGGAGACTTGGTCTGGTAATGCGCGGGTGGCAGTGTTCTTAGAGGTCAAGGGAAATGGGGATTATCTTCCTCCTTATGCCGGAAATCTTGACATAATGACCGCAGCAGCGGTGCGAGTGGGAGAGTTACTTTCGTCTGAGAACTTTTCGAAAAGCGCATGACACCCACTACCAATTCTCTTCGAATCACTGATTCCACATTACGCGATGGAAGCCACGCAATGGCGCATCAGTTGACCGAAGACCAAGTACGTCAGACTGTTGCAGCTCTAGACTCGGCAGGCCTGCAAGTCATAGAAGTAAGTCATGGTGACGGTCTTGGCGGGTCTTCTTTTAATTACGGTTTTTCCCGGGAGAGTGAGATAAAGCTTATTGAGGCCGCTGTTTCCGAAGCCCATCGGGCTAAGATCGCAGTTCTGCTTTTGCCTGGCGTTGGCACAATTGAAGATCTAAAGGAGGCTCATGGAGCTGGCGCTCAGGTCGCACGTATAGCGACACACTGCACAGAAGCTACCGTCTCAATCCAGCATTTTGGGGCGGCCAGAAGATTGGGGATGGAGACAGTTGGCTTTCTGATGTTAGCACACAGAATCGGCCCAGATGAACTGGCAGCTCAGGCTCGGATCATGGTTGACGCTGGCGCTCAGTGCGTATACGTCGTAGATTCCGCAGGTGCACTTCTTCTCAGCGGTACCCAAGAACGAATCAGGGCATTAGTCGCTGAGATTGGTGGTGATGCTGAAGTAGGATTTCATGGTCATCAGAACCTCTCCTTGGGCGTGGCAAACTCCGTTTTGGCTTTTGGGTCCGGTGCCAGACAAATCGATGGTTCGTTGTGCGCGCTCGGAGCCGGTGCTGGAAATGCACCCACTGAAATTTTAGCTACAGTTTTCGAAAGGATGGGTATTGAAACCGGTACGGATGTAGACGGGGTTCTCGCGGCAGCAGAAGAAATCGTAAAACCGATGATTCCTAGGCTGCCGTTCCCCGACCGATCTTCAATCATCCAGGGACGAGCTGGCGTCTATTCTTCGTTTTTACTTCATGCCGAGCGAGCTTCGGCAAGGTATGGAGTGCCCGCGCACGATATTCTGCAACGCGTTGGTGAAGCCGGTTATGTTGGTGGCCAGGAGGACATGATTATCGATATTGCACTGCAAATTAAGATGGAACGAGAGGCCACGAATTCGAAGCAAAGTGGCTAATAGGACCCAAGGATAACAAAAATCATAGATTGGTCACAACTGCGAAATTCAAACTCATCGGACTTCCCTTGCAGTCTCATTTTTGTTGTTGAAGAATGATCGCTTTTTAGAGGAGAGTAGAAGTACAAACAGCGCAAAGTCTATTGTCGTTGGTATGATGAAAGTAGCGGTATCGGCAATCGTCTGCTCAGTACCCTGGCAACAGTTTGAACAGCTGGGGCTACCTTCTCTAGGTCAAGCATTCCTCGCTTTCCTGTTACTGAAATAGCGGAAGTAGCTGGCAAATTACGAGACTTAATGGGCGATGCGGCGCACATTACGCCAATTGCAGATTCCTCTCGGTCAAAAGCAACTCCTCTTAGACGAATTTCGGCGAGTTCTCGCAGCAGATGGTTAGTATCAGTTATTGTATGTTCAGTGCGTTTTAGAAGTCCCTGGTTAATTACCGCCTGTACCACTTGGGGATCAGAAAAGGCGAGGATAGCTTTACCGACACCAGTACAATAGGCTGGCATCCTTCCACCGACACGAGAGGGTAAATCAGTACCCTGATTACCAAGAATCTCAACGTATACGACTTCGGTTTCGTCCCGAACGGCGAGATGTACTGTTTGGCGAGTAGCATACCGTAGGTCCTCCATCAAAGGAAGGGCCATTTCTCTTAGGTTTCTTTGCTGTGGAACCAAATGCCCGAGTTCAAAAAGCGATAGCCCCAGTCTTAAGGTTCCATTATCCACTCGTTCTAAATATCCAATTTCAACGAGTTCTGCAATTAATCGATGAGCAGTCGATGGCGCGAGATTAGCTCTCCGCGCAATCTCCCTAATGCCTAGAGATGTGTCCTGAGGCCCAAATGCCTCTAAGACGAGACTAATCTTTTTGGTTACCGACATTCCACTGGTCGTCCCGCATCGTAGAACATTCTATTGACTCTAATACCAAAACATTTTATTCTAACTCAAAAGTTGCAAGTGCTAAATGGGAAAACAATCTAGCAAAGTCAGATAGCGCATCTAGAGCAAATAGTACTGATAAATGGAACAGTACTAAAGGATCAAAGGATCAAAGGATCAAAAAGATGAATATGAACACAACACTCGGATATATAGGTGTTTCTTCCAGTGCGTTTCGGGAATGGCTGAGCTTTGGGCCGGAAGTTCTAGGTCTGGAAGTTGTAGAGGAAAATGATCATCAAGTTCTTCTAACACTGGATGATCAGCGCTATCGGTTGCTAATTCAAGATGGCCCGACGGACAGGCTTGATTTCATTGGTTGGGATGTTGGAAACGAGGAAAATCTAGAGAGAATTCTTGAGATTCTGGAAGCTTCAAATTTGGCATATAAAGAAGGTGACGATGAGTTGAAGGAAAAGCGTCGTGTGCTTCGGGTGATCGAGGTTGAAGATGGAGTTGGGTTAAGACATGAAATATTTATTGGTCCACAGCTTGCCCCAAGGGCTTTTAGACCAGGGAGGGCACACTCAGGCTTTGTAACAGCCAATCAAGGAATGGGTCACGCTGTAATTGTCACCCCTGATAGAAGCGCCTCTGACGATTTTTTCCGAAATGTCTTGGGCATGAAGAAAAGTGACGAGGTCCATATCATGCTTGAACTGCTTTTCTATCACTGTAATCCGCGTCACCATAGCGCAGCCATAGCGGTTGTGCCAGGAATGAGAGGTTTACATCATCTTATGTTTGAGACACGAGAACTTGATGACGTCGGCATTGCTTATGACCTTTGCAGGCAACGAAATATGTCCTTCTCGATGACTCTTGGAAGGCATACAAATGACCGGATGCTCTCTTTTTATGTTCGTAGCCCAAGCGGTTTTGATATCGAGTATGGGTGGGGAGGACTGTCAGTAAATGAAGATTGGAAGATTGTTTCCTATAATCGAGCTGAAATATGGGGACACGTGCATGGCGACAATGGCCTTCCTGGCACGGTTGCGCCTATCTGACCGTATTTTTGGGGCCAGTGTGCTATTGCAGAAGTGAGGTGTGGCTAGGACTGAGGCCTTGGAAACTTTTCTGGAGGAAAAGTGGTTCAAAACCGATTGTCTTCCCGTGGCCCTCGCCAACACGGATGACACCGTAGGGAGGGTCGGGATCTCGATCCGAATAGGAATCAGTGTCTGCGTAAGTATCTATCAGATAAGTCATAGAATTTACAGAAATAGATCCCACTAAGTTAAGCTGCAGATAGGCTTCAATGGCGGTTTAATTTTGTGGCCTTGCATTTGGCCAAGGCATTCAAAATCTATAGCCAAGATTAAATCAGAGGATAATTGAATTTGGGGATTCTAATTGGTGCTAGTGCAGTTTTGGGACTGGCAATCGGTTCGTTTTTAAACGTAGTTATCTACCGTGTGCCGCGCAAGATGTCGGTAGTTTTTCCCCGGTCTTTCTGCCCAAATTGTAGTAGCGTTATCTCGAGCCGCGATAACATCCCCGTCGTCTCCTGGTTACTACTTAAGGGGAAGTGCAGGGTATGCAAAGCGGAAATATCTCCCAGATATCTTGTCGTAGAGCTCCTTTGCGCCCTACTATTTGCGGCTGCAGCGGCCCGCTTAGGTCCAAGTTGGGCGCTGCCGGCCTTTCTGGCAGCTATTGCAGGATTAATTGCTCTATCAGCTATTGACCTGGAGGTTTTGCTGCTTCCCAAGAGGATTGTCTATTTAACTTTGGCAATCGAGCTGGTGTTTTTCTTGCTTGACTCTCTCGTGACTAATCAATGGCACAATTTGATTACCGGGGTGATATCCGCTCTAATTTGGTTTGCAATTTTCTACCTGATCAATTTACTGGTGCCAACAGCTCTTGGATTCGGAGATGTACGACTGGCGTTGCCGCTGGGACTGGGCCTCGGATGGCTGGGATATGGTTACGCCTTCCTTGGCTTCTTCGCCGCTAATTTGACTGGAGCGGTAATTGGAATTGTGTTGATCTTATCTGGCAAGATGAAAAGAGCTCAAAGGATCCCCTATGGTGTTTTCCTTTCCATAGGATTTGTAGTGGCGCTTTTTACTGGAAAGATTCTATTGTCCCAGGTGCAAATACATCTTTAGGATTTCCTCAAGTCTCACAGGACCCGTTCAACCCGCAATCCTTCGCTGTCCCACTCAGCATCAGGGGGCACCCTCTGGGCAGCATGGCCGAAGACTCTTCTGGCTGTCCAGAGCAGCGCAATGGCATCGAGAACATACTTTTGGGGAATAGTTTCAGAAGCCTCTTCGACCTTTTTTGAAACTTCCGGTATCTTTTGCTCCAAAAGTATCAACCGTTCTACTTTTCCTTCTTCTTTGTTTTTGGAATAGCGAAGTGGTTTATTGCTGTTCAGCTGAT
>JAJZLS010000009.1:0-21975 GCA_021803345.1 Actinomycetes bacterium
GATTTGACAAATGCGTTGTACAGGCTGGTCGCTACGAAAGGATAGCGTTCATAGATATCTTTTTTGATCGCTATCAGGTGCATGATCGGGTACACGCCGGTCCGCTGATAGTACTCCTTTTCCATTTCGACGTAGTTGGGAAATAACCGGTCTATGTTTGGATTGGTTCTTATCGATTCCGGAAGGCTGGTGCCAATGGTGCCATCGATGGATCCTTCGTCAATCAGTTGACTGAGAGATTTTCCGGTGTTGTTTATCTCGATGTCGGCGGGCTTGAGAAGCGGCAGAACAGTTGGACTGCCATGGCTTCCCACTGTGTTGACAGCGCCTTGGACCCAGTGGATCTTTTTAATATCCACTCCGCATTCATGCTGAAGAAATCCCCTGATAAATATTCCCGCGGTCATGGTATGCAGCGGAACGCCGATTCTGCGTCCCTCGAGATCCTTGGGGCTGTTGATTCCCCGGTCGGTTCTGATTGCAATGAATCCTGTCCTAAATGTTCTTGATGGAAAGATTGGAATTGCAACAAATGGGCATTGTTTGTTGGCGAACCTTTGAACGAATTCCGAGCTTGAGTATTCGGACACGTCAAACTCCAGGCCTCCGGACATGCGGTCAAAAATTACCCTAGGCTCATCGAACGGCATGAAATTGAGTTCAATCCCGTCCGGCTGTACATCTCCGGTGTAAATTGGCTGCATCCGGTCGTATAGGGCCGACGCGAATGAAAGCTTTAGTTTTGGCATAATTATCCCCCAGTGGTTTATTAGTTATAAGTTGATAATGGATTGAAGCGATATTTAGTCTTACAGAGTGCGATTAAGCCTCGTCTTCGACAGTGTTTCTTAGAGTTCCCATTCCTGCCACTTCCACTTCGACGACGTCGCCTGGCTCTAGATATATGGGGGGCGTCTGGTGGGCACCAGCGCCTACTGGAGTGCCGGTGAAGATGATGTCACCTGGGAGCAGGGTGGTAAAAGTGCTGATGTAGTTAATAAGTTCTTCAAAACTCCAGAACATGTTTTTGGTGGAGTCATTCTGTCTGACCTGGCCGTTTACACGGGTTGTAACTTGCAGGTCGTTTGTCAGATCCAGCTCATCGGTAGTGGCAATCCAAGGACCAATCGCCCCTGAGTGCTCGAAGTTCTTTCCCTGGGTTACGTTGCGGCTGCCGTGTTTTACCCAGTCTCTTACTGTTCCCTCGTTGGCCGGGACCACCGCTACCACATGAGAAAGAGCTTCCTCCTTGGTTATGTGTCTTCCGGCTTTTCCAATTACCAGGGCAATTTCACCCTCGTAGTCAAACTGTGTGGACACCTTTGGCCGGATGATTGGTTGATTATGTGCGGAGAATGAAGAGGGGAACCTGACAAACAGGTTGGGATAATCTCCTCGGGAAAGCTGACCTTTGTACTCCTCTTCACGTTCCGGATAGTTGATCCCAACGCAGATGATCTTTTCTCCTCCGATTATCGGCAGGTTGAAAGTCACCTCATTTACTGAAAAGTCAGGAGCATGGCTCATAGCCTGCTGGGCCAGCTCAAGGTTGTCGGACTCGATCAGTTCAAGCAAGCTTTTCTCTCCCAGACGGGAGCTTAAATCGATGATGTGGTCGTCGGCTGTAACAATTCCGTAGGACTGTTTCCCTTCGAACTGGTATGACGCTAGTCGCATTTAGATCCTTTGAAAATGTAATCGGTGATGATATATGAATAAATCAGATGAATAAGCCCAACGCCAGTGCGTTGGGCTTATAAGGCTTATTAGGCCTCGAGCTGGATGACGTTTCCGTCTTTATCTTTCCCTTGGGCGCGGTACTGGCCGATGTTTTTCATCAACGCCGCATCGGACACGCTGTAGAGGATGGCGTCTTTGTCGGAAGTGTTGACATGCCTTCTCCAAAGGAAGTTGGGAACCGCAATCACATCGTTTGGCTTCCAGGTGAGCTTTTGGCCGTTTACTTCGGTGTATCCCTCTCCTTCAATAACCACATAGTACATTGAGGAGGTCTCTCGCTTGGGCAAAGTTGCCTCATTGGGACGAAGCAGTTGCGAAGCGTATCGAAGGGTGGGAAACACCGATTCACCTGTTATGGGGTTTACCAGTTCCATCTGAATGCCTTCGTATGGATCTCCGGCCTCCTCTTTCAGATCCAGAAGAGCGTTCTTGATGTCAACTCCGGTGTAGTGAAACAGAGGTGACAGCCTTTGTCCAAAGCCTCTCTGATGAGAGACAAAGGTGGGCCGCATTCCACCGTTGCTATACAGCCTCTTTGAATATCCGTCACCTTCTTTGACAGACTGGACCTTGTCGGTGGTGCCAAAAGCAGTCTGGAAGTCCTGGTCTACCCAGGCGCAGTCGAGATATTCCATCAGAGGCCAGTCCAAGGTGTCAATCCAAACCACGGGCTCGGTTCCGTCGTTACCATGGTCATGCCAGGTTCCATTGGGAGTCAGGATGATGTCTCCTCTGCGGGCGTCGCAGCGCTCACCGTCGATATTGGTGTAACCTCCGCCTTCAGTCAGAATCGTACGGCTGGCATTTGGGCTATGCACGTGTGCCGGGGCGATGTCGCCAGGGTTGTAGATAGAGATTGCGCACCTGATGGTATTGGTGACCTGGATTCTGTCATTCAGTCCCGGGTTCATAAGCAGCAAACTCTGACGGTCAGCGAACTCAGTGGGGGAAACATCGGCATTGGCCGCGATCTGTGAAATTTTGTCCAGGTATGGTTTGTAATCGCTCCATCTCCAGACGTACGGCAGAGCTTTCAGCTGGTTTTTGGCGACCTGACCCGAAGCCAATTCCCCTGTCTGATCCGCGCTTGAAATTACGAACCAGGGTTGCTGTGCCGGGGCATTCTTTTGAGTTCGGATCCAAACCTGGAGCTTCTTAGCCTCAGGGTTCAGAGCTTCCATCTGCTCCCGGGCGGTTATTTTCTGCTCCTCGGGTTCTTTTATTTCTCCCACGATTGGCATTGTTTTGTTCTGCGGTACTGTCATAAAAACTAACTCCTTTCCAAAATGGTTATTTTTGACATCAGATTCCTGGGTTAGATGATTTAATCCTGCAGCAGGAATGCTCTTAGGCTTGTGTTAAATTCATCGGGGTTCTCTATATTACATAGGTGCCCCGCGTCAGAAATTGTGACAAACTGTGATCCTTGAACGCTTTGGTGCAGTTTTTCAACACCCCCAACAATAGCATCTTCTTTCCCTGAAATGAAAAGGGTAGGCATTGCCAAATCGCTGAGTCCAGGTCGCAGATCGAAATTGGAAAGAGCCTGAGCACTGCCTATGTAGCCAGCAGGTGATGTTGACCTGACCATTTCAGCAACCTCGACAACCGCGGGATGATTGTTCGCCAAAGACTTGGGGGCAAACCAGCGGCCGACGGTTTCATCGACGATGGCTTCGATCCCTTGTTGCTCAACTATTGATATTCGCTCTCGCCACTGCTCAGCGGAGGCTTGGCTGGCTGCCGGGCCACAGTCGCAGGCCACCAGCTTGGTCACTCTGTCTGGAGACTTTTTAGCCACTGTGATTGCAGTCATTCCACCCATCGATATTCCTACCAGTGCCGCTTTTTCTATCTTCAGGGCATTCATCAGATTTAGCAGATCTTCGGCTAGAAGGTCAATCGAATAAGGACCCTGTGGTGCATCGCTTTGACCATGTCCCCTTTGGTCGTAGGTGAGAACCTGAAAATTATCTGAAGCCATCTCCACCTGGTGGCGCCATAGACTTTGATTTGTCGCCAGCGAATTTGAAAAGATAACCCAGGGAGCATCTGTTTTGCCTTGTATTCGGCAGCTTAAACTTATTTCGCCAATGGCTACTTTAGTGTTTTTGTCATCCCATCCCAATTTGAATGCCATCCCCCTTGGACAATTACTTGCAGCGATCGATACCCAGGAATTTGGGCATGGATCAGATGTTCGATAAAACTCTTGATTGATCTAACGATATCACCATTGGGTGATTCCTTGCCACGTCATCATTCGATTGGCCGAGTTACCTGGTAGTTGTTAGTTCAAAGACGAAGGTCTAGGAAATATGGCTTGATAAAAAGGAGCTGAGCTCGCTGTCGTAACGCTTTGGATGGAAGTTCCATGACTCTAGATGCCCTGCTCCTTTGGTGGTGATGTAGGTAACCAGTCTGGGCCGGTCCTTTGCCAGTTGGCTGGAGGTGTACGCTGGAACGGTTTTATCGGCTAGTCCCTGGAACAGGAGAATCGGGCAGTGAAGTTGCCGGTCCTTAGCCAGGAAGTTGAGCTGATTCCATTTGACTCCGTAACGCCAGGAGCTAATCCATTTGGCTACGTCAGTAAGCGACTGGGGTAGGGGAATTCCGATTAGAGGAAGATCCATTTGGGCTGCCCCATAGTTGACCGTGGCTGAGAAATTGAGCATCGGAGCATCAAGAACCGTAGCGCTAACTTTGTTAGCTAGGGGTGACCGGTAGAGAAAATTAGTAACTATTCCACCCCCCATGGAGTAACCCAGTAGTACCACGTGGGCAGCTCCATGGGAAAGCGCATAGTTGACAGCGGCCTGAAGATCCTGCCATTCGGTGAGGCCGTAGCGCAAGAGGTCGGATTTTGACTCGGGTGCTCCGGGGTCATTTCTGTATGTGATCATCAGAATTGGAAGCCCAAGCTTATGCAGTACCGGTACTGCGGTCATCCCGTCAAGTCTTGTCATGCCATTGCCGTGAACAGTTATTGCCCAGGTGTTTTTGGTCCCCGGTATAAACCAGGATGGATATTTGCCCAGTGGTCCGTTGTAGTCGACCTTTTGGTAATTAATTCCGAAAGCCACCTTGGGATTGTCGGGATAGGCATATCCGCTCACGTCGGCTTTCTGTCCGACCTTGGGGTCTGCACCTGTAATCAGGGTAAATGTTCGTGTGATGCTGGTAGGCGACTCGGACAAGATGGTGGTGATGTCTCCGTAGCCACCCGACCATCCGATGCCCCAGGTGCCACTGTGACTCTCTTGAGGCGGTGAATTCGGGTTCACTGCCAGGGTGATAGATACAGGGGTGACTTTCGTAACGGTGATGTTGTAGGTGGGCGTCAAATCCCGCCTTGCCTTACCCGAAAGTGCCAGGGTGTAGAGCTTGTCGGAAAAGTACCATCCTCCAGCTCCATAGAAGAGAAGTCCCAGTATCACAACTAGTACTATCAGTCCCCGGAAGATCCTAAATGGAGTAGAAGCCTTTGACTTAGAGCGATTCCACTCTTTTAGATCTACCCCGCTTCTTTGCGCCACCTAGTTCTCCCCAATGCTCTGGCTACTCTCTGCAGAGTGTAGCCGATATATTGCCCGGTATTTTAATTGCAAATTCGCTATTCATAGAAACAGCGTTTTATGGATAGCATCTCTGGACAATGTCTGCTCTAACCGGTCGGGACTATAAGGATTTGAGCTGTTTGGGAGTTATGAAAGAAACATCCACCACTACAGCCTGCTCCAGATTCCAGTCAGCCGAGTTCAGCTCGGCTCTAAATAATGAACACGTTGGAAAACCAAACTCGATTTGCTCCCGGATTTCGCCGTCAGGTGAAAGGCTGTAAGACAATTCTGCTATCCAGGGGTTGTGACCGATCACCAGCAGAGAAGTGATTTCGGTGGGTACGTTAGCTATTAGTGACAGTACAGATTCTGGATGCGCTCCATAAAGGCTGTCTTCAAATCTGATCTCGGGCGGAGGCTCAAGATATGAATTTATTTCTTCTAGAGTCTGTCTTGTTCTCGTGGCCGGCGAGCACAAGATTAAATCGATTACGGTATTTGTCCTGGCCAGATATTTTCCGAGGTTATCGGCATCCTTTATTCCGCGGTGATTTAGTGTGCGTTCAAAGTCGGAGACTGACGCATTATTCCAAAGGGATTTTCCGTGTCTGAGTAGGAATAGATTTTTCAAATGAGCCACCTCTGGGTTGGGTATTGTTGGCCATGCTTTACTGGAGAAATGTTAGCTTGCTAGATTAGAAAGCGAAAGTTGGCATTTATTACGGTTCAGGGGGTTGATCCGGATCTTTTGATACCGAGTCATAGTTTCATCCCAGAGGATGCGGTTTGTCATTGTTTTTGATACAAGACATCGATGATTCAATACAAGGAAGTGGGGGTTGAGGTGTCGCAATCACTGGAAGGGACTCTAATTCGGCCAAGGACTAAGTCGGGCCAAGTAACGCTAGCGCTGGCCCACTATGATCGTCACGGTCCGCTTATCGAGGGAATTGTAACTTTGCCGGGGCTGGATCTCCGGGTGATGGTGGTCGGGCAAAACACCCGCGAGCGTGACGGTGCCAATCGGCATCGGCGAATGCTGCGGGAAGGCGAATTCGATATGGCGGAGGTCTCTTTGTCGTCGTATCTTATGGCCAAAGACAGGGGAGCTCCATTTAGTGCTATTCCGGTTTTTCCACGGCGACTATTTTCCCTTTCTCAGATCTGGACCAGAAGCGACTCGGGGCTACAGTCACCCGCCGAACTTAGGGGCAAACGGGTTGGTATAAATACCTTTCAAACTACCTTGTCAGTTCTTGCCAAGGCAGATCTGAACCGCATCTACAATCTCAATTGGAGAGATATTTCCTGGACTACAGCACGGGAGGAGACAATTCCGTTCTCTCCAGATGAAAAAGTTGATATTCAAACCCTAAAACCAGGTGAGTCGCTGGTGGACCGTTTATTAAACGGAGCTCTCGATGCAGTAATGGTGCCACATCCTCCGGAGGAGCTGTTGGTTAGTAACCGGATATCCCGACTGCTAAGGGACCCACAGGGTGAAGAGGTTAGTTACTTCAACAGATTTGGGTACTACCCAATTATGCACGTAATAGCGATCAGGGACGACGTTCTTGAGAAGTTCCCGGAACTGTCTAGAAATACTTTAGAGGCTTTTGACCAATCATTTGAAATCGCCAAAAAGCGCTGGAACGATCCCAACTGGTCACTTCTAGCCTGGGGACGCCAGGAGTTTGAGCGACAACAGGAGCAGTTTAAGACAGACATTTGGCCAAATGGACTGGCAAGGAATAGGGAAAATTTGGCTTGGTTCATCGAGCAGTCTTTTGACCAGGGGCTGATTTCCAGGGTTTATGATCCTTCTGGCCTATTTGCTCAAGATACCCTCGATAGTTGACCCTCCTTTCGGGTGTACGAATCGGTTTTGTATTTCAGTAGCATGACAATCAGGTGGTAGCTGGTTCGATGGGATTCTTTTGGTTAGGGCTGGATGGCGACCTTGGCGGAGTATCTCCGGAAATAAATATCCATACGATCCGAATAGCGCTCAATGAAGATGACAGAGAAATCAAGCTGAATTAAAGTCATTTGAGGATGCCTGATATGGTGTGTTAGCAGCTATTTTCCTGAGGTTGCTAGATTTCACCTGCTTGAGGAGCGAAGAACTATGTCAGCTATAGGCCAAAATGAATTTGTTGGAATTGGACACCTCGATCTGTCGGTGTCAAACGTTGAGAGAAGTGCCGGCTGGTACGAACAGGTATTAGGATTGAAACGTCTACGGAGAGTTGACTTTCCTGACCGGATCATGATTGTTCTTCTCCATTCCAGCGGTCTTATAATTGGACTGAATCAACACGCAGGTAGCTCCGGGGAGCGATTTAGTGAGCTTAAATTGGGGCTGGACCACGTGGGATTTTTGGTTGCGGAACGCGAGGATCTTGACCAGTGGCAGCTCCGTCTTGCCTCGCTCGGGGTTGAGCATTCACCGGTAGCTGAGGTGGAGGCCGGTGCGGCGCTGGTATTCCGCGATCCCGACAATATTCAGCTTGAGTTTTGGTGGAGTCGTCCCCGGAATTAGATCTCGATGTTTCTGCGGCAAGTCAAAACCTTGTTCAACGTTGGTTATGAGTTGTGCTGATAATGCCAAAGACTCTCTACTGCTTACCTGTCTCAATTAGCCAGCGTTTTTCCAGTTCTCCTAGTGGGGTGGCTGGAGGTCCTTGTACGAAAGGCCAGATTTCCTCTGCTATTTTTCTCCAGTTTGCCGTGGCTCCCAGTCTTGCAAGTAGGGCATAAAGACCCAGATTTATTCTTTGCACTATGACGAAGTATTCCGGGACGTCGATATATTTGGTAATTCTGGCTGACACATCAAAGGTATGTCGGAAAATCGCTGAAGCATATTCAGACGAGAGCGTTACCTTGTCATCATCTTCTAAAAAAGCGTAGAAGTGTCGAAAGTAATCTGCAATTTCCTCAGTTTGAAGTGGCGAGTCAGGCGGGATCACACCAGCAGACTCGATTACCTTGCGAAATTCCAAAGGATTTGGATCCAGTACCATAGTCTTTATCATCGACTCGAACACAAATAGATTTGCCGGCTGGAACACCTTGGTCAAACCGAAGTCCAGGAAAGTGACTTTCCCACCTTGGTGAAATATGTAATTGCCAGGATGCGGATCGCCGTTGAAGGCCGCAATTCTATAAAGTGAACGAAATACGAACCTGTAAATGGTTTCTGCTGCCAGATTCCTTTCTTCCTCTGGCCAGGTCAGGGCCTCGTCAAAAGTTGAGCCTGTGACCAGTTCACTTACTAACAGCCTCTTGTTTGAAAGCTCCGGGAAGATTTTCGGAATGTGGATGAATGGATGGTCTTGATAGTAGTTGTAAAAGAGCTGTTGGTTTCGGGCCTCGATCTCATAATTGAGTTCTTCCAGCATTCTGGCTTTGATTTCGGCCACCACTCTTCGAGTATCGATGTTAGGAAAGGCGAGTCCGATGATTCTTCCAAGCGCCTCAGAGTTCGCCAGGTCAGCTGCCATTGTGTTGGCAGCGTCAGGATACTGGATCTTTACCGCAACTGCGACGCCTGCGTTAGTTATGGCTCTATGAACCTGGCCAATTGACGCTGCTGCAATTGGATCGAGATCAAAAGAGGTGAAAGTAGCTTCGAGCGGTCCGCCCAGCTCGTTTTCGATAGCCTGTCGGGCAAGTTCTCTGCTCATCGGAGGGACATTGCTGTAAAGTGTGCCCAGGGTTTGCTTTACGTTCTCGGGAACTCCGTCGTCGAGATATCCCGCCATCTGGCCAAGCTTCATCATCACCCCTCTCATCTGTCCTAGGGTTTCTGTTACCTGGGTGGCACTTTTGATCTCAAATTCCCGATTGAGCTCCTCTTTTCTGGAAGCATCAGCGAAGATCGCCTTGGATTTATGCTGCAGGTATGCGGCTGCAATTCGTGCCCCAAGGGTGGACATCTTGAAGGCCCTTTGAAACCTGATGGCTAGTTTTTTGAAGATCGTCGGTTTTTTCCCCATGTGTTTTCAGATACTATCGAAGCAGGTCTGATAGGGCGTTCTCCAGTTGATTAAACTGGAATTCGAATCCCGATTGGCTAAGGACTTTGGGCACAACTCTTTGGGAGGCCAGGAGCAGTTCATCTGCGAACTCTTTGCCCAGGCCAAGTTCGATAACAGGTTTTGGAACCTTTAGCAGCATTGGTCTGTTGAGTACCTTGGCGATGGCCTTTGAAAATTCCAAATTTGTCACTGGATGCTCAGACACCAGATTGACGGCACCTGATATCTTTTGGTTATCAAGGGCCAAAAGTATTGCCCTTACCTCGTCTTCAAGGTGGATCCAGCTTAGGTACTGCTTTCCGCTGCCAAGAGCCGCGCCCAATCCGTATTTGAATAACGGAAGTTGTTTGGAGAGGGCACCGCCGTATGAAGAAAGCACAACACCAGTTCTCAGGGTGACCACCCTGGCGCCTAAGTCGGAAGCTTTTTGTGCCTTATCCTCCCATTTTGCCACCAGGTCTGCCAGGAAGCCTTCGCCTTTTGGAGATGATTCATCCAACAGCTGATTTCCTCTGTCTCCGTAGTAACCAATTGCTGAGGCTGATATGAACGCTTCCGGCTTGAGCCCGGCCTCTCCAAGCAGTTCGATCAGGAATTCAGTACCGGCTAGCCGGCTGTCGGTGATTTTTTTCTTCTGTTCTTGGCTCCAGCGCTTGTTTCCGATTGATTCTCCAGCCAGATGGATCACGGCATCGAGGCCATCGATTGACTTCAAAGAGCCGGCTTTAGTCTCGACATTCCAGGTTACGGAGTTGTTGGCAGGATCTGATGATCTTCCAAGGGTGGTCACCTGATGTCCGGAAAGGTTCAGTTCCGCCACAACTGCGGATCCAATCAGACCACTGGCTCCGCTAACTAGAACTCTCATGCTCTTACCTCTACCACTTCTTTTCGTTCGAATATCATGGGTGTTACTGGTAGAATCCAATCTCGCTCTGGCATTACAGTTCGGTGCAACACGTGGTCAGGAGTTTTAAAATTCCCGGCCTTGAATTTTCTAGAATCAGCAAACGAGTTGTGAGCCTTTTAGCTTGAATCACGAATAGCCACAATGCTTTGGTGTTCTATTTTCTATTTCACCTGCAGTATGCATTGTAGCCTAAAGGTGGGGCAATGTAATTTTGCCTAGCTTATCGAGCCGGAATCAGACCAGGTGGAAAGGGAAAGTTATTCTCCCAGTCCAGACTTTATTATCAATTCTTTTATCAGTTCCGCAGCTCGTTCTGGCCTTTGCAAATGTATTCCGTGTCCGGTGTCGGGAACTATTTCAAACCAGGCACCGGTAACGTTAGCGATGAGGTAATCAGAGATTTCCTTATGTCTTATGGGTGCAAGCTCTGAACGGGCCACAAGAAGGGGAATGTCGATTTTAGCAGGGTCAAGGACGGGGTCAAGATGAGCGAGAGAACTTATTTCGGAAACCATGGTGATTCCCTCACTAATGCGTTTTTCTTTCACTCCCGCTGGGAGCCTTTTCCAGGTGGATTCTCCTATCATCTCGATCATAAAATTTGCCACTTCCAGCCCAGCCCATTCCGGGTCGATGTCCTTGGACGGATCGAGCGAATAATGGGGCCATTTGGCCCACTTTTCAACCCATGGGAAAGGGGATTCAAAGGTGACCAGCCCCAGCAGATTAGTACAGTGCCGTTCCGCCGCCAACAGGGAGAGGGTCCCGCCGTAGGAGTGGCCAAAAACAACAGTAGGTTCCTGGCTGATTATATCCATCAGATCGGCCAGGTGGATCTGCCAGCTCAGCTTCATTTGAGTCCCATCTGGATTTAGTGCTTTAGAATCCCCGTATCCTCTTCGGTCGTATGAGATGACCTGGTACTGTTCAAGGTGTCTGGCCATTCTTCGAAATGACGCGGCCCGGTCCATGGTTCCGTGAACAAGAAGTATCCTGGGTACGCCTTTTAGATACGGAGGCTGAGTGAGCTCCACAATAGGGAGCTTTTCCAGCTCTCTGTTTTGTACCTTTGCCTGTGGAGTGGGTGATTCAGTCGGGCTAGTCAATCTTATTCTGCCTCTTGTGTGATTCGATATATTTTTCTAACTGGGCTGGTGCGGCTCTCTGTATTTGATTTTCTCATTAGTTTTGAACCGGGAATCGACAACGATTATTCCAACTAGAATAGGTGAAAGAGCTTAGAGGCCGTCGTGTTTTTTAAATGCGGTAAGGCGCGTCGGCGTTGGATTGTTAGGATTTACAGCAAGAGGCGGTGAGTTAGGTTATCGAGATACTGATCCTTTTTAGCAATCAGTATTTTTCCTAAGTAATTTGGTTTTTTACCAAGGTTCATTTATTTTGGATCATAGGAGAAGTTGTTCGCCTTTAGTTCTGGATAAGTCCATCAAATGATTGGCTGCACATCTGGGTTAATGAAGATTAAAAACGGGTTAACCATGGAATTCGGTAAATCTTTATTATCCAGTTACTAACGTGGCGTATCAAGTTTAAAAATATGTAAAAGGTAGGTAGCATCTAACGTGATGCCAGAAAATAGGTCGCTAAAAAGTGGGGCTTTCGGGCCCAATGCATGGCTCGTCGATGAGATGTACGAGCAATATAAGAATGATCCAGCCTCTGTCTCTCCAAGTTGGCGAGAGTTTTTTGCCGATTACAAGCCGATTGCCGAGCAAGTAGCCCAGGCTGCTGAAGGTTTCATAGAGGCTAGTGCGGTTGTGAATGGTGGCGGAGCTACTTTGGCGAGTAAAGCTGAGCCAGCCGTTGAGCTGCCGGCTTCGCAGCTTACCACACAGCCTGCCGCTCCATTATCAAATGGCAATGGAGTGTCTGCGCCGTCAGCAGCTCCTCCGGCTGCTGCCCCTGAAGCCAAGCCGGTTGAGACTAAGCCGCCAACAGTGGCTCCGGCTGCAGAAGCAGCAAAAGTATTGCGGGGCGCGGCGGCAAAGATCGTAACCAATATGCAGGCTTCGCTTGAAGTGCCAACTGCGACTTCAGTGCGGCCAATCCCGGCAAAGCTGTTAGAGGTCAATCGTTCGCTGATCAATAACCAGTTGGCCAGGGTCAATGGTGGCAAGGTTAGCTTTACTCACCTGATCGGATTCGCAGTTGTCCAGGCGATAAAAGCGGTGCCGGCAATGAATTCGGTTTTCGTTGCTGATGCCGATGGCAAAGGCAACGGCGGTGTGGTCAAGTCTTCAACCATAAATATTGGCATTGCAGTTGACGTGGCCAAATCCGATGGCACCAGGACCCTATATGTGCCGGTGATAAAGGGTGCTGAGTCGATGAACTTCACTCAGTTCCTTTATGCCTACGAGGATCTGATTCGCAAGGTGAGAACCAACAAGCTCTCCCCAGATGATTTTGCCGGAGCGACTGTGTCGCTTACAAATCCCGGAACCATTGGGACTGAGCACTCTATTCCGCGGCTGATGCCGGGTCAGGGTGTAATTGTAGGAGTTGGATCTCTCGGATACTCTGCTGAGTTGGCTTCAGCTGATCCGGCGGTACTGGCTGAGTTTGGAGTCTCAAAATCTGTAACTATCACATCGACGTATGATCACCGTGTTATCCAGGGTGCTGAGTCAGGGATGTTCCTGGCCCGGGTCTATGAGCTTTTGACTGGCAAGCACGGTTTTTACGAAGATATCTTCAACGCTTTGGGTGTTCTGTACCCGCCGGTTGAGTGGCAAACCGACTCAAGTGGTGTCGACAGCGAACTTTCCAAGATGACCAAGCAGGTTCATGTCCAGACCCTTATAAACAATTACCGGGTGCGGGGCCATCTGATGGCAGATCTCGATCCGCTGGGTCTGATGAAACCTATATTTCCAAAAGAGTTGGATCCATTCAACTACGGACTTACGCTCTGGGATTTAGACAGGGTCTTTTTTGCCGATGGGTTGGCAGGACGAAGCAAGCTGACGCTTGCAAAGATTCTCAGCATCCTGAGAGACACCTACTGCCAGACAATTGGTTACGAATACATGCATATTCAGGATCCGGATCAGAAGAAATGGATTCAAAGCCATGTTGAAGGAGTGGTGGGTGAACTCAGTAACGATGAAAAGCGTCACATACTCTCCAGGCTGAACGCAGCTGAAGCCTTTGAGCGCTTTTTGCACACCAGATACATTGGTCAGAAGAGATTCGGCCTGGAAGGTGCTGAAGCAGCAGTTGCATTCATCGATGAAGTTATTCAGCAGTGTGCTGACAATGAATTCGAAGAGGCCGTCATCGGGATGGCTCACAGGGGCCGGCTGAATGTATTGGCCAATATAGTTGGCAAGTCATACGGCCAAATTTTCAAAGAGTTTGAAGGAAATCTCGATCCGAACACGGTTCAGGGATCTGGAGATGTCAAGTATCACAAGGGTGCGGTCGGCAGGTTTGTTTCACGAAGTGGCAATGAGCTGGCCGTTAGCCTGGCCTCCAATCCTTCGCACCTTGAAGCGGTGGACCCTGTAGTGGAAGGAATGACCAGAGCCAAGCAGGACATTATAAGAGACCGGGTCAGTTTCCCAGTGCTATCGATCCTTGTCCATGGCGATGCGGCCTTTGCCGGCCAGGGTGTGGTGGCCGAAACTCTCAACTTGTCACAACTTGGCGGTTATAGAACCGGTGGCACAATTCACCTTGTCATCAACAATCAGGTTGGATTCACCACCAACCCTGATCAGGCCAGGTCGAGCACCTATGCCACAGACGTCGCCAAGATGATTCAGGCTCCGATTCTTCACGTCAATGGTGACGACCCTGAGGCAGTCGTAAAAGTCGCAAGGCTGGCATTTGAATTCCGCCAGCAGTTCAAAAAAGATGTCGTAATTGACATGGTTTGTTACCGCAGATTTGGACATAATGAGGGTGATGAGCCAAGTTACACCCAGCCTCAAATGTACGAGATTATCGACGCCAAGAGGTCTGTAAGGAAGCTTTACACCGAGTCGTTGGTCTCAAGAGGGGACTTGACTCTTGAGGAAGCTGAAAAAGCTCTGGATGACTTTCTTGACAGATTGCAGGTGGCGCTGGATGAGACCAGATCTCACTCTGCCCCCAATCCTACAAGCCTTCCTCCGGCACCGCCGAAGAATGTGCCGCTTGAAAAGGTTGTTACCGGAGTGTCCAAGGACGCTCTGGACAGGATTTCTGGCCAGATACACACCTGGCCGGAAGGATTTACAGTTCACCCCAAGTTGCTGCGGCAGCTTGAGAGTCGCAAGTCGCTTTATGAGTCCGGTCAGATTGACTGGAGCCTGGGTGAGGCCCTTGCTTTTGGCACTTTACTCCTAGAAGGGGTGGATGTCCGCTTTGCAGGACAGGACTCCAGGCGTGGAACATTTAGTCATAGGCATGCGGCCCTGGTTGACTATAAGACCGGCGACAACTACGTTCCACTCGAGGAGCTTGCAGCCGGCGATGCCAAGACCGACTCCGGTTTACCGGTGGGCCGATTCATGATATATGACTCGCTTCTGTCTGAGTACGCAGCGCTTGGATTCGAATACGGATATTCAGTGGTGCGCAAAGAGGCGTTGGTTTGCTGGGAAGCACAATTTGGAGACTTTTCCAACGGGGCTCAGATCATAATAGATCAGTTCCTGGTGGCTGCGGAAGACAAATGGGATCAAAGGTCCGGGCTTGTGATGCTGTTGCCTCACGGTTATGAGGGACAGGGACCGGAGCACTCTTCTGGACGAATAGAAAGATTTCTCCAGCTTTGCGCAGGATCCAACATCGCAGTTGTAAATCCCACTACTTCTGCTCAGTTTTTCCATCTGATGCGAGCTCAAGTCAAAAGGACCCATCAGAGGCCACTAATTGTCTTTACTCCTAAGTCCCTGCTTCGTGCCCGCCAATCACGCTCAAGCGTGGATGAGTTGATGTCGGGGTCATTTAACGAAGTGATAGACGATTCACTCATCACAGCCAAGGGTAACGCTATAGATCCAGCATCGGTAAGGCGGGTTGTGCTTTGCTCCGGCAAAGTCGCTTATGATGCCATAACCAAGCGGGATCAGATTATAGATGGCGACGAGCAGGGTGAGGTCAGTGCGATTGTCCGGGTTGAGCAGCTGTACCCCTGGCCGGGAGATGAGCTGGCTGCAGTTCTTGGACGTTATCCAAATGCCCGAGAAGTGGTCTGGCTCCAGGAGGAGCCGGAGAACATGGGGGCATGGAGTTTCTGTCATGGTCAGTTGCATGCGCTCTTGCGGCAGAACTTTGTACTCCGTCATGTAAGCAGGGTTCCAGCGGGTTCGCCAGCTACCGGATCGGCTGCAATGCACACTCTCGAACTGGGTGATTTGATGTACCGGGCACTGACCCTTAAGGTTGATGAAGTAAGCGCAAGCAGCGAGCATTAAAACAAGCTGCAAGCAGTTTTGTCATAGGACAGGTCGTATGTTAGGGCCTGTCCTATTGCTACTGCATCGCTGGCTAATTGCGATAAAGGGATCCCAGATAGCTTTTTAATCGGCTTCTTATAGTTTTTAGGTACATTGCTAACGGCTATCTAATTGACTTGGGAGATCTCTCTTGCGGCTTGGTTTTGAAAATATTGGAACACGGGGACTTGCGGTTCTGGCAATTGCAGGTGTTGGAGCCATAGGGCTGGCTGTTCATGGCTATGGCCATGGCATTTCAGCTTCTACTGCAGCCCTTGGTTCTGCACCGGTTGCAACCAGTAATAAAAGCAGCTCTGGTTCGGGCTCGCAAACCACCACATCTTCCTCCCCGGCTGCGCCAAAGTCAACTGGTAACGGGTCTACTACCACCACGACTGTAAAACTGGGGCCGGTGTTGTCCTCCACTCAATATGCTTCGATGGCTTATAAGCTTTACCCGGGTCCGGTCAGTGCTAAGGCGAAATTGGCTATGGCCGGTTTTAATGTGAAAGTCACTCCATCAGGTAATCAAGCGGTTGTGTCGGTTTCATTGGCCACATCTTCAGCAGCTCCCCAAACTTCTACAATTCAAAAAGGGGACTCGGTCTACTTCATCGACGCAACTTTAGGTGACGATTCTGGAAATGCCGATTACAGCGGTGGAGATGATGGCCTTGTGGTCACCAATCCGCAGGGAAGAATCATAGAATAGCGAACACCTTGGGAAATGAATTTCGAGTTTGAGGATGTCGGTGAACAATAAAAGTAATCTAGTTGAAAATTTATCCACCAATGAGGGTCATTCATTATCACTTCATGACGAAGTGATAATGCTTGAAAAGCTGTCTCCGTGGCTGACCGCGATTGGCAGAATCCTTCTTGGGCTAGTTTTGGCCTGGTTCGGATATCACGAACTTGTGGTCCCCAAGCTATGGACTGGTTACGTGCCGGTGCTGTCCCCATCTTCTCAGATCAGTGAGGTTTTGGTCCTCTTTCACGGGATAGTGCTTTCAATCCTTGCTGTAGGTCTAATATTTGGAATCATGCCACGCACAATGGCATTATTGGCGAGCCTGGCGATGCTCGAGATCGTGGTTACCTTGATACTGACTGCGGGTTTTTCAGATCTGGTACTTAGAGACATTGGGGTGATGGGTTTGGCTCTGATTGTGGCAGCCAACAGTCATCAAAAATTAGTACTTCGAAGTTAGCTTAGATTTCAGGTATAGAGTGTTTCAGCCACTCTATCTTCACAAGTGGACCTCTTCCTGAGTTTTAATCCTTCTTATCTAACTCCGGAGCCGACTTGATCCCTTAGCGCTTAGCCCAGTAATTATCTGATGCTTTAGATGCCTTTAGACTCTCAGCCGTCTCAAATCCTGGTGCCATCGAGGCCGAAGTGCCAGCCATTACCTGGTGGTGTTCAATATCGAGTAACCTCAGCCAGCTTTGCTGTCCCATGGTCAGTGCTATAAAGCATCCCAGTTCTACCAGCTCTTGTTCACTGAAGTATTTCTTCAGCCGTTCGAAAAATGCATCGTCAACATCCAGATGCCAGGTTATGGCTTCAGCGTATGCCAGTGCGGCCTTCTGCCGCTCATCGTAGATTGTGGCCGATTCGAAATTCAAAAGCTGGTCGTACTGCTGTTCAACCAGTCCAGATTGGCTAGCTTTTACAGACCTCTGATTGCCGCAATATTCGCATTTAACAGACCTTGAGACATACACCCGGCACAGATCCTTGATGGCATGGTCACAGATGCCTTCTCTGAAAAGGTCTTTCCAGCTGTTGGCAAATGCCCAGAATGCGGCGGGTACATGGGCGCGAATTGCTGAACTTTCTGGCCTCGGGGTTCCTTCCCTGGCGCATCTCTCCATCTCTGCCTGCATAGCCGGATCCATTTCTTCGATTGGAAAATAGCTAATTCTTTGAGTCATTATCTCCCCTTGGATGACATAAACAAACGATTGCAAGTTACGGCTAATGGTAGCAGAATGATTTGCTTTATTCAAGAGGAAAGGGGGTTCATAATCGACCATCTGGCAAGTGGTTTTAGAGTAGAGCAGCAGATAATGGCGGAAATACGGGCACATTTTTCTACGTTTTGACCTCTCCTCTCCCTAAAGGAAGAGGATTCATGAAGAACCAGCAGCTCACGCCACCAGCCCTTCAGAGAGGTAACCGATCGTGAATTGCTAAAGTTTTCACCGGTCAGATTCAAAAGGTAGTTCTAAGGTATCGGTGATGCAATCGGTTGTATAATATACCCAAGTCAGGGTGTTTATTGATTGTGGGCTCGAGGGGCATGAGATTGGAAGCGGATATCTCTAATTGGATTGGTAAAAGCGTCATTCGTGATGAAGATGTAATGCTTGTAAGTGGCAAAGGTCAATACATTGCTGATCTGAATATGGACGGGCAGTTATATATGAAGGTGGTACGTTCCCCTTTTCCCCATGCCGTGGTTGGAAGTATTAATAAGGGTAGTGTGGAGGATTTTCCGGGAGTAATCGCCGTCTTCACCTCAGAGGATTTCAAGGGATATTTTCAACCACTTGACATTTCTACCTTTCCCGGGGGAAGGGTGTCCGGGCACCCGGTTCCTATGATTACCGATGGCACAGTACGCTTTGTTGGCGAACCGGTTGCAGTGATTGTGGCTACCAGGCCAGAGTATGCCGAAGATGCGGCCGAAGCCATTGACATTAGCTATAGCCCGCTGCCCAGTATCTCGCGGCTTGAAGATGCGGGTTCTGGTTCCACTCTCATTTATTCGGACCTTTTAGGAAACGTAATGTTTGATTGGAAAGTGCGAAGCGACGGATTTGAATCTGCTATGTCTCGGGCCGACCGGGTTATAGAGTGCAATTTGGAACTCCCGAGACTTGTTGCTGCACCGATTGAGCCACGGGGCTGTATCGCGGTTTGGGATAGTGGCACTGATAAGTTGACTTTGTTTGTTTCCTCCCAGGATCCCCATCGGCCCAAAACTCAGTTGGCTCAGGTTTTGGGCATTGCCCCGGAGAACTTGCGGGTTATAGTTCCAGAAGTAGGAGGCGCTTTTGGTTCAAAAGGCACCGTTGCTCCTGAGCACGCGTTGGCATGTGTTTCATCGGTGAAGTTGAACCGTCCAATCAAGTGGATTGAGGATCGTAGTGAGAATTTTCTCTCCTCATACCAGGGCAGAGGAATGAGGGCACAGCTGAAAGTTGGCGTGGACAATAGTGGGCGATTTCTGGCTCTGTCGGCTGTGATCAAGGCTGATCTTGGAGCGTATCTTTATCCCACCACCCCAGTTGTACCGGGTACTACCGGACAGTTGATGACTGGTGTCTATGAGATTCCAGAGGTGGATGTAACCGTACTTGGACTTTGCACAAATAAGGTTCCCACTGGTCCTTACCGGGGTGCTGGAAGGCCTGAGGCCTGTTATTTCGTCGAGACCATGGTGGAAAAAGTTGCCCAGGCGACTGGTATTGATTCGACCGAGATCAGAAGGATCAACTTCATCTCGAGCGATTCTTTCCCCTACAGATCTCCACTTGGAATGACCTATGATTCCGGTAATTACCTGGCCGCCCTGGAGGTCCTGGAAGAGATGGCCGGCGGCGATCCATCTTCCTCCGATGATGCGGATCCGGAGAGTATTTCTGCTCGGGCAGTAGCGGTATATGTGGAAAGGGCAGCGCCGGGAGGATGGGAGAGCGGGGGAATTGAGATATCTCCGTCAGGTAAGGTGATTGTAAAGAGTGGTTCATCTTCGCATGGTCAGGGCCATAAGACCTCCCTGGCACAGATTGTGGCACAGTATTTGGGGGTCGAATTATCAAGGGTGGAAATTCTTCAGGGAGATTCCGAGTATGGCCCGGGAGTGGGGACTTTTGGATCTCGGTCGATGACGCTCGGTGGCGAAGCTCTGGTTCAGGCATCTATTGAGATAAAAGATAAAGCGTCGGATTGGGTATCATCCGAGCTCGAGGTGTCTGCATCGGACTTAATTTGGGAAAATGATCGAGTTTACGTGGCTGGAAGCCCTGATGTTGGATTCACTTTGCAGCAGGTAGCACAAAAGATGGTGCAACAGGACTCATCCTCAAAGCTTACGGCTTATCACAAAGCCTCGATACCTGGCCCTGTGTTTCCTTTCGGCGTCTATATGGCTGAGATAAGCCTGGACAGGCAAACCGGACTGGTTAGAGTGCAGCGGATATTAGCTGTGGATGATGGTGGGATGCTAATTAACCCTCTGCTTGCTGAAGGGCAGGTGATAGGATCGACTATGCAAGGGGTTGGTTCCGCGCTATTTGAAGAGATGGTCTATGACCGAGAGGGTTATCCTAAGAGTGCCAGTTTCGTCGACTATCTGGTGCCTGGTGCCAATGAGTCGGATTATCAGCTTGTAAGTCAATTTATGTCTACCCCGACTCCGTATACCGAGTTGGGAGCCAAGGGTTTAGGCGAAAGCGGGACGATTGGGGCGTTGGCAGCGGTTTCAAATGCGGTTAATCGTGCGCTTAAAATGGCGGGGTTTGAGGGTCATCTGGACCCACCGTTTTCTCCTGAAAGGATATGGATTACTATTAATTCAACTAATTCAACCAAAATTACAACTGAACTAGGTTAGAAGGACTTATGGCAGCGAGGCGAGTGACTCTCAGGGATATAGCGAGACTGGCTGAAGTTCATCCCGGCACGGCCTCCAGAGCTTTGAGCGACGATGAGAAATTGAAGAAACTTGTCAATCCGGAGACTGCAGCCAGGGTGCAGCGGATTGCTAAAGAGATGAACTATAACCCAGATCCGGCTGCCCGGAGTCTTAAGACCAGACGTTCCCACTCCGTGGGGGTATTGATTCCGGATATAACCAACCCTCTTTTCCCACCAATTATCCGAGGTATCGAAGACTGTTTAGGTGGAAACGGTTTTGTAGTTCTGCTTGGAAACACCGACGATGACTCGAAACGGGAAAGAATGTTACTCGACGGAATGCTGTCCCGTCGAGTTGATGCGATGATTCTGGCCACTGCCAAGAGGGATCATGACGTCGTAGTTGACATAGTGGCTCAGGATTTGCCGGTTGTTCTTGTCAACCGGGTGCTGGACAATCATGCAATTCCATCAGTTGCTACAGATGATATGGCTGGGATACGCATGGCGGTCAATCACCTGATTTCACTTGGGCATACAAAAATTGCCCACCTGGCCGGACCTCAGGAGTTTTCTACTGGAGCGAATCGAATAAAGAGCTTTTATCTGACCATGAATGCAGCTGGCATTGAAGTGGAACCTAATATGGTCAGCTACGCAGAGAGCTTTTCTCAGGCAGAGGGAGCCAAGAGGTGCCGGGAGCTTATGGCTGCTTTCCCGGATGTAACTGCAATTGTGGCTGCAAATGACATGCTGGCGATAGGTTGCTACCAGGCATTTGAGGAATCCGGTATCAGGTGTCCTGAGGATATTTCGATTGTTGGTTTCAATGATGCGCCATTTTCTGACAAGATCTCTCCTCCGCTTACTTCGATTACTTTTCCTCATTATCAGGTCGGTTTTGAGGCGGCAAATCTAGCGGTAGAGAGAATTCACAATCCTAACTCTGCTACGAAGGTGCTGTTTCTCCCCCCGGAGCTGGTGGTAAGAAAATCGACTACAGCGGTGTCCGTGAAATTGAAATAAGTGGTAAATCCTCATAAGTTATAAATTTTAGTCCCGATTGCTACGCCAACCTAGGATGTGCAATCCCAGGCGGCATCCTGCGACCTCAGCACCACACCGACCGTCATTTAGTTATGCCACAAGTTTTGAGGCATCTTTTTGGCTTGAGGCTGCTCCCAGGGGTGCATTCGCCAAATCGAGCTCAGGTAGCGCCTCCCTCGTTGCCTTGGAGAAATTAGTGGATTGACGGAGACTTAAGTTAGCTCTTAGAAGCCTTACAGGGGCTGTGAAGAGCTATTTAGCAGTGTGTAAGTCGAATAAACGCAATTCGTGAGAGATGAGTGATAATCATGTTCGTGAGGATATTTTGAACCATAAGTTGGAAACACATTACGGGCGCATCGTGGACAAGTTATTGTATTCATATTGCTCAATGAGCGCGACAAACCCCTTCCGTAAGGGAGGGGAAGGATAGCTCTAACGGCGAAGCCGTTACATGTTTTACGACCTTGAACTGATGTAACACCCAGGAATTAAGATAACTATATGAGTATCGGACAGAGATTGTACCCAAACCAAGAGAACGAAGTGGTCTTAGTTCGCCACTGCTCTGATTCCCGGTTTG
>JAJZLS010000009.1:21985-22594 GCA_021803345.1 Actinomycetes bacterium
ACTTCTTGCCTAAGCAAAGTGCTCAAAAGATTACCTATATCACCCAGGCCAGAGAACTGGCGCAAGCCCGCAAGTCATTCTCCTGGTTGGCTGAAGGCTCATCCGTAGTTCAACAGGCTGCCCTGAGAGATCTAGATGTAGCCTTTAGAAATTGGTGGAAGAACCCAAGACATTTCTCTCATCCCACTTGGCGTAAATCAGGTATAAATGAAGGCTTTTATGTAAGAGATCTTTCAGTTAGAAAGTTGAATCGTAAGTGGGGAGAAGTATTAGTTCCAAAAGCCGGATTGGTTAGGTTTCGCCTTACACGCACATGGACTGAAATACAAGCTTCAAGTTCAGCCAGAATAACTCTGGATAGCTCTTTCAGGTGGCACGTAAGTTTTACTCAATCTAAGCCACAACTACAAAGAGAACTAACTGGAACTCTGGTTGGACTTGACATGGGGATAGCTTCAAGTGTCACAACTTCAGATGGCACACATCTCAATATGCCAAAGCTGCTAAGTTCTGGTGAGAAACAACGAAAGAGACGGTTACAGAGAAAACTCTCAAGACAGAAGAAAGGTTCGAAGCCTAGAACCAGAACCAAGCTCCAGATAGCCAAAC
>JAJZLS010000013.1 GCA_021803345.1 Actinomycetes bacterium
AACTCGGTCAGTGTCATTAGGATTCTCTGTCTTGGACCCTTTTCGCTTCGATACGACTCCACCAGCTGATATTTGCTGTAGGTTACCCCAGTCTTCTTGTTGGTTGTCTTGACCTCTCGAATGAACACACCAAAGATAATAGCACCTGATCAGAGATAATGCAAGTACTAATAACTCTAATAAAAGTATTAGGACACTACATTCACGATCTAGAGAATCCCCAACCTAACTACCAGCACTTCTGCAAATTGGAAAGGGCAGAATTGACCAATTCCCAGTATAAATAAGAGAATTTAGGGAGAATCTGCGAAAGTTGGGCTATGTTCATTTCACCAGTAGTAGATGATCCATCTCCAATTCCAATTGCGACAAAAGGGGGTGTGAGAATTACAGCTGCATCGGCGGAGATGATGTTAGCAATGAAACTAAGAGCTTCTCGCCCCCGTCTCGATGGGGAAGACATTGCCTTTTTGTGCCGCAAGTTGGGTATTACGAAAACAGAAGAAGCTGTAAGGGTCTTTGAGCACTATTACCCGGAAGATCCCCTACCAAAATACGCTCAGCCTTTACTCCAAGAAGCTTTAGGACGGTAAGAAACTAAAGCTCAACTTTCGCTGAGTTCCCAATAATTTTTGTCCTTGCCATGACGCTCTCTCCCTAAAGTCTCCGATATATTTCTCCCCGGTGTCCGATCTCTACTACTAAGATGATCAGTTCGGTGTCTCTAATTGCGTAGACAATCCTATAATCGCCAACCCGCCACCGCCATAACCCACTGAAACCTTTAAGCCGCGTAGACTTGTTGGGTCTGGGATCTTCGCCCAGGCGATCAATCGCATCTAACAAGCGTCTGGCTACAGGCGGATCGAGTTTGGCTAACTCTTTTTCCGCTCTTGGTTCGTATTGGATTTCAAACAGAGGTTCTGTCACTAAAGGCCGAGATTTCGCCTAACCTCTGCCGCTGGAATCGCTTTGGTTCTTCCGGCTTTGAGATCGGCCAGACGTTCCATTGCAATCCGCCCGTCCTCCTGATCCAAGAGAGCCTCGTACTGCTCGACTAGACCAGCCGGGACAATTGCCGCTACCGTCTCGTGGTTCCGACCCCGATGAATAAAGGTGACCTCTCCACCAAAGGCCGCACGATTGACCAACTGAGAGAAATTGTCTCGAGCCTCAGTCACCGTAAGTTCTTTGTTGTCTGTCATGTCCATTGCCATATCTTTAGTATATGCCAAGTACGCCAAGTATTGCCCCTAAGACCTCTCATACTTGATACCTCCGTAAAAGAGTTTTCTACGGATCCGGCTCTTCCCCACATCAATGATTGCGTATGGGGGCACTTGGGTAGACCGTCTCTCGTTGTACTCGCGTACCAGCTTCCCTGGCTTCGGGTCTACGCCCATTTTAACCAAGAAGTCTTCTGCTACTGCTGAGTTGTCGAACTTTTGGATCTTCAACCCAGCGTAGGGTTCATCAGTGAATGTCCTGGAAGGCGTGTAAACCCCATAACCGGCACGGTAGAGGGTTTTATCAGCTACTAGCTTTCTGAGGGTGCGGGCAACGATGGACCTGCTCCCGAAACGGATGAACTCACTGGTTAGAAATGCGGCATCAGATGACGAAGCAATGTAGTCCCTGATCCTTTGTTCGACTGTAGCCATCTTCTCACCTCGTTTCTCTCTTGCATACGGAAGCAAAGTATGTTTAATTATCTCGTAGTGTAAACGCTCACATATGTTATATCTGCAGGTAGATGAGGATATAGTGTGCCTCGGGAGACGTGGTCGTAATCGGGTTCCCACGCGCTCAGTCCTGAAAATGCGTACCGCAAGCCACGTCTGTCGACCTCGGCCTCAATGGCCTTGCGCTGCACGAGGGTTTTCAGCAGCAGGTCGGTGACTTGCTCATCGAGATCCGCGGTGTACTGCTCAGATTCGGATTCATAAAAGTCTTGGATTGTCACCTGAAACGAAGCGGTGTCCGTCCAGGCCTGACCTAGTTCGGCGTCATCGAGTTGAGATGACACCAGAGACAGCAGCTCATTTAATTTCTGGACATACTCTAGCTCATCGAGAAAATTTTCGATGAGCGTTGGCTTGGCTGACAGTGCCGAGGGATCCATGGCATCATAGATATAATCCCAGCTAGTACGATATGTCATGATTGTTCTCCTTTTTTCTTAGGCACTGCGATTAGATGCGTGTGGGTGTGCGGATCTCCGTCACAGGCCACTTCGTGATGAACAATTTGATAATCGTTCGATGAGGGGTCAAACCCATGTTCGTCGAACCATTTTTGAAAAAACTCACGCATCTCGTTAAACTTTCTGCCATCAGTAGTTCCTTTCTTTAAGTACTCGCCACAAGCTTGTGGACAGTTTTCCCCATTTGAAGAGCCAGTTTGCCAACGATAGTTGTAATGTTTTGAAGGAACATCTCCTCGAATTCGATGCCCACAGCGGCGTCTAGCTGTATAGCTAGAGTTAGTTCTGAAATAGCATCATCAATAGCTGGCGCAAGTTTTTCGAGTTCCCATCCGCTGAGGCTTTCTAAGTTGGCTGTTGCAAAATACTCGAGTTCATCGATGTAATTTGGTTGGTGCAATAGATCAAGCAAAACTGATGATGAACTCATGCGGGGACACTTCCAGTTGGTGGTCGTGGTGGACCCGGTGGTTTTGGCCGTGGACGTCTGGGCGGTGGAGGTGGTGGATCTTCTGGAGGTCCGTCAGAAGAACCTGGTGTACCCTTTGTCCCCGTCGAGTTCTTTGGGGTCTGACCAGTTCCACTTTTGCCGTTATTTGATTGCTGTCTGATATTGCTGCCAGGAGTACTGTTAGCAGTACCGTTACCGTTACCGTTACCGTTACCGTTACCGTTACCGTTACCGTTACCGTTACCGTTACCGTTTGAGTTAGCGCTCTTGGCTGCAGAACCTATTTCCGCAGCGGATACTATATTTTCTGTCAGACTGTTCCGCAGGGTTCTACCTCCCGATCCACCCCCACCAGATCTACCACCAGGTTTACCATTGTTGCCACTTATCTTGTTGACTAGCGGTGCATGGAGTCTTTGAGTAAGAGCTGCTTTGGCTGGTCCAGTTGTGTGATTCGCTACTGCTCCTCTTGCCGAGCTCGCAAGAGAGCTTGAATGAAGTGCAGCTTCCCCAAACTCGAACGCCATTGGTGCGACCCTCATGGCTATAGGTAGGCCAAGGGCTGCTAAAAACATAAATATTGAAAACAACGTAAAATCTGTTATAGAGATTGTTCGTGCTGCACTCAGTAGTGATGACATAGCGAATGCGATGAGTACTGCGATGATCATCTGCCCGAGAGCTACTGCCAAAAGCCCTTCTATAGCTCTGCGTAACCACTTTGATGTGCCTTTATAGAATAGGCCAGCTAGAGCCAACGGGAACAGGCCCATGATGAGGTACGAGATGGCTTCTCTAGCAACCAATTCAAACCAAACACATACAGAGGCCAAAGCTGCAATAATGCCAATGATTACAAACATAACTACTGGTAAACCGCCAGCTGGTACATAGCCAGGGGTGAGCAGGGTGGTTATTTTTGCAATTGTGCTTTGCCCAGCAGCGGCAGCAGTGGTGTGAGCAAGTGTGAGAGAGGCAGACATGATGTAATGACTGAAAAAATCTATCTCTCCAAAAATAGCCTGAGCGAGGATTGGGGGAACCGGCGATGCCATGGCCATTACTGCTATAAGTCCGAAAATGAGCTGTTTGCCAAGCAAACCGGTTTCGCCCTTGATAATCGCTGAGATAACTCCGATAAAGAGTATGAGTACCGCAAGAGTGATGCCCACGATCACCATCACGCTCCACACGGGCGAGAAAAGTGCAGGCTGAACTGGGTTGAACTTGGTGTGGGCAAACTGCGGAGTTGTGTGTTGCATGCCGTAGAGAACGAGATTTATTGTTGCCTTGAGTATGGCAGCAAGAGCGTCAAGGATCGCGTGGGAAATTCCGTTTGCGAGCGAATGCCAAACGTCATTGCCAATTGCCTGTGCGTCATGAATGGGATTCAAGTCTGAGATTATTGATGCGAGAATCATTATTGGCACTCCAGTTCTGCAGCAACTGTGCTGTATTCACAGAAGAGTCGCCAGTGGTCAATTGTCTCTTCTTCGCCAAATTCGGTCCGTAGAAAAGTGACATACTCTGCCCAGATTTCACTCAGCTGAAATCGCAGGTCAGTGATTGAATCTTCTATCATTCCAGCGATCTCCCGATCTCTAGCAATTGCCGCGGTGAGAAACTCCCGCGCTTCAATCATTGTGCAATGAACGATTTGCGGCTTGTTTTCTTTTATCTGCCGCTGCCGATGACGTCTCATGATTCTCCTCCTCTTTAGGGCTTCTCTGGTCCATAAGGGACCCAGTTGTAATCCATCGGTGCAAGCCCTGCATTGGCGCAGGCTGCAGTGACGCAATTGACGGCTTCAAGAACTGCAACCGGGACTTGTACAGAGGCCGGAGTGTTGGACCAGCGATAGCCCAGGAAGCCAGACCAGACAGTTTTTCCGTTTTCGGTTATGGTGCCGGTGCCCGAGTATTGGCCGTAGGCTCTCAAGTAGAAGCCGGATTTGGTGCTTGGCTGGATGAATTCGATTTCACAGATCGACGGGTTGGGCCAGTTGTTGTGGGCTTGCATGTTTAAACTGTTTTGGCTGGGTGAGCATACTACTGAGCCTGGCGTGTTGCCGGGGGTTTCGTTATTTTGGAATGTGCCTATGCGAGCCCAATGGGTGGCTGTGACACTGACCGGAATTGCCCTTGGTGGAATTTCTCACGTATTTACTGTCACTCTCGGAATGTTGAGCGGTCTTGGACGTAAGCTCAATGACGAGGCTGAGACTATCGAAAGCCCGGCCAACCTGCAGCGGGTTGCCTGATCTCAGGATGATGGTTTCCCTGTATCTGATACAGGGAGGTTGGTCAGAGGAGCGAAATGCTGGGTGTCCCAAACGGACACCCAGCATTTGTTGGACAGCTTACCGTTGTCAGTTGTATTTTTTAGTTTTGCAAGAGGTTTCAACTGGACGTAGCAAGTGAGCAGGTGCTTCAGCGACAAGATGTAAAAAGCTTGGCACTTTTTGAGGCCATCCAAGTAAAATTAGCGCATTCACCTGATTGGCGAGTTTACCTGTAAGATGCCGGGGATTGGGCAGATATGATCTTCAATAAACGTCCAAACGACATATATCTTGGAGAATGGGTCAAGCTTTTAGATGATGCACTGACTTCTGAACAAGGATGATCGAACCTATATGCCATGATGTTATCTCATGAGCAGCATGCCATCGATATGAGAAGTAGCTCTCCATTTGCTGGCGTCTTGACTGCCAAGGAACGCACGGAGGTGCTGCTGACGTTTCAGAGAATTGATGTTCGGTAAAGAGATCAGTGTTTAGGGATGATTTACGCGGTCTAAGGTGTCTCTCTAGCTGGGAAAATGTATATTCAGATGTGTCTATGCTGGTAATGTTGCAAAAGTTAGCGTGTCCCGGCGATCCACCAACGCATGGAAGATGGTATTGTCTGGTCGGTCGAGTTGGCCGCCAATCTAAGCTGGCATTTGATAATTCCGGCGGAAGCCGAACACAGGTTTTCCCCACTTTTTCTGTCCATTGGTGGATCAGGCGGAACTGGCGGTGAAGATCCGGTTGTACGGGAACGGAAATAGGTGTACAATGGCCGTACAGAATAAATGATAAGTAGGGAGCAAGATATGGAGACTGAGTCTCGACGACGAAGTCGCCGATTGGATTTGAGAACGACAGAAGAAGAGCGGGAGTTGATCGTTCGAGCAGCTGCGACCACCGGAGTAGTTTTGTCCCAGTTTGTGATCAGTCAGGCTTGTGATGCGGCCAAACGGATATTGGCTGATCGTGACCGCTTTGAATTAGATGCGTCTGCAGTCGAGGAGTGGGAAGCTATCAATTCACGTTCCGTCAGAGACCTTCCTGGTCTTAGGCGATTGATGCAGAAACCGTCTCCATTCTCCGAGTGAGCGAGGGCTACTCACCCCCTGAACTACTAGCGGGCCATCACGACTTGACGCAGTTCCGTTGCAGTTCGACCGAGCAGACTGAGTGGTTATGTAGACATGCCCGTCAAGCTGCGAATACTGGAACAACCCGTGTCTTCGTTGTGACAGCGCACAACAGCACCAGAGTTGTTGCCTATTATGCATGGTGCATGGCCCAAATTGATGCAAAAGACGCTCCTGGGCGTCTTTTGAAGGGTGCTGGACGTTATCCTCAACCCGTCGCATTGCTCGCCCGTCTGGGCGTGGATATTGAGCATGAGGGTCGAGGCCTAGGGTATGGTCTTTTACAGGATGTCATCTTGCGTCTTGTGGCAATCTCTGATGCCATCGGGTGTCGAGGTCTAATCGTCCATGCTGAGTCGACAGAAGCACGTGGATTCTACCGTCACCTTGTGCCGGAATTTGAAGACAGCCCTACCGACAGTCTCCACCTAGTCCTTTTAATCAAGGACATCCGAAAAACTATCCAAGGGCGATAGTTCGCCGTTTGATTGCCCTGACCAAGGGAGCACAATTAAGATGTGGCGAAAGTGTGGAGGCGGATACCCAGGTTCCTCTACGCCTATTAGACCGTAATACGATGTGATACGAAGGTTGAGTGGAATTAGTTGAGCTCCCATGGGACGAGTCCAACGAGGCGCATATCGCTCGTCATGGAGTCATAAGTCAGGAAGTCATTGATGTTGCATTCGGTGATAACGCGATTTTTGCCACAGATGGCTCACACCGGCGGGGCAGGCTGCTGGTGTTTGGAGTGAGCGGAAGCGGGAGGTATCTTCTCGTTGTAATTGATAAGTCTACTTCTGGGGGAGTCGCATATGTGTGGTGACCGCTCGCCAAATGACCGCCAGAGAACCCAATGACTGCCAGAGAACGTAGAGAATACAGAGAGGCTAAGAGATGAAACAGAAGAAGGAACAGACCACTGAGGAAATTAGAGAGTATTACGATTTGGAAGAGTTTCCATTGTCGAGTTTGCGCCGAATTCCAATGAAGCGGCCCGGAACTCCGCAGGAATCCTTCGCCTTGCGATTACCGCAAGAGGTGGTTGAGGAGCTTAGAGAAATGGCGGATAGTCAAGGTATGGGAGTTACCCAGCTTGTACGAGCCTGGGTCATCGAACGCTTGGAGCTTGAACGTCGAAAGCCGGAATTCACTAGTCCGGTACTGTGGGAAAGAACCAGAGCAACTGTGGAGCAGATGCTCCCCGAGATTGTTTCACGAGTGGCTTCTAACACAAAATAGACGGGAGTACTCGTTTTTACATGTCGAGCAGAAATCCAAGTACACGCCTGATCTGGAAGCTGGCTTCTTCAGCGATAAAACCAGTGCGGGTTATTAGGCGGTATTCGGAGACTGATTTTACATCCTCGCACTTGGCGTAGCTCATCTCACTCAAACCCGAAGTACCTGGGTCGAGTTCCACATGCGAGGGTAGGTTCCGGCGACTTCGTGTGATTGGAACGACAATCACGACTCCGGCTTGACTTTCATTGAGTGAGTTTACCGATACGACCACCGCAGGCCGACGCCCTGCTTGTTCTCTGCCGATTGGATCACCAAAGTCAATAAGCCATACTTCGTCTTTTCGGGCCTTCACTTCGAGCTATCACGCATTGCAGCGCTCTCGCTACGACGCTCCTGTTCAATTTCCGCCCATGCATCTGAATCTTCTCGAAGTTGAGCATAGCGTTCCGAGAATTCAGCGAAGAAAACCTGCTTCTCTAGAACATCGGCAGCGTCCTCTAGGAGAGAGGTCATTGGCTTTCCAGTGATAGTCGCGAGTTTTGCAAAACGATCTCGAGTCTTTTCGCTAACCCTAATAGTAGTGCTCATAAGTCAGAGTATACCTGAATGTAGACTGGTCAAGCTACTTGGGACAATAATTAAGTTTCAACCTCAAGTGCATGGTTTGTTTGTAGCCACGAACGTTTACGCTCCCAGCGAGCAGGTTGTCATCGGCTGATTGTGGTTTGATTACTTCACATATTCGCTGGAAATGGGATAAAATATTGGCGACGTACAGGGCGAGCCATTGCGGATGACCCCATTGATGACTCGTGTTGTAAATTCTTATCACTTCGAAAGAGTGTTTGTTGAGTGCCGAGATGACATCAGCAATTGGCTTCTTGGGGTGCCTTCGGCTTTATACCACTTGATACCACATAAACCTGTCTTCCTTAGTGGTGTGACTATGCAACATACGCTTGTTGTAAACCTTGATCGCTGACTATGATCGTCACCTTGGTTGCCAAAGCATACAATTCAAGCGAGCAACAAGCAATCAAGAACTGGCCCCTAACAGCCGAGCCAGAACTGGCGTTATTTAGGTGGGGGCCCCAAAACGCTAGGTGCAAATATATATAATTCCAATTAATTTCTGGTATATCCACCGAAAGAAATCTTATCGTCAAAACACGCGGTGGGGCGTTTGCCGGAGCCAAGCTGGATTCCTGAAAGTATAGGGATGAGTGATCTGCTTATTATAGGATAATGCCTTGTACTATAATATATACAAATCAAATTCTAGGATAGAGACAGTCAACCACCTCACGGATAAATCCGTGGGCTCGAAGGAAGTTCCCATAAATGAAACGGAATCTTCGGGGTAGATACGTGACCGTATCCACAGTGGGCGAAACAGTGCGGGCCTTCGTGCCAGCGCCACTGCCACCACGTCCATCCATCTGCTGGGCACCGGAGTTGCACGACAAATTCGACCAGGCGCTATTGGCCCTCGGTCGACTCGATAGCGTGTCAACTCTATTGCCGGACACTTCGATGTTTCTCTATATGTACATACGAAAAGAAGCGGTGCTGTCCTCCATGATAGAAGGCACCCAATTGTCTCTATCCGACCTGCTTCTCTTCGAGCTGGATCATCAACCAGGCGTTCCGTTGGATGACGTGAGAGAGGTCAGCAACTATGTCGCTGCCTTAAACCGCGGTCTTCAACTGCTTCGCGGAGGGTTGCCACTTTCGGCACGTCTGTTCCGAGAGATACATGCGGTGCTGTTGTCTAGAGGTCGAGGCAATAATCAGACCCCTGGGGAGTTTCGGCGCAGCCAGAACTGGATTGGCGGAACTCGGCCAGGCAACGCAGCTTATGGGCCTCCACCGCCAGAGGAGGTTTCAGAGTGCATAAGTCGTCTGGAACTCTTCCTTCATGATCGTCCAGAACCCACGCCAGTGCTGCTAAAAGCAGCTCTGGCCCACGTGTAGTTCGAGACCATCCACCCTTTTCTCGTCGGTAACGGTCGTCTAGGGCGTCTTATGATCACTCTTTTATTGTGTGAACAAAATGTGCTTCATGAGCCCATGCTTTATCTGAGCCTTTATTTCAAGATGCACAGGCAGTACTACTACGACCTTTTGAACAACGTACGATTAAACGGTGAATGGGAAGCCTGGCTGGACTTTTTTGCCGAAGCAGTCATCGTAACGGCCAATCAGGCAGTGGAGACCGCCCGGCAGCTGGTCGATCTATCACGACGGGATCGCAATTAGATCAAGAGCTTTGGGAGGGCAGCTGACGCAGCCCTTAGGGTCCAAAGGGCGTTGATGGAACATCCGATCGCTACCTCTGGGTCTCTAGTGCAAAAGACTGGCATAACAGCAATTACGGTAAACAAAGCTCTCGACCGGTTGGAAAAGGCTGGAATCGTGAAAGAACTGGAATGAAGCGCAACCGACTCTTCAGCTACGTGGGATACATCGAGATCATGAATCGCGGAACTGAACTGCCTGGCGAACAGCGAATCAACCTCAACTGAATCTTATAAGCCCGCAATCCCCTCCCTGACGGAAGGGGAGGAGATCAATGTTGTCGATTCCCCAACGAAATTATGTACAGATCTCCGATCATACGATATCGCAATTACCGGTCCACCGTATTCACGAATACCGTCCTCGAACCATTCTGCAGCATCGAGGCTAGGGTGGTTCGTCGGCTCGTCCAGATAGCAAATTCGTTGGCCTTTTACGAAAAGGGCAATCGCATTACTGGATTCAGCACAAAGGCTAAACTGGATGACGTAAAACACGAGAGGTGTCTAGGACAATAACCATCAATAAGGGTAAAGTAGGCGAGCAGATGCTTCAGCGACAAGATGCAAAAAGCTTGGCACTTTTTGAGGCCATTCAAGCAAAGTTAACGCAGGCGCCTGATTGGCGAGTTTACCTGCAAGATGCCAGGGATTGGGCAGATATGGTCTTCAATGAACGTCCAAACGACATATATCTTGCAGAATGGGTCAAGCTTTTAGACGCTGCACTGGCTTCTGAACAGGG
Source organism: Actinomycetes bacterium (assembly GCA_021803345.1). Taxonomy (GTDB): domain Bacteria; phylum Actinomycetota; class Acidimicrobiia; order Acidimicrobiales; family Acidimicrobiaceae; genus SCQM01. The sequence continues at coordinate 10,362 of JAJZLS010000013.1, forward strand.
ATTATCGAAACTATATGCCATGATGTTGTCCCATGAGCAGCATGCCATCGATATGAGAAGTAGCTCTCCGTTTGCCGGTGTCTTGACGCCCAAAGAACGCACCGAGGTGCTACTGACGTTTCAGCGAAAATGGGTCGCATGACTGAAGAGCAACTGGAGCACTTAATTCGAGCCTCTGGAGCTATTCTAAACGAGGATTCAATTTTGGTAATTGGTAGTCAATCGATACTGCCTTGGCTGATGAAATTTGCCAGCAAGAATTTAGAGAATATACCTGAGGTTTTAGTGGCATCTACCGAGGCCGACATAATTCCAGTAGATAACGATCCCAACAAATCGGACCTCATCGACGGATCCATAGGTGAGGAGTCGATGTTTCACAAAACCTTTCACGTCTACGCACAAGGAGTTTCTATAGAAACTACCAAAGCACCGGTGGGTTGGCAGAGCAGATGTTATCCTTTGGTAAGCGCTAGAACAAATGGAGTGGTCGGGCATTGTATGCACCCAGCAGATCTCTTTATTTCCAAAACGATAGCGGGACGCGAAAAGGACGGGCCATTTCTTGACGCAATGATTCAGTTTGGACTTGTTCGACGGCCGACGGTAATCCATTTAGTCGGGAAAGTGCCTGGCCTAACAGATGGCCAAATTGTTGACCTGCGCGCGCAAATCGAAGCTCGTTTTAGGCTTCATGGAAAGGGCGCCGGGCCTGGAGATGCTGAAGGACCTAGGGTTGACAGAACCAGGGGAACGAATTCTTAGGAACTTAATTCTTGGATTTAGGCGGGGAGTCACGGTGGCTGGCGTAGTTCGACGTTGATGTGAAGCGATAGTGCAGAGGCAACCCTTTGCAGCGTTGTTAGAGTTGCACCTAACCGACCGGCGTCGAGATGGTTTATGACTGATTGGCTTGTTCCAATTCACCAAGTTAGTTCGAGCTGACTCAAGCTAGCAGCCTCTCGCGCTACCGTAATTGTTTCTCCAACTTCTACCGCCAAGCTAACTTCAAGGTATGCCGCTAGGAAACTTGATATGATGGCGAGGAGAGTCTCGATGAAAACCTCGATGAAAACGTTCTGTGCTACTTCTGGCGTGGGGTTTTGTATCTTTTGCGATCCAATAACAAGAGTTTCCAAATAACTCGTCAGAATCATTTGTGTTATCGCGATTTAACTGGCTGCTGTAAAAGGATTTGCAGGGGGGTGCCCAAGATGGAAACCAACTTGGGCGTTGTCAGCTTTGCTGTCTTTGTCTATTTCAACCGATAAGTTCTCGTGTGGAATAGTTCTCTATCAGCCAAACGCCTGGAAAAGATTTGTCTCTAATTACTTCCCCTTCAGGACCCATGACTACCGGAATCGCACGTCGGTTCGAAATCACCCGTGCTGCGATCGCTGCTCTTTCCTGTGCCCTTATCACGTCATCTATGTGAATTCGTTGAGATATTTCGGTTACAAGAGTGATTTCTTCACCAGTGGAGCGAACAGTTGCTAAGGCAATCGAGTCTGCGCGTGACAGTTGGTCAGCCTCATTTTCACTGATTATGCCAGCTACAGATGCTTCATAGATAAGATCATCGACTTCCGAAGGGGAGAGTATATTTGTGATCTTGATTCTGCCTTCGATTTTTGAGGCTCGGGATGCTAAGCTCTTGCGATATTTATCTTCAGTAAAATCTCCCTGTAGGTAACCTACCCGGTCTTCCACACGCTGAAGCCTATCTTCCACACGCTCAAGCCGGTCTTCCACACGCTGAAGCCTATCTTCCACACGCTCAAGCCGGTTTTCTACCTGTTGAAGTCTATGGTCATGTTGCACGGCAATCTTAGCTAACCGATCCACCCTATCGGTTAGATGCTCGATAACTATGTTCAGTCGTGAAATCTGTTCGGAATTTTCCTTGACCAAGTTGGGTAGGCTTAGTAGTTCTTGGCCGAGAATCTCCATCCGGACGGCTTCTTTCCACTCGGGATGCTCCCTTAGTGCGCGCAGAAAATCGTCCTTGGTGCGTATTTCAGCCATGCTCTTTATTCTAACTTAGATAACAGCTTGTATGGCAATGGGGAAAACGCTGGTTTTCGCCATATGCGAGGTGGATCCGTGCACGCAATATTACGCGCCGAAATTAAGATACGCAATTAGGTTTTGTCAGATTTAGAGAATTCAAGAATTGTCTAAGTGGTAGAGATTGGCTTTTTCTGAGGAAAATTAGTTAGGTATTTTCCAAGAGTGATTGACGTATCTACTACTTAATTTCAGACTTTGTGGGATATCTTGCCTGGTATACCTATATGGTAAAGTGAAATTATTCGAAGAGTTCCTTCATGAAATTCTAGATCTAAAAATGCAATGAAATACCCTAGAATTTTTACTAGTGATAATTCCTACTGGCAGAAGGGCAAAGTACGATAGCCAGAATCGAAGAGTCCCATCGAAAGATTGAAAACTTAAAAGCTCGACTAGCCCAGCTTGATCAGGAGCGAACAAAACTTGCTGAGCAGTTGCTTCTAATCGAGCATGGTCAGATCCAAGAGGAGTCTATTAGCAAGCCACCATCTGTGGTTACTAAAGTAACAAACACGTCTCCCGGATCTGAAAAGATAGCGTTATTTAGAGATATTTTCCGAGGGCGTGAGGATATATTCTCGCGTAGGTGGCACAACTCCAGAACTGGAAAAGTCGGCTATGCACCGGCGTGTCAAAACGAGTGGGTACGAGGAACATGTGGTAAACCGCAAATCAAATGCGGGGAATGTTTAAACCAAGCTTTTACTCCTGTTACAGATGACGTTATTCGCTCGCATTTGATCGGGAGAGTTTCAGCTGGTTTAGCTGACTTCACAGTAGGTATCTATCCGTTGCTGCGAGACGACTCCTGTTGGTTTGTTGCCGTTGATTTTGATAAAAAGACCTGGACTGAGGATGTGAGGGCATTTCGGGATGCAGCACGAGTGCAAGGAGTTCCTGTTTGCGTTGAACGGTCTCGTTCTGGTAACGGTGCACATGCTTGGATTTTCTTTGCCGAATCAATAGCAGCTAAAGATGCGAGGTGTCTGGCATCGTTTCTTCTTACCGAGGCAATGGATGCGCATTCTGAGATCGGATTTGATTCATACGACCGATTATTTCCGAGTCAAGATACCCTTCCCTCTGGCGGATTTGGCAATCTAATTGCATTACCGCTACAAGGAAATTCACGACAGGATGGTAATAGCGTCTTTTTAAACGATGATTTCGCTCCTTATGAGGATCAATGGGAATTCCTATCCTCGATAGAGCGTATGTCGAGACAGGAGGTAATGCCGATCATCGAGAGGGCATCTGTCAATGGACAAGTCTTAGGTGTCCGGCTTTCGCTAACTGATGATGGTGAAAAGGAGCCTTGGACTTCTCTACCTTCGCACCGGTATCCGCATTTACCAATTGACGAAGTACTACCCGAAAGAGTTGAGGTGGTTCTTGGAAATCAAATATTTATTAGTCGCTCAAATCTTCCTCCAAAACTTGTTGCTCGACTAATTCGTTTAGCGGCATTTCAGAATCCAGAGTTTTATGCTGCTCAGGCGATGCGTCTGTCAACCTTTGGAAAGCCGCGGATTATTTCTTGTGCAGAGTTACTTCCAGAATATCTTGCTATTCCGAGAGGATGTTTCGAGGAATTGTTGGCACTTTTCAAGGAGGTTGGCATTTATGTGGAACTGCATGATAAGCGTGAGATTGGTCACCCAATAGGAGTTCAGTTTCAAGGGGAACTTACATCTCAACAGGAGAAGGCGGTTGTTGCACTTCTAGACCACGAGATCGGAGTGTTATCAGCTACTACTGCATTCGGTAAGACGGTAGTGGCTGCAAAGATGATAGAAGCACGTGATCGTAATACACTCATTCTGGTCCATCGTAGGCAACTCCTTGAACAATGGGTAAACCAGCTTCAAGTATTTCTGAATATTTCCCCCGACGAGATTGGTGTTTTTTACGGAGCGAAGAAAAAACTTACTGGCAGGATTGACGTAGCTCTGATGCAAAGCTTGGTTCGCAAGGGCGTCGTGTCAGATTTGGTAGCGGGATATGGGCATGTTGTGGTTGATGAGTGTCATCATATATCAGCGGTGGGATTCGAAGCAATCGCACGAGAGCTAAAGGCTCGCAACGTACTTGGCCTTTCAGCAACTGTTACCAGAAAGGATGGTCATCATCCAATTATCTTTATGCAATGTGGGCCTATTCGTTATCGTGTCGATGCAAGGAATTTTGCTCTCACTGAAACTTTTGATCATAAGGTTATTTTTCGTTCGACAGATTTCCGGTACGCTCGAAGCATCCCCGATGAGAAAGTCTCAATTCAACAACTTTATTCTGGGATGGTACGTGATCCATCAAGGAATGAGCTGATTTTAAATGACATTATCTTGGCTCTCAAAGAAGGTCGGTCACCAGTAGTGATCACCGAACGTCGGGACCATCTAGAAATGATTGCAAGCCGATTATTTCGATATACAAAGAATGTCGTGGTTCTGCGTGGTGGTTTGAAAGCTAAAGAGTTGAAGACTGCAAATGAATTGTTGTCAAACATCCCAAGAAGTGAGGAGAGGGTTATAGTTGCAACTGGTCGTTATTTGGGAGAGGGCTTTGACGATGCCCGACTTGATACGTTATTTCTTACTATGCCAATTTCATGGCGTGGCGTATTAGCCCAATACGTTGGTAGGTTGCACCGGCAGTATGATACCAAGCGTGATGTTTTGGTCTACGATTATGTGGACCAATATGAACCTATGTTAGTAAGAATGGCTGGTAAGCGAGAGTCAGGATATAGGGGTCTCGGGTATCAAGCAGTTCCGGCGACGAATTTGACTGTTCGCTGAGCGAATTGGAACTGGCTCGAAGTATCCTGTTGATACTTTTTGTTTCCTTATGAATGCGTTGAAAAAAATTACGTTTCGCGATCAAAGGTCGTTATTTAGATTTGATCCTGAATCGACTTCTCTTTTCCTCCCCTTTGCGTATCACAATTCCAAATGAAGTAATTTCGTAGCCGTCTGCTTCAAGACGAAGGTGAGCTCCCTGGTAAGGGGGCCGGTCAACGTGAAGGTCATATTCAGTTTCACCAAGAGAAAAATCAAACCTGGTGAGGTGCCCCAATTTTTGAAGGCGGGATTCGAGCAATTGCAGGTCTCGACGTCGGAACAGGACCGTGGGTCCAGCTTCGACTGTCTTGGAATTTGAACTAACGTTGAATTCTGTGGTGTGGACCGCAATTCCACCCGGCTTCAGGGTATCGAGCTGTTTTATGATAAATCTAAGTCCAGCATCTATGGATCCTAAATGTTCAAACGCACAGGACGACCAGTTGAAATCAAATCCTTTGATGTCCTCAGGGATAGCTCTCATGTCTACAGTGCGGAAGCTAACGTTTTGGCTGAACAGGGTTGGGTCACAAAGGGATTTTGAGTTCAGTTGATTAAGTTCGCCCCCGTACTGGTTGGAGTCTTTCCATCCGGCATTTTCTGCTTCATTTTCAGACTGGTCAGTTGCCAGGATTTTGCACCCCAGCGAGGCAAAAAGGGGAACCAGGGGTTCTTTGCCAACGCCAAAACCCACCCCCCTAAACCCAGGTTTTAGAACGTTCAAATCTGCAAGTGCACTTGCAATGAATGCCCATTCCCAGATCTTTCTGTGCAGCGGAGGATCGCTTATGGTGTTGGTCTCATCCCAGTAAGGGCGCATTTTCAGAGCCCAATAGGTAATCTTCGGTGACGTTAGAGATTTGTAAGTGCAGGGTTGGGAGGCTGGAATGAATATTGGTGATTTTGTAACTGGTTCTGCCATTCCTATCGTCATCAGTAGACTCGCCTAGTCCGGTCAATCATTTTGAAATGATACCACTGCAAAAGGTTCGAAAATTGGTCGTGGTTTCAAAAATTGTCAGATCTGGATTTAGTCCTTCCTTTCAGAGGATTTCAGTTCAGAGGGTTAATTTTTCATAAAATGGAAGTTAACGTTAACGTATACGTTAGATTTAAATATTAAAAGTTTTTGGATTGAAATGTTGGGAGGACGGCGGATGGCAACTGAAGTGGGTTCGGAAGCTAAGAGAGGACCGAGGACAGGGAACGTCCATTACAAATGGATCGCACTTTCAAATACCACAATTGCGGTTCTGATAGCTACCATCAATTCCTCCATAATGCTGATTGCCCTTCCCGATATATTTCGGGGAATTCACATGAACCCTTTGATTCCTAGTAACACTGGTTATCTGCTGTGGCTGCTGATGGGATTTTTGGTTGTTACGGCGGTACTGGTGGTCAGTTTTGGACGAATCGGTGACATGTTTGGCCGGGTTAGAGTATTCAACCTGGGTTTTGTGGTGTTCACTGTTTTTTCAATTTTGCTCTCGATCACATGGATGCATGGAACCACAGCTGCACTTTGGTTGATATTCATGAGGATCTTCCAAGGTGTCGGTGGGGCCTTCTTGTTTGCCAATTCATCGGCAATTCTGACTGATGCATTTCCTGAAAATGAGCGAGGTTTGGCTTTAGGAATCAACAATGTCGCCGGAATCGCTGGCTCATTTATCGGACTTATATTGGGTGGCCTTCTGGGGCCACTTAACTGGCATCTGGTATTTGTCGTTTCGGTTCCATTTGGCATCTTTGGAACAATTTGGTCATACTGGAAGCTTGAGGAGCGGGGAGTTCGTACGCCCTCAAAGATCGACTGGTGGGGAAACCTTACATTTGCTATTGGTCTGATTGCATTTTTAGTTGGTATTACTTATGGGATCATGCCATATGGGCATGACACAATGGGATGGACCAGTCCACTGGTGATGACTTTGCTTGGTGGCGGAGTGGTTGTTTTGATCATTTTCGCATTCATCGAGACCAAGGTGTCTCATCCGATGTTCCGCCTGAATCTATTCAGAATCAGAGCCTTTGCAGCTGGTAATATTGCAAGTCTTCTGGCATCACTTGGCCGTGGTGGAATGATGTTCATTCTGATTATTTGGCTTCAAGGTATCTGGCTTCCTCTCCACGGTTATTCTTTCACCGATACCCCGCTGTGGGCCGGTATCTATATGCTGCCGCTGACTTTAGGATTCTTGATAGCCGGGCCACTTTCTGGAATACTTTCTGACAAGTTTGGTGCCCGCCCATTTGCTACTGGAGGAATGGCGGTAGCGTCACTTAGCTTCATCCTGTTTACATTCCTGCCGATCAACTTCTCTTACATCTGGTTTGCATTGCTGCTGCTTCTAAATGGGATAGCAATGGGAATGTTTGCATCACCTAACCGCGCTGGAATCATGAACAGTCTTCCTCCGAATCAAAGGGGAGCGGGGGCCGGAATGGTGGCTACTTTCCAAAACTCGGCAATGGTGCTTTCTATAGGTGTATTTTTCACATTGATCATTACCGGACTGGCGGCTAATTTGCCAGGTGTGTTGTTTAGTGGCCTAACTCAGCAGGGAGTTCCAACTGCGGCGGCTCATACCATCTCGCATCTTCCACCGACTGCGACGCTGTTTTCTGCCTTCCTGGGTTACAACCCAATGCAGCAGCTACTTGGGCCTGCACTAGCTCATCTGCCAGCGGCAAGGGCGGCATACCTAACCGGCAGATCATTCTTCCCCAAGCTGATTTCTTCGGCATTCGCCAAAGGACTTGACCAGGCATTCTACTTTGCTTTTGCAGCTACGGTGATTGCCGGGATTGCCTCAGCACTTAGGGGAGGAAAGTATCACTACCGTGATCCTGATGCTGTGGCCGAGTCAGACAAGACGGAACTACTGGTGGAGACCAACTGATGTTTGTTTGCTTGAATGCTAGCGATCAAAATATCTTCAGGTTGACTAGTATCCAACCTGGATCGGAGGATTGATCAGGTTATGCCGAGTGATTCTGCAGCGAATTCGGTAACTTCAGATGAAACACTGGTCCGTATTGGTGCTGTCGCGGAACAGATGGGCATTTCAGAGCGAACGCTCCGGTATTACGAGGAGTTTGGTCTGGTCACCCCAAGTTCATACTCCCGTGGTGGATCCCGTCTTTATGATGAAGCTGCTATTGCTCGGGTAAGCAGGATTCGAACTTTGCAGTCATTGATGGGATTCAACCTTGAAGAAATACGGGATATTCTCAGGGCCGAAGACCATCTTGACGAAATCAGGACTGAGATAAAGAACTCTTCCAAGCGAAAGAAATCGTTATATCAAGACGCTATTCAGACGTTAGAGGAGCTGCAAAACAAGGTGGCCGAAAAACAGGCCAGCCTTCAGACTTTCCAGGATGACCTAAAGGCCAAGATGTCAAGGGTGATGGCTCGCCTTGACGAGCTGGAGAAAAAATGAAGGTAATCACGCCTGTCACACCACCCATATATAATCTTTTCCATGGATAGCACTGAGATCATCCGCCAACTTCAAAATGATCCAGCCCTCAAGGCAGAGATGCGTGCTGTCCTGTTGACCGAGGAACTTCTGAGGGTACCCAGTATTGTTGCAACTCTTGCCGAAGCAATGGTTCAACACAACCAGCGTCTTGAGCATCTAGAAGGTACCGTCAATTCCCTGATCGACCATCAGGCCGCAATGCAGGCCTCTATCAATTCCCTGATCGACAGCCAGGCTTCCATGCAGGCCTCTATCAATTCTCTTATCGATGGCCAGGCTTCTATGCAAAACAGCCTTCAGGATCTAATCCAGATGACTACTCGTGGTTTTGCAACTATGGAAGCCGGATTCACTGAGATGCGAGACGGATTCCGGGAAGTACAGAACAAGTTCAACGAAGTTGACGCAAGGATTGACAGCCTTGACGCAAGAATCGACGGCTTGGATGCAAGAACTGAGAGTATGGGAGAAAGAATCGACGGCCTGGCGGCAAGAATTGAAAGCCTTGAAGCAAGGATTGAGGGTATGGATGCTAAGTTCACTGCCAAATTCGATCAGGTTGATTCCGACATACGCGATATAAAAGGCAACCCAGAAACTTAATTATCGTTGTTCATGGGGCGACTTGCCGCAATTCCAGTGTCGTAATCTTTTAGCTATCGGCTTAGTTGACGTTTTCGGAGACACCGTGTTAAACTCAAGTGCTTTTCTTGTCGTCGGCGGTGTCTTTGATTGTTGTAGCGAGTATTAGACGCTGTTAAATCGGCCACTTACGCTGTGGCGACTTTCCGTCTTCAACTGCACAGGTGTGGCTGATCAAACGGGGTTGCGTCTATCAAATCATGTTTGCGCGTGCTTGAGCTGCTTCAAAACCGCTTGGCTGATTTGCGGTAAGACTAGGGATCCAATGTGAAACGATCTGGGAACCCGCTGATAGTGTAAAGGCAACTTTGTGAGATTGTCATTTAGGGTAGAGAAATCGAAGATTTCCTGTACCTCGGCGGTTTCGATGGTCGATACCGGGCCGTTTTGATGATAGGTGGTGCAACTTGACTGGAAAATATTGGCAGAATAGGTTTCAGTTCCATATACGGTCTAGTGGAATGGCATACAAGCGGTCTTCTTTTGTGTATGAGTGTGTCCCCAGATGCAAAATAATTCCTCCAAGGAAATTGTCACCCAGTTTGTCTCGTAGCAGCTGAAGACCTTTAAAGTCTGAGTTGTATAGGGTGGCTGAAGCTTTAACTTCAATACCGAATATCCGACTATTTTCTATCTCGCAAATTAAATCGACTTTGTAACCGTCCTTTGTACGAAAGTGGCTAAATCTTGCTGGTGTGGATGACCAACTAGCTTGCTTCAAGATTTCGTTTACAGCGAATGTCTCAAGTAGGTGCCCAAACTCGCTTAGGGCGGATGGGTCTCGATTGGCAAGTTTGGCTGTTGTTATCCCTAGCAAGTGGGCTGCAAGGCCGGTGTCTACCAGGTGTACTTTCGGTGACCGATTGATTCGTGATGACAAGGTACGTCCAAAGGCTTCTAACCGATGGATTAGGAATACAGATTCAAGGAGTTGAATATAGTCTGCAACGGTGCTCTTATCCAGGGACATGGAAGTTGCGATCGAAGCTGACTTATGCAATTGACCGGTTTGTGCTGCCAGATATCGGAGTATTTCGGGTAGAACCTGGTGTTGGCGAATCTTGCGGAGCTCCAGCACGTCTCGCTCAATGACCATTGTCACATAGTCTTGAAACCATCGATGTCTGGATTGGTCAGTAGCTCTAGCCAGTGCCAGTGGGAATCCTCCGGCGAGTACCATACTTTCGTATTCCAGCCGGTTTGTGGTTGCAAGCTTTGGCGTAACAAATTTCGAGGGATCTTTGACCAATGTTTCGAAGAACGTCTCTCTTTTGCCACGAAGTTCTCCTTGTGAAAGCGGCCAAATAGTCAATATGTGAGCGCATCCGGTTAAAGATTGGCTTGAGTGGGGTAGCGTTGCATATCGAGTGGAGCCAGTAAGAATGGATCGACCTGGTCGCATATCTTTGTTAAGCTGGGCTTTTATAGCATCTAATAGCGGTAAAATATGCTGGAATTCATCTATGCAAATCGGTTCGGGTCCAGCAGCAAACAACGACGGATCATTTTTTACAGCTTCTCGAGTTTCCAGGTCATCGAGGTCAACTGCCGATACATTAAACAGGTCGGCGCACTGCTTCAATAGGGTACTCTTTCCTACCGTGCGGGCTCCGTTCAAAATTATTACCGGTTCTTCGACAAGTCGATCTGTAATAGTGTCTTTTAGATTCCGAGTTAACACCGTCGTAATTGGCTTGTCCATAAACTTCTCCTCGGATTAACGATTCTACTTCCGTTGTAAGAAAATCCTGTATTGGTCGCTATAAAATCCTACAATAGTCGTGTTAAAATCCTATGATAGTCGTTCTAAGGATGCGATGTCAGGGATTTGACACTCGAGAGTCGACATATGTGAGCTGGCAGAGTCCTAATTTAGAATGTATGTTTGATAAGGGAATTAGTTCATTTGTGCACTGTTTTATCTTCTGAGTGATAAAACTAGGGGGTAGACATGAGCAAGCAAAAAGGACGTAAACCGACCGAGGTCATTGGTAAGAGTTCATCCAGTTCTGAATCTACGATACGGCGCTGATACACTACCATTTCGACGCTAATTGATTCTGCTGATATGAAGATGCTAAAGAAACCGAACGGAAGCTTTCAAATCTATGGAGTCCCGAGAAGTTATAAGAATGCGCCGAAATACAGTCAATTGTTCTCAGACTCATTTATGCTCGGAAAAGTGCGGCTGGAAATTCTGCAATCTACGTTGACGCTTAGAAGGTGAGATGCAAGCGATGGGTCGGCTAGGGCGTGTTTTGGTGCCACCAGGCATTGAAGTAAGGCAGTTGCGCTGGCGAACATAGTTCGTAGCTTACCTTAAGTGATAATTCAGAGGGAGTCCTGCAGCACTGTCAGCTTTGCGCTTAGCAGCCAGCTTCGAGAAGGCTGATGGCTAAACTTGCTCATCCAAAGACACCTGGCCAGTTCCCACTACGTCTCCTCAAAGTGTAATTACGATAGGGCAAAAGTTATCCTGAGCTTGTTCTTTTCTAGAAAAGAGAGTGGTTATTGCCGGAATCAGCTCCTTCCAGGTGAAAATATCCCGGAACATCCTCGTGTTTTGAATCCAGATAGACTTTGGCTTCCGGGTAACCGCAGAATCTTCCATGACTCCATCTGATCTCCACGTGTCCGTCAATGGATCTTTCTTTGCCGATATCTTTGTCGGTTACCACAGCCTGGAAGGACACCCTTGGCTGGGCCGAAGGTGGAGCAGTGATGATGAAGCTTCTGAGAATATAACGCTGCCTAAAATCCCATGGGGTTCCAACTCTAAGCCTTAGAGTTGATCCTGCTGAGCTTCCCAGGATGAAATATGGAGAGGAATTGAGCCGCAGCATTCTCCATAGGAGAAGCTCCTGTTCCTTGAGCGTCGGTACGGAGTCCCGCCATATCATTGCTGAGTTTAGACTGACACTATATGCGAATGACAGATAGTGCTCCTCTAGATGGCTCGGCCATTTGCGTGCGTATGATTTTGAGATTAAGTCCCTGTCCTTGCTGTCCAGATCCTCCAGGGACTCCGGGACCTCTTTGCCATGGTTTCGGTTCAGATCTGCCCGGACCATTTGGTAGAGTG
>JAJZLS010000006.1 GCA_021803345.1 Actinomycetes bacterium
CTTTGGGGGGTCACAGGACGCAGATGGACACTGCAGCAAAAGCCCACAGGGGCTGAGCACAGCGGCCCAGTGAAGCGTCAACTCTCTGAAGGACGAGTGGCATGAGCATAACTGGTTCTCAGGAATCCTCCGGATTTATCCGTGGGGAGGAAATCAAAATAAAAAGAATTCTTGTAGGTGTTGATAGTTCGTCCGAATCCAAGCAGGCCTTGGCATTCGCGATAGAAATTGCTCGCCCTATCAACGCAGAAGTAATAGCCTGTCACGCAATTGGAAAGCTGACTACCATATCCCAGGGACACCTGACGCCAATACACCAGTACCGCCTGAAAATAATCCAGGAGTTCGAAGATCAGTGGTGCGATATCCTAAACGACTCAGGGCTGCGCTCCCAAAAAATTATCGTTGACGGAAACCCGACTACAACTCTTCTGGCAATCTCCGAGGAAGAGCAGGCTGACATGATCATAGTCGGCACCAGAAGCCATTCGATTGACTCACTCCTCGGTTCCACCGCCCATCAAATAATCGAACATTCACCAGTTCCAGTTGTGGTGGTTCCACCTAAAAATAGCTAACATAAAGCATGAAAGGACGCCGTATGGCTGCCGATCTGCTTTGGGCATCAAACTACTTCAAGTCGAGGAGGATCAATATGAAAGTAAATAAGTTTGGGAAGGTGGTGGTGGGAGTCGATGGTTCTCCTAGCGCAAACAGGGCAACCGAATGGGCTGCTCAAGAAGCAGAGCTTCGTAATGCAAAGTTAGAACTGGTGCATGCCTGGAACTATCCAAACCTGGGCTACGGAGGATATGTCGCCGTTCTTGAAGATTTCGAAAATGATGCCAATGCGGTTCTCGAAGAGGTGGCTGCAAAAGTTCGCTCCGAGCATCCCAATTTAGAACTTGCGACTGCATTAGTGCAAGGTCCCACTGCTCAAACAATAATTGAAAAAGCAAAAGAAGCAGACCTGGTAGTGGTTGGCTCACGCGGCAAAGGCGGATTCACCGGGCTTTTACTGGGTTCGGTAGGCCAACAACTTGTTCACCACTGCCCTGCCCCGGTGGTCATAATTCATCTCCCCGCCGACAAAGAAATAGATCAAGAATAGTACAGTCTGATTCTTAAAACAGATATTTATCATTTCATAGAAATGAGCTAGACAGTGGACCTGGGTATCAGAAACAAACGAGCGCTAGTAACTGGAGGCTCCTCCGGTTTAGGCCTTGGCGCTGCTAAATCACTAGCCGGCGAGGGAGTCAGAGTAGTAATAGCCTCTCGCTCTGAAGATAAACTCAAAGCCGCAGTTGAAAAAATCGACGGTGAGGTCAGCTACCTGCTCACCGACCTCACAGACCCGGAAAACGCACAACCGTTGATTGAAAACGCGACAGATCTGCTTGGGGGTTTAGACATCCTGATATGCAATTCGGGCGGTCCACCCCCTGGGGGATTTTTCGACCACAACATCGATGACTACAGGTCTGCGCTCGACGCCAATATGCTTTCCTCGATTGCCCTTTCGATAGCAGCTGTTCCAATCATGGAAAAATCAGGTTGGGGCAGAATTGTAGCCATAACTTCTCTATGGGTGCGCCAACCTTCGCCAAACCTGATACTTTCCAATTCGGCACGAACCGGATTAACCGCTTTCATGAAAACGATGGCCACAGCGGTAGCCGGGAAGAACATTACTGTAAATACCGTGCAACCTGGATTCCATGCCACCGCTCGATTTGAAGAACTAAATGGAGATAAAGTCTCACAGATAACAAGTCAACTACCTTCCGGATCACTTGGTTCACCCGATGATTTTGGAGCACTAGTAGCATTTTTATGCTCTCAGTCAGCAAGATACATAAGTGGAACTTCAATTCACGTAGACGGGGCGATGTATGCTGGCTTAATGTAATTTTCGAATACCGTATGCCACCTGGAGGAACAACATTGATAAGGCATTGTGTAATCTTTACCTGCAAACCTGAAGTTGACCAAAAAACATTGATTTCTGCGGTGGAAAAGGCTAACCAGGTTTTACCAGGCATCCCATGTGTAAGGTCATTTTCAGCTGGACTCGACCGAGGTCTCCAACCTGGTAAATCAGGCGATCTTGCCGTTGTTGCAGACTTCGACTCAAATGAAGATGTAATCAAATACCTCGAAGATCCAATTCATCAGAACTATGTCCACGAGACGCTGTATCCAGTTATTGATACTCGGATATCCGTTCAATTTGAGTTCTAAATCGCAAGGGATTTAATTCTCACTTTCGATCCGATGACTTCAATTCCGCTAACAACTAGACCTGATATTGAAAGGCTGACCAACTGAGAAGCAAGCTCATCTGAATAATCGAGTTCAATCTCATCAGTGAAAGCATCAGCGCTCTCCAGCTTCTCTCTCCACACACGTGCGGATTCCCAGGACTCGGCAAACGCATTTTGATTTGACACTCCTTGGCTTAGTCCATTTATACATTTCGTGAACTCATCTACTGTTTCCCTGAGAAATGGATTTGAAACTAAAAAAGGAACTGCCATTTTTGCCGAAGACATCGCCACCCGAGTGGCATCTCGAAAACTGCCCGCCGCCAGTACTGCGGCCAACTTTTCCTTGCCTGAATTGCGAACCATCTCAACTAACGCTATAGCTATGAGATGTTCTAAATGAGACACAGAAGCTACCAGCTGATCATGAACCTTGGGTTCAAGAACCATTACATTGGCGCTAAGTCCGCCTGTAATGATTCCAATTAAACTTATGAGCGCATCGATATCGAAAATAGCTGATCCTAGTTCTGTCGTCAAAACCCAGCTTCTGTTGTCGAATAATCCTGGGCTTGAACCTGAAAAACCGGAGGTGGTATTCCCTGCCATCGGATGGCCCCCGATAAATGACACCCCGCTAGGCAGATTCAACCTGTTTACAGTATCCGTAATCTCCATCTTGGTGGAACCGACATCCGTCAGAACATGACCAGGCCTTAAATTAGGAAGCAGCTCCTCTAAAACCGACCCCGTCTGATCAACCGGCACAGCCAGAAAGATAATTTCAGCAAGACCAGAAAGTTCTTCCAATGATTCAACGGCTGTCAAACCCGAAGCCCGCCCCAACTCTCTGACGCTCTCACTTCGTGCATAAAAAACTACATCGGAGCAGGTGGAAAGGCTGCGGGCAATTGAGCCTCCAATCTGACCAAGTCCAATTACGCCCACATTTGATAGCTTCCTGGTGCCCATTATCCGATCCAGAATCTGGCAGTTTCAGGATTTAGTAGCCGTTCTTTATCTGATTCGCTGCTATTTTGATCCACCGAACCCAAAGGCAACGAAGGTGAGGGAGTGGTCACCTCGCTCCCCTTCCAACGTGGATAAGACCCCAGAAGCTTTACCGAAGCACCGAACTCCCATAAATCTTTCACAACTTGTCGAACTTCTGGATCAGATATATGTCCACTAAAAGTTATGTGAAAAGCATGGCTGCCAATCTTTGCCTGCAATGGCCGTGACAATATCGAAGTCATATTTACCCCATGCTTGGCAAATCTCGAAGAAAGTTCAGCTAGAAAACCCACCCGGTCAACCGAGGGAGTGACAACTATAGATGTCTTATCATCTCCTGTTCTGATGGCAACATCTCGACCAATCAATACATACCGGGTCCTGATATCGGGAATATCCATAACTTGGCTTGAATTAATCTCAAGCCCTGCCGAAGCACCAACCAGAGGAGGAGCAAGTGCAACGACCGATGAATCTCGTTTCTCTGCAACATAACGGCAGGCTTCAGCTGTAGAAACTGCATGATGCACCTGTAGCCCTCGCTCCTTAATGAACTGACTGCACATGTCAAGGATTAAAGGATGAGAGACGACCTTTAGCACGTCGGCATTTGGATCTATCCCAAACGCGAATATATCTTCAACCAGGACTACCTCTTCACGAATCAAAGCGGAAGTTGCGTCGAAAATCAACCGATCAAGTATTGTGGTCAGCTCCCCATTGGTCGAGTCCTCAAGGGATATAATCCCTAAGCAGCCCGGCATATAATTCACAGTTTGAATTATCTCCGCAACCGATGACATAGGGAGTGGCTCCGGATCGTTCACGGTCGTTAAAAGCTCAATTGCCCTGTAATCTGAGGTACCCGAGGGACCCAAGTAGCAAACTATCACAAAAAAATCCTAGCTAATGGTAGAGTTATAAACCCGCATTTACTCCATCCATGTTATCGCTCAGAGGGTTGCACAAACCCCCAACTTTGAGTATAGGTATACCGGGCGCTTCAGTAATAAATACACGAGGAAGCTACGCCCTTCAGTTCCAGAATCTGGCCGACTCTTTGCTCTGCCAGAGGCCTAGAAATCTGGTTCGTCAAAATAGCGTTAGCTAAAGCTGCACGGGCCTCAGAATAGACACTAAATTGGTTGGGATTTGATGAGGCCAGCATTATCAGGTCAGCGCCAGCTGCAGCCGAGTCAACAACCGCTTTAGAAATGTTCGGCTGATAACTTTGAATTGACACAGTCTCAAGCGAATCAGTTATTACAACGCCGCCAAAACCAACCACAGACCGAAGTATCGACATAACTTTAGGACTTAATGAAGAGGGCACACCTTTAGACAGCCCAGGAACTGACGCATTAGAAACCATTACCATAGCCGGCATAGTCTTTAACTTTTCAAAAGGCACCAGCCCGGTGCTAACCAGTTCTTGATATGGCAAGGTATGAGCGGCCATCACATCTGTGTTACCACTGGACTGTCCGAGACCAGGAAAATGCTTCATCACTGGAATTACTCCAGCCTTTATCATGCCCAACATAAATCGCTGAGCATATTCTGCCGCAATTAAAGGTTGTGGTGAAAAAGAGCGCTTTCCGTCAGGATTTGTCCGGGACGGCCCGGCTCCGGCATCTAGATCGACCACCGGAGCAAGATCTACGTTGACACCTAAATTCTTCATCTTCAGTCCAACTGAGTAACTCATGTTCTCTACTGCAGCTAAAGTCATTGAAGATGCCATAGTTCTAGGCCACGGCATCGATCCAACCAATTCTGCCAGTCTCTGTATTGCCCCGCCTTCTTCGTCAGTCATAACCAAAGGACGAATCCCCATAGGGGATTTTGAAACCAGGCTGGAAATTTCAGATTTTAAATCCTGGGAATTGGCGTTTCCCATCAGCACAATACCTCCGACCCCACTGCTAACCGCCTTGTCAGCAGATTGAAGCGATCCGATATCTGCCGAAGTTACCAACATCTGACCTGCTAACTCGGAATTGGTCCATTTAGCAATATCTACGGTAATTGCGCAAGGATTTTTCACCAAGGTTGAAGTCGTAGCGGGTGGACCACCATGAAGAGCTTGCCCAGAGTTTCCTTTAATTTGCGAACCTGACAATTGAGAAACTGAGGCTTGAGACCCTCCACATGCGGATAACACACAACATAAACTTAGGAGTGAAAAAACAATCGTACAACGGGAAAATGCTGTCTTAGCTGATCTGAAACTCAACAATCACTCCAAAACATAAAGTGGGCCGTACAGGACTTGAACCTGTGACCCCTTGCGTGTCATGCAAGTGCGCTACCAGACTGCGCCAACGGCCCATCGAACTACCATGATACCCCATCCACTCATGCGAGCAGACCGACTGCGACTATGAGGGTTGGAACCAATGAACTTTCGATTCACCTGGGACGTCAACCCACAAATTCAATCGAGGCGGCGACCGGAATCGAACCGGTGTACAGGGCTTTGCAGGCCCTTGCCTAAGCCACTCGGCCACGCCGCCAATCGCTTATAACATAATTGCCTAAGCGGTTCACCTAGGCCCCTATGGCACAACTCGATAGAAATTCTTTCCTGATTTGTAATAACTAACCCTATTTGAGACAATGTAAACGTCTTTAAGGAACCACTATGCCAATTTTGAGAACCTCGAAAAGTAAATGGATCGCAGGAATTTCAGCTTTAGTCGTAATTAGCGTCGGAACCTTAATCGGAACGCCCACAAATGGAAAAATCCACCACATTCCTCTAAATATGAAAGCGACCTCTTCTAAAGCTGACTTCGCCCCTATTACCCCCAATGGAGTAGTCCCTAACAACGTTTTTCAGGCATTGTTAGTACCCAGTAATTCCACACGGACCGGGTGGGTAAACTATGACCAAAATAACGGTACCTATGACAGACAGGTAAATATCTCAGTCCCGGTAAACTTCGAATCCACCAAAACCTTTTTCATTGATTCCCTACTCGACAACGCCTGGAAGATTCTTAGTAGGCGAAATACATCCAGCGGCTACCAAATACTGGCACTCCATGCTGGAAGCGATGGGCACTTTTGGGAAATCGGAGTGACCGTGCTGAATAAAGCCCCTGCAGTACCTTCACTTACCAGTGGAAAATCTGCAAATGGACCAACTGGAACAAATACCGCTGTCACACTGCGGCTTCTTCAGTACGAATCTGCATAATCTCATTCGCCTGGATTCAAACCTTTAAGACCATCAACGCTACTGCTGTTATGTTTTCGCTTATAGGCGTCTAGGCCTTTGGCCCCTTTGAGTTCTAACCACTGATCAATTGTGGAGCGATGAGATACGAAATTCATCATCGGGACACCATATCCACAGCTGGTAGACACTCTTTCGATCCTGATAATAATGACCGCCCTAACTCCGGGATCATTTGGACGGTCAGAGGTAATCTCTTCAAACCGAACGTGACCTGGTTCAAACACTTGACCCATGCCATGAATACGCAGTATCTGAGGCTGCTCGGAGAAAGAGCAAAACATAGCGACGATTCTTCCATTTTCCCTCAGATGGGCTACGGTCTCTATCCCGGACCCAACTAGATCAAGCCAGCCAATCTCGGAAGCAGAATTGACAAAAAACCTGGAATCCACTGGTCTCGGTGAACAGTTGATATGGCCATCTGGCGATAAAGGTGCCGTGGCTACAAAAAATAGCGGCGATTTTCGGATGAAAGCTATCTGCGAGTTATCTAAAACTGATCCATGAACACCCATAGGCTATATCACCTTCTAGCACACGTAACTTGAACGATTCTAACTTGCAGCTCATGCTCTTTAGACACTATCAAATTCAATATCTTGGTTAGCCCCGAATAATAATGATTAGGATTGAACCGTGCAACCATCAAAAATACGACTGACCAGCTTCAGTCATGGTGCCGGCTGAGCATGTAAACTCTCGCCGAGCATTCTGACTCAAGTCTTGAGTCAACTGTCATTTCCCACAAGTCCAAACCTGTTGGTCGGCACCAACAGCGGAGATGACGCGGCCGTATGGCGTCTTTCAGAAAATCGGGCTCTGGTGGCCACAATAGACTTCATTACTCCACTGGTTGACGATCCCTTCATTTGGGGTCAAATCGCGGCCACAAACGCTGTCAGTGACATATATGCGATGGGCGGAGACCCAATGTTCGCTCTAAATTTGGTCGGATGGAATAGTGAACAACTTCCGGAAGAGCTGCTGGTGGAGGTTCTTAGGGGAGCCAGTTCAAAAGCTGAAGAAGCAAACTTTATCATAGCTGGAGGCCACAGTGTTGAGGATCAAGAGCCAAAATACGGAATGTGCGTGATAGGAGAAGTTCACCCTTCTAAAATCCTTACCAACAATGGTCTTCGAAACCAAGATGTGTTAATTCTTACAAAGCCAATTGGGCTCGGAATCATTACCACTGCAATCAAAGCTCAGGCAGTCTCCCCAGCGGTACTTCAAAATGCAGTAAAGACTATGCTTCAATTAAATAAACACGCTAAAGATACAGCACTCAAGTATGGCGCCACCGGCGCCACTGACGTAACTGGCTTCGGATTGCTTGGGCACCTCCTCAAGATGGTAAAAGATTCCCGTCTCCAAGCTGTAATCCAACCTGCCAATATTCCATTACTAAGCGGAGCATCTGAGCTAGCCGAAGCTGGACTGGTTCCCGGAGGAAGTAAAAGAAATCTGCAATGGGTTGAGCCGTTCATCGAGAGTAATGGTCAAAACGAGCTGGATCTAACACTACTAGCTGATGCCCAGACCTCCGGCGGTCTACTATTTGGAATTCAGCCTGACAAAGTTGACCAGGCAATAGCGGATTTGACTCAGCTAAACATACAAGCAACAAGCATCGGAACAGTCAAACCGGGTACTGGCACCATTAAGTTAGACAAGGGACACCTGGCTCCTGAATCTAGGGAATAAATAACTCTAGACTTTAGTTGTATAAGCAACTAGTTAAGTGATCTCAAGAAGGGCCGCACAATGTCTAACATAAAACTCCTAGGACTCTCAGGTAGTCTTCGCAGTGGATCGTACAATACCTCGGTACTTAGAAATGTCAAATCGCTTCTACCTCAAGAAATTGAGTTAGAGATCTATCAAGATCTCGGCAAGTTACCACTTTATTCAGAGGACCTCGACGGAGTGGATCTTCACCCGGAAGCAAGAAGGCTCCGAAATGCGATCGCCGAATCAGACGGAGTATTAATATCGAGCCCTGAACATAATTTCTCTCTCAGCGCTGCACTAAAAAATGCTCTCGACTGGTCATCCAGGCCATACGGATCCCACCCTTTTATTGGGAAACCGACTGCAATCTTGGGAGCATCAGGTGGAATCTTAGGAACTATACGAGCCCAATTGCATACCCGGGAAATACTTCATGCTCTTGAAGCAGATTTGGTAACACGCCCTGAAGTATTGATTACTCAGGCTGGACTAAAATTCGACACAGATGGAAGGCTGGTTGACGATTCAGCCAAAGCGTTAATTCTGCAATTAATCGACAACCTGACAGCAAAGATTGAAAACGTCCGCAAAAATCTCGAGGTCGAATCTCTAGCATCGTAAAATGCAAACGGCGTCTGCTTGAGCTAAAAGCTAAATCATGCGGACGCCGTTTGCAAAGATCCCCTTTACGGGAGCAACATCTTATCCTCCTGCTCCACTGACGATCGGTTTGACCAGAGGATGACCGCCCATCGATCCATAGAATGTGGCATCACCGAAGGTAAATATCCCGCCATCAGAGGCCACCTCCCAATAGCCTTTTCCGTCAGGGGTCGGAATAATTGCTACGATTGGTTTGACCAGAGGATGACCGCCCATCGATCCATAGAATGTGGCATCACCGAAGGTAAATATCCCGCCATCAGAGGCCACCTCCCAATAGCCTTTTCCATCAGGGGTGGCAGCCATGCCAACAATCGGCTGATTTAGAGGGTGACCACCCATCGATCCATAGAATGATGCATCACCGAAGCTAAATATCCCGCCATCCTTAGCGATCAACCAGTAACCTTTTCCGTCAGGGGTGGCAGCCATGCCAACAATCGGCTGATTTAGAGGGTGACCACCCATCGATCCATAGAATGTCGCGTTGCCGAAACTAAATATCCCGCCATCAGAGGCCACCTCCCAATAGCCTTTTCCGTCAGGGGTGGCAGCCATGCCAACAATCGGCTGATTTAGAGGGTGACCACCCATCGATCCATAGAATGTCGCGTTGCCGAAACTAAATATCCCGCCATCAGAGGCCACCTCCCAATAGCCAGATGTACTTGTAGTTTGGACAGGGGTGGTACTTGTTACTGGGGCAAACTCGACAAGAGGGACTACCCACGAATTTCCTGGAGCCGACGTATTGGCATACTCGCCAGTGCCGTAAAATAATGGATTTAAATTTTGAGCACTTGTCGATGCCGAAATATCAAAATTCAGTGGACCAAAATAATCGCCCCAGCGCAAAACTGAGTTCGAGGTGGAATAGGAGTATTGTGCAGTACCGACATTCAGCGGAGAAAGTGTCTCCACGTACCCGGAAGAGCTAGTACTTATCTGGTAACTATAAAGTGAGGGGTCGAGTGAGCCAGAAGAAACTGCCACTGTTCCCACAAACGACGTATCCAGCCCATCGATAGATGTCACACTTGGATACCCAGTGGTATATCCAGGGACCGTAATAGGGAGTACTATTGCACCTGAAGCTGTCACCTTTACCACGTATCCACAGGCATATGTAATTCCACCATTTGAACAGGTTGTATTTCCGGACAGTACAGGATAATGTCCAGATCCGAAAGTATTCTCAGCGACCTGAAATCTATTGTCATCTCCATCCAACGGCAATCCTCCGCCGTTTTGGAGGTTACCTGGCGATGAAATCGAGATTGGAGAACCCGAAGGCGTCAACCCATTCACGCTCTGATAGAACGGTACTGAAGTTGGAAATGAAGAGACGAGAGAAAAGCTTGGGCCGGAACCAGTTACCTCCCAGTAAAAGGCACTATTTGAATCATTTGCCCAGATGTAGAGATTATTACTGACCGCATTACCATAGCCAGCTTGAGCTGCCCAGGGCTGAGAGTTGACTTTAGCCCAGTCAACAGTTGAAACAGGTATCGGCGGATCAATATTTGACGATGAAGATGACTGAAGAGCCAATATGGAAACCGGAGTACTGGCGTTACCAGCAACCAGACCGCTTTTAGCCATAACCGCCAAAGTAGTTTGGGCTACGTACTGAGAAACTTGACCACTCTGGAAGTAAAAATCAGTCCATCCAATAGCAACCTTATTCCCAGTAACCGCAATCTTAGGCTGATCGTGCAAGTAGGCGGAAGAATTGTCTATCTGATAAGTAAAAACCTGAGGAGAAACTGAATCCGATATCACCGCCAGGTCA
Organism: Actinomycetes bacterium; assembly: GCA_021803345.1. Taxonomy (GTDB): domain Bacteria; phylum Actinomycetota; class Acidimicrobiia; order Acidimicrobiales; family Acidimicrobiaceae; genus SCQM01. Next base: position 10,712 of record JAJZLS010000006.1, read on the forward strand.
ACAGCAGCAAATACATTCCCGTTACATGAAGAGATACTAATAGTGCAGTAGGTAAGAACGCTTAGAAAATACTTTCCTGTAGTAGGGTCGAAAACCACTGAGGGGTCAGTAAATGCCGCAGACTGAGTCGTATTGAATAGCTGAGCCATCGTCTCCGACAAAGATGAAGACTGGTTTTGCCTCGAAGTGATCACCATTGTTTCATTGGTGGCGACCAATGAGGTACTATTCCCAAGCGCCGAAATCGGATCAGGAGGGCTAATTGAACCCACTGGACCTTGAGATTGAGAAGCGTTGGACACCTTGGTTGTGTCAGATATCACGTTAAAACTGTTACCAAAAGAACCAGCCGTGCTAGTGGACACCGACAAGTTTGTTTGAGGCGCCAAAGTGGAAGTATACGACCTTCCATTAATTATTTTTTCCGGTGGTTCCACCTGGGTCTTAGAGCTAGAGCCGCCTCCCGTTGAGGCAAAAGCCGGAGATACGGGGATCAGAGATATAAACGCAACCGATGCTACTCCTAAAGCAATTTTGACTTTACTAAAGCGCATCCTATACAACCATTCCGCTTCGGCAGCTCATTAAAATACCATCTTTCAACCAGCACTAAATCCAATACTCTCACCAACATTAGATCAACCATTTGCATAATTTCTGATCACAAGCCATATTTACCGCGATAAAACCAGAAATCTTTAACATGTTTTGAGTAAACCGTGACACATAATCTACGGACGGAATCCAAGTTTTAAAATAGCTGAGTAAATTAGCTCTGTTAATAGTCGGCAGCAGCGGTGATTTTCTTAACCTGTAAATAAAATTTACAGATACCGTTTTCGCTTGAAAACAGCGTGCGGGCCATCGACTCGATCCAAAAACAATTTCCCATTCAAATGGTCAATTTCATGAAGAAGCGCCCGAGCTTCAAATGCATCAGTTTCTATTAATATTTTCGCTCCGTCTAAACTCATCCCGGTCATCACCAGCTTGGACGGACGCTTCACATCCCCGGTTAGGTGGGGCACACTCATGCAACCTTCACGAAGTGTTACAGGATCAGATGCAGACAAAATGATTGGGTTTAACACCACCAACAGACCGTGACAAATATTCGTCTTCTTGTGCCCAGATACATCGAGAACAAATAGCGATTCTGAAACCCCCACCTGGGGTGCTGCAATCCCAACCGACCCCGGGCTGTCATACATAGTTTCAATCATGTTTTCAGCCAATTCCCGGTGCCTGTCAAGTACCACCTCGATTGGTTTTGTAACCGAAGATAAAACCTTGTCCCCGATTTGGACAACTTGCAAAACTGGCACGACTACTTCACTATTCCTGACCTATAGCTCTTCCGAATCGACAGCTCGCAATGAACAAGAAACTCCGAGAAGCTCAGCCTTAGCTCGTAGCGCCATCTCAAGCAACTGCGGATCCTCTCCTTCGGCCAACGCAATCTCCATAATCATGGTATAGATTTGCAGCAGATCGGACTCAGTGACACGAGTGGTCAAATCAAAGATATTGGCGTTGTGTGCAGCAAGCACTTCACATATACCAGCCACGATGCCCGGACGATCCGTCCCGTAAACCGACAGAACATATCTATCGCCATCCAGTGTAGGCGATGCTGCAGGGTCAATTTGCTTTACATCAACAACTAAGTTCAACTCCGCACATTTACTCTGCACGGAGTGGAAAATTGACTTCTCGTCAACCTCTCCATCCACTACCAGCATCATTGCGAAGTGGCCAGATAAATTCGACATCGTCGAATCTGCAAGGTTGCAATTGAGCTCGGCAAGCGCTGAAGTAACTCTGGCGACGATACCGTAGCTATCGGGCCCAAAAGCCGTGACAATAAAGCGGGACATGAATAGACCATACCTGGTGGAACAAGCCCTCATGGTACGCAAGTAGCTCAAAACCTAAAATGATCTAGAATCCTCTAATATCGGCTGACTTATAGATATTGCTCTTCCGACAAGTACGGTAAGTAAGCTAATGCTTGAGCCTGCAACTTTCAAAGCCACCTAGGCCTCTAATTTCTCTGATCTGAACCAACCCAATACACAAAGAATGAGAGGCCAGCCAATCAAAGTCAGATAATCCACCAACACAGACGGTGTGACACCCGCAGCTTTTAGCCGCCTTGATCCGTTTGCAACTGGAGAAAGGCCCGCAATTGCTGTTGTCAGGAATACTTCCCTTACCACCCCAAGGGCTGAAACATTAAGCAATATCGCCTCAATAATGAATGTCCACCCAATCATAACCGCAATTGCCGGACCACGGGAACCAAACAGCGCAGCCAGGCCGACCGAAGTCAAAAGATAGACCAAACTTACGCCAGTGCAATAAATTCCGCTGACAATTACAAGGTGCAATGAAGGATCGGTTTTATTGCCGGCAAAAGAAAACACTATTGCTATTCCAACCAGATATGCAACGATAGCTGGGATAAGCCAAACCAAAGCAGCACCTTTAATCCGTAGGAGGAAAATCGATGTTCGTGACCGACCAGTCACGATCATATCCCTAATCACACCACTCTCGACGTCCTGCGAGCCTGCCGTTGTCCCGAGAATAGCGGCTGGTATTATGGTGATCTGCGACAGGATTAATACCACCTTGTTGAAACCGCCCACTCCGCCAACCGGAGAATATTTAACAGGATTCGACAAATGATAGGCTTCCAAAATTACAAATGTGATAATGATCACTCCAACGGTACCCAAAAGGGTAAACGCCATAACACCCTTACGCCTGGTTAACTTTTTTGTTTCTGCTACGAGGCTGATCCACCAGCTTGAACCAGACTTAGGTTGAACTCCGCTTCGCACCTCAGTGGCATTAATCGACATATTTGCTCAATTCTTCCGTTTCACTCTCACATCTCATATCGAATCTGACTCCTGGCCTCGAGTCAACGATGTAACTTCGAAAAATCTACTTTCTAACGATGCCCTCTCCTGGGAAACCTCAAAGATGTCAATCCCTCGATTTACTACAGTCCTAACAAGTTCCCCTAAAGCCTGATCCGCCTTATCGTCACTGCATGAAAGTACGACCTTCATCCCTCGCTGATCGAGATCTACCGAACTTACTAAAGGACTCCCCTGGATCACTTCAACTGCGGATTGATTGGAAGATGTACGCAGGGTAACTATTCCATTCGTGCCAGCCAAAATTGATTCAAGGCTCCCAGATGCCAGAATATTTCCCTGAGCCAAAATTGCAACCTCATCGCATGTCTTCTCCACTTCATCTAGAAGGTGAGAAGAGATTAGGACAGTCTTACCTTCAGAAACAAGCGACCTTATCAGGGCTCGTATTTCTAATATTCCAGGCGGATCTAGTCCATTCATAGGTTCATCAAGAATCATCAACTCTGGGTTAACTATTAAACACCTGGCAATTCCAAGTCTTTGCCGCATGCCAAGCGAATAGCCCCCGACCTTGTCCTCCGCCCGATCGATCAATCCAACACGCTCCAGGGAGTCGTCAATTCGCGACATAGCTGCACGACCTCGAAGCGAAGCAATTATCTCCAAGTTTTCACGCCCACTAAGGAAAGGATGAAATCTGGGCTCCTCGACAATGGCGCCTACCTTGGCAAGAGCCAATTCCTTGCTTTTTGGAATCAGATGATCAAGCACCTCAATTGTTCCATTACTTGCATGGACTAAACCTACCAGCATCCTAATAAGGGTGGTCTTCCCGGCTCCATTAGGTCCAAGCAATCCGAATGCTGTACCGCTCTTAACCTGGAGGTTTACAGAATTAACCGCAATGCGTTCGCCAAATTTCTTGGTCAATCCTTCAGTTCTAATTGCATAACGCGTCTCTGTCATTGCCAATTCTCGCTTCTAACGGTCACGCCTACCTCGGCCTTTTCAAAATCAATATCATCCGCGCTGCTACTATAGGCGATATTTACTGTCAGTCCAAGATAAGTGAACCATGTTCACTTATCTTATCTTCAGTAATCGCACAAATGAACGGCTTACGCCTTTATTCTTCGACGCGTGACAAGATATTCGTCACTTATTTGTCATGCCGGTTAAGACACGGTTCCATTGATCAGCATTCATTATGTGCTGGTAGCGGGTTCTCTCTTTAGGTATTGAATCAATTTAGCGAGATAAAACCACCCACTCAGGTACAGCGGAAAACGTATTTATAGTTCACGAATAATATCTTCAAGCGCCGCCATTGAATGACCACTGATCAACTTGTCACAGTAAGGAAGAACAGCTTTCATTCCGCCGGTACTCGGAATAAAACCCGGATTGGCTACCCGTGGATTAGCCCATATAATCTTGTGGGCCAGAAGTGACAACCGCCTCATCTGCTCTCCAAGAAAAGATGGGTCCCCGGATTCCCAACCATCGGAGAAAACCAGAACCACGGCTCCCCGGACCACCCCCCTCCTACCATAGTCATTCAAAAATTGCTCAAAAGAACTTGCGATCGTAGTTCCACTCAGCCAATCAAGTTTCAATGAAGCGACCTCGCCAATTGCGCGCTCCACTGTGGCAGAGTGCAGTTCTCTGGTAACCCGGCTCAATCTCGTAGCGAACGTAAATACTTCAATTGAGCATCTTTTTGCCAGTAGATGAACAAAATTTAAATAGGGATTGACATATGCCTCCATCGAACCAGAAATATCGATCAGCACGACAATGCTCCGCTGTTTCAATTTAGGCGTCTTGTATCTAAGATCTATCAAATCGCCGCCTGACCTGGAGGCTGACCTGAGGGAAGAACGTACATCAAGTCGATTGGAGGCGCGACGCGAGGTCTTATCTCTGGCACTCCGCCTAGCTATAAAGCGAACCGCCGCCGGTCCCAGAAGCAGCTCCATCTCTTTCGTTTGGGCGTCGTCCAGCTCGGCGAAATTTCGGTGCCTCAAAACCTCTCGGTCATTGGCGACCATAGGAACATTCAGTTCATTCTGTGAATCAAATTCGTCGTTTGAATCCTGCTCTGAAATACCAGATGTCAAAGACTCGGTCCCAACACTATTGAGTGGATTGTTGGCTCCAATTCCCGCCTCAACCGAGTTAGAAGATCTTGCATCCCTGTGCAAAGGGGTAGAGACATCTGATATTTCAATAGGCATCTCTCTACCGGCATCGATGAAAATACTTGAGAACACACGGTCAAATATTTCCACTTCGTCCTTTGAACTAATTAAAGTCACCCTGGCACACCAGTAAAGCTCATTGATAAATGCTGGTTCTGTGGTCACCAGAGCATTGATAAACATCGAGGCACGTTCATGAGCAAGTGGCAGACCGCTAATCTTCAGTAGCCTGGTGAAGCGCTCGGTGAACTCAGCCAAATCGACGTCATGACGCATTTGATTTGAACCGTAATCTCGAAAGCATAAGCTAATTGCCTATCACTTTCTCCCACTCAGAAGCAACGATTTCCTGGTCTTCTCTATATTTCAGTAGAAATCCAAGGGTCGAAGGCACGCGCACATCGGTGATCTCGGCAATCTCCAGAAGATGGAGGGCATTTACCCAATTGATCGCCTCAGCTATGCCTGGAAGCTTCTGTAAGTGATTTATTCCTCTAATCTTATTGACCGATCTGGCGACCTGTGTTATCAGAGGAATTGAGGCGGATTTCACTCTAATTCTAAGGATTTCTACTGCTTGAGCCGTGCTGGGGTAATCGATCCAGTGATACATGCACCGTCGTTTCAGCGCATCATGCAAATCTCTTGTTCTGTTGGAGGTGAGAATCACAATGGGTGGATACTCGCCCTTAAAAGTCCCCAGTTCAGGTACAGTTACAGTACCTTCGCCCAATAATTCAAGTAAAAACGCCTCAAATTCGTCATCAGATCTATCAACTTCATCAATCAATAGAACCGCTGGCCGAGGACCCCTATGCCTGATTACTTTCAGAATTGGCCTCTCTATTAGGAATTCCTCACTAAACAAATCTTGTTCAACCAGATTGCTTCCCTTATGCTCTGCCAACCGAATCGAAAGTAACTGGCGTGAATAATTCCATTCGTAGACTGCTTCTGAAGAATTGATACCTTCATAGCATTGCAGGCGAACTAATTGCGTATCAAGTATTTGTGAAAGAGCTTTGCCTGCCTCGGTCTTTCCAACTCCCGGCTCGCCTTCCAGGAGCAATGGCAAACCCATTCGGACAGCACAAAATAGAGCTGTAGCCAGCCCGAGATCTGACAAATACCCGACCTTGGACAAGGCCAGCCGTACACTCTCAACATCCGGGAAAAGTGATTCGAATTCGCTCACGAGATATTTGACAAATATCGATCAGGGTCGAATTTAAAAGCTTCAAGACATCCTGAACCACAAAACCAATACGTGTTTCCTTTATATTCCAAATGCATCGACGAATCAACCTGTGCTACTTCCATTTTACAAACCAAATCAACTGCCGATACTCCGGCAGAATCAACTAATGCCTTTCGAGGCGAAGGTGATTCAGACCGTCTGGCTGAAATCAGCTCTGCAAAGATTGATACTGCAACTTCCTCGGGTTCCCTTGCCCCGATATCTAAACCGGCAGGAGTATGAATCTGTTCAAGTCTCTCCCCGTCTATTCCAATTAGATCAAGTACAGCCCTCCCCCGCCTCCGGCTGGCTATCAGCCCTATATATCCAATCCCATGATCGAGAGCGAGCTTGATTACCTCTACTTCATCTGAACCATGGGTAGCCAAAATAACTGCAAATAGATCAACTGGGAAATCAGTATTCAAATCAGCGGGTCGTACATCGAACTTAAGATGCTGGCCTAAATCCAAAAGAGCCTCTGCGATCGGGGCATGACCGTAGACGAAAACAAGTGGATCAGGGATTGAAGGCTCCAAAAATATTTCAATGGTTCCACCAGAAAGGCACTTGTTTGCCACTGTGACAACTCCGGGAGTCGACTCCGAAACGACTTCGGTCGATTCCGGAGTAATCAATAGCAGGGTCGGCTGATTCAAGTCCAAAGCTTGTAGCGCCTGGACCCGAAGTGAACTCTCAGCACAACTGCCACCGACGAATCCTTCTATGGTTCCATCCGGATGGACCAATGCACAGTCACCTGGTTTTGCGCTAGTTGGACGTTCCGCCCTGACAACAGTAGCAAAAACAAACGGTCTGCGAGCTGACCGAAGCTGTTCTGCCCGTGCCAACAGAGAGGCTTTGGTCATTTAAAAGCCATGTCCGTTCTCATTGGAGACCCAACGATAGTCCTCCATACCTGAGCGGGAGTGAAAGGCATATCCGCATGTCGAACACCATAAACCGACAATGCATCAATAATTGCATTGACGACCGCAGGTGGAGAGCCAACCGTCGCCGACTCACCCACACCTTTGAGTCCCAGAGGATGATGGGGCGAAGGTGTAACAGTTTGACCTGTCTCCCAAGATGGACATTCCAAGGAGGTGGGAAGCAGATAATCCATAAAAGATCCGCCGAGGCAATTGCCTTCCTCATCGAACGCGATAGCCTCCATCAAAGCCATCCCTACTCCATCCGCTAAGCCTCCATGCACTTGACCTTCGACAATCATAGGATTGATCCTTGGCCCGCAGTCATCGACTGCAATAAATCTTCGCACGTTGACCTTACCAGTGTCCTTGTCTATATCCACGACACAAATATACGCCCCAAAAGGATACGTTAGATTTGGCGGATCATATACACATTGTCCGTCAAGATGTCCTTCAACTCCATCGGGCAGCTCAAGTGGTCCGTGTGCGGCTAGTGCGATCTCCTGAATGGTTTTACCACTGCTGGGATCCCCTTTCACGAACCAACGCCCGCTCTCCCATTCAAGGTCTTCAGGAGAACATTCGAGCATAGCCGCGGCTATTATCCGTGCCTTATCGCGAACGCGTTGTGAAGCTATTGCGCAAGCAGCCCCGGAAACTGGAGTTGACCTACTCCCGTAGGTACCAAGGCCAAACGGAGTGCTATCGGTATCTCCATGAACTACCTCGATATCAGCAATGGGTATACCTGTAACCTCTGAAACGATCTGGGCAAAGGTGGTTTCATGACCCTGTCCCTGGGTCTGGACTGAAAGTCTCACTACAGCCTTGCCAGTTGGGTGAACCCTTACGTCACAGCCATCAGCCATACCAAGGCCAAGGATATCCATATGCTTTTTGGGACCAGCTCCTACGGTTTCAGTAAAAAAACTGACTCCGATACCCATGAGCTCCCCTTTTGCTCTTTTCTCCGCTTGCTCCTGCCTAAGGGTCTCGTAACCAGCAATATCCATTGCCAGTCGCAAAGCCCGCGGGTAATCACCAGAGTCGTATTCCCAGCCCGTCGGGGAAAGATAGGGGAACTGCTCGGGCTTCAAAAGATTTCTCATCCGTAATTCTGCCGGATCCATCTTAAGTTCCTGGGCAAGGCAATCCACCATCCGCTCAACCAGGTACACAGCTTCTGTGACTCTGAACGAGCAGGCATAAGCTACTCCACCAGGAGCTTTATTTGTATATACGCCTGTGACCTGGCAGTACGCAGAACGAAGATCATAAGATCCGCTAAATATATGAAAAAACCCAGCCGGAAACTTAGTCGGTTGAGCGGTGTTATTAAATGCCCCATGGTCAGCTAGTACATGGACTCTGAGTCCTAAAATCTTTCCGTCTTTGGTCGCAGCGATCTCACCGCTCATGTGGTAATCGCGTGCAAAGGAAGTGCTCATAAGGTTTTCAGAACGGTCCTCCATCCACTTGACCGGTCTCTTGGTAAGGATTGAACCTACTACGGCTAAAACGTAGCCTGGATAAATTCCGACCTTATTGCCAAATCCACCACCTATATCGGGACTCACCACCCGTAACTTGTGTTCCGGCAATCCAGCAACCAGCGCGTAAAGAGTCCTATGTGCGTGAGGGGCTTGTGTCGTTGACCAAATCGTCAGCTTCCCGGAAATAGGATCCATATCCGCCACTGCACCACAAGTCTCCATTGGAGCAGGGTGAACCCTGGGATACAGCATCTCCTGCTTTACCACGACCTCTGCCTGATCAAATACCTGATCGGTTTCCTCTTGATCTCCACAATCCCAATCAAAGATATGATTATCTGATTTTCCTTCAATGTCATCTCTGATGAGGGCTGAGCTGGGATCCAGCGCCGTCTTTGCATCGATTACTGCCGGCAGCACCTCGTACTCAACCTCGATAAGTTCTAACGCGTCACGAGCAGCATATCGATCATCTGCCACCACAAAGGCGACTTCTTGACCCTGATAGCGAACCTTATCAGTTGCCAAAACCGCTATCACATCATGAGAAAGAGACGGAATCCAGGCTAGATTTAGAGTTTCAAGCAGTTTTCCGGTAACCACTGCCCTCACTTTGGGATGGGCCTCAGCTGCAGCAGTATTGATTGACACTATCTTTGCATGAGCGTAAGGGCTGCGTAAAACAGCACCGTGCAACATGCCTGGCAACTTAATATCATCTACGTAATTGCCTTTTCCTCTCAAAAAGCGAACATCTTCTTTGCGCAATACTCGCCCAAAACCAATCGTCGTCTCGGTGTCACTAACTGCAGTCATGCCATCACCTCTCCGGCCTTGTCAGCTGGCTCCCCAGAGTGCTCAGCCGCCCAACGTATTGCACGTACAATATTTTCGTAGCCAGTGCATCTACAAATCTGACCCGATATAGCTTCACGAATCTCCATTTCAGATGGATCTGGATTGTGATCGAGAAGCCACCGGGCTGTCATCATCATTCCAGGGGTACAAAACCCGCACTGCAATCCATGCATTTCCATAAACCCTTGTTGAACCGGGTCTAGCGTGCCATTCTGCTCCAGGTCCTCAACGGTGCGAACCGAATGACCGGCTGCCATCGCGGCCAGTACAGTACACGACTTAACTGGAACTTCATCCATCCAAACCACGCACGTTCCACAGTTAGTGGTATCGCATCCCCAGTGAGTTCCAGTCAGGCCGATCTCGTCCCTGAGAAAATGCACCAAAAGCATTCTGGGCTCTATATCACGCGAATACCCAACGCCGTTTACTTCTACTTCTATGTTCATCACTGACTGCCCCCCTTGCATCTAGCGACTGCCTTGCCTAAGGCCCTGAAAGTTAAAACTTCTACAAGATGGCGCTTGTAATCGACCGGCCCTCGTTGATCGGCTGAGGGATTACAGTTTTCGGCAGCGATCCTGGCACACTCGTTTATTGTCTCTTCAGACAATTCTTTGCCGACTAAGAACTCTTCGGCCTCATATGCACAGTAGTGTTCAGCCCCAACTGCCGTCAGCCCTATCCCCACGTCGTCGGCTCTCGAGTTCGACACCCTGAGTACAACCCCCACTGCTGCGATCGCCCAGTCACCGACACGCCTTTCGACCTTCTTGTAGGCAGATCCACAAGGTGAACTCAGAGAAACCCTTATCTCGGTCAAAATTTCACCAGGATCTATAACCGTAGAATACGGACCTGAATGAAACTCTCTAACCGGAACAACCCGAGTACCTTTACTACCCCGCAAGACTACCGATGCCTTAAGGGCCGAAAATACTGCTGCCAAATCTTCTGACGGATCCGCTTGACAAAGCGAACCTCCAACGGTCCCTCTATTGCGAACGACTGGATCGGCTATCACACGCTCAGCTTCCGAGATAATTGGGAAATGCTCAGATACAATTGGAGACTCCAGCAGCTCGCTATGCCTGGTCAACGCGCCAATCCGCATCTCATTTGATTCAACTTTTATATACCCAAGATCAGTAACATTATTGAGATCAATAAGTACCTCAGGCTGAAGTAACCTAAGCTTCATCATCGGCAACAGACTGTGTCCTCCTGCGATGATCTTTGCATCTGGACCGTAACGTTCTAAAAGTTCAATCGCATGATCCAGGCTTAAAGCCCTCTCATAATCAACTGGTGCCGGAACCTGCATGGCGTCCTCCCCCTTGGACCCTCATCTCATAAGTCGCGAGCAAAATTGTATCGCACTAAATCTCTGAAATATCGTCAATGTGTAGATATTTGACTTTGCAACCATTCAGCTGAATTTATTCAAAGAAATATCTTGAAAGTACCGCTCCCTCAGTTAATCGTTACCATTCACCACCCCTGATCTGTTCATGAATGCAACTGACCGGTTACCGAGTCAGTAATGACGATAAAACGTGCTCTGACATGGTGATTCGCGAAGAGGTTTCAATTGTGCTGAACTATTTGTTATGGAACACATCCAAAAGCGGTCCCAGTCTGAACTACGGGCCGACAATGAAGTACTTCGTGGCGAGAATGAGAGACTCAGTGGCCAAGTCGCTGAACTGACTGCCAAGATAGAGATGTTGACCCGCAAGATCACAGAGCTTGAGAAAAAGCTCGGTCAGAACTCTTCCAATTCATCTCTTCCTCCCTCGTCTGATCTCTTCGGACGGAAAGCAAAGACAAACAGTCCCAGCCGGAAAGAGCGTCGGGCAATGGAGCGTAAGCCGGGCA
>JAJZLS010000037.1 GCA_021803345.1 Actinomycetes bacterium
CGTGTGAAGCATCCTTTCCCAAATGTACGCTTCGACGCTCGTACTCAAGGCAGGAGCCCAGTGCGGTAGTCCCGCACGCTGGGATCTGTGCGGGGGGCCGCTCGAAAGGGTGGTCCCTACCGCAATCTTGAGCATTTTGATCCGTGGAATCGCAGAATTACCAGGAGCAACGTCTGGAACTTATACAGAGTGATGCGCAACCATGCGGCTGCAGTTTATAGCGAGGCCCACGGCGGGTTTTGGTCGATCGTGAGATATCAGGATATAAAAGAGGCTGCCAAAGATTTCAAGGTTTTTTCCTCTGCCGGGGGTACCACAATTGGGGAGCATACTGATCCAAATACTCCTCCTAAGGCCCCGATTGAGTATGATCCACCTGAACATACCCGCCTGAGGATGGCGATGCAGGGCCCATTTTTGCTGAAGAGCACCCAGGCGTTCACCTCTGGTATACGTAGTTGCGTAATTGAGTTGCTTGAGAAAATTGCTTCCGAAGGGAAATTTGATATAGTTCATGATTTGGCTGAGCCCGTTCCACAGGAAGTGCTGGCTAAAATACTGGGATTTGATAAAGAGACTACAGTGCTAAACAGGGCTCATGTATTGGCCGTTGTTAATTCCGATTTTGCTTCGAAGCCCCCCGCATGGCGCGCATTTCAAGAGTTTCTCAGGGTACAGATTCGACAAAGGCAAAATGATCCCGGGGATGATTTTTTCAGTCACCTTTGTATTGACGAATTTGATGGAGAACGGTTTTCAGAGCGAGATCTCATAGCCATGCTTGCAGCTTTTGCATTAGCCGGACATCATACCGCTATTAATGGTATCTCTTCTGCGGTTCGTAATTTGGCTGATCCAGCCGTCAAGAAGGCTTATCTTCAAGATCCGTCGCTATCTGCAAGAATTATTGACGAGACACTTCGTCTCGATCCCCCGATTCATCTGGAAGCAAGGACTACCACTGAGACGGTTGAAGTTGATGGGGTCACAATACCAGCAAATTCGAAAGTGGCATTGATATATGGTTCAGGGAATCATGACGAGCGAGAGTTTCAAGATCCGGAGATATTTGATTTCAAGCGGCCCACGATACATCATCTTTCATTTGGTCACGGAATACATACCTGCGTGGGGATGCACCTTGCCAAATTGGAAATGGCAGTGGTCATGGAGGAAATCATCAAAAAGTTTCCAAACTATCGGGTTGTCGGACCTTCGATCGACACCGGTATGATCTACGGCCACCATATGGGTTGGGAATCGATACCCGCCGAAGTTGGCTGAGAATGACTAAGTCTGTGCAGCCTATTCATATTCAATGACTACTGGCACAGGACTGAGAGCGAGCACGGAGGGTGGGTTTTCAAGTGGTACGTCTTGGCGATAGAATAATTTGAAGCCAAGTTGGAATTTATTGTCAGCTGCCAGCATCTTGTAGCTGTTCAGCTTGGCTTTCCATGTTCCAAATCCATCCATGTTGAATACAATCGCAAGATTCGGCTCTCCTTGCACGGCTTGTTTGTCTTGTACCATTTCCGAATTGAACTGATGTATTAGCAGGAGCTTTTGCGGAAGATGGTTTATTGTTGTGAGTTGCTGCAGCCAAGCTGACACCTGATTGATTTCGGCAGCGGTTGTATTTCCTATGACCTGGCCTGGAATATGAGTTGAGTCTACCTGCCATTCTGGGTCAAGTGCCAGCCCCACATCCGGTTTGTCAAGGAAAGCAGTGAGTGTTTTGGCGTCATTGAGGAAATTTCCTCTTCCGGGTTGTATGTCTAAGATGAGCATCCCATTGTGTGCTTTGACTACGTCCAGATACTGTTGAATTTCAGAGTTACTCAGTCTTTTTGAATAAGTTCCATCTGGCTGAGGAGACCCTTGAGCTACATAAGTGATTAGTTCATACGCAGGAAGTATCTGTACTCCAGGTTGCTGGTATTGATTTGCTTGCTTGATCAGCTTTGGCCACATTGTTTGGGGTGGTGCGTCACCTAAAACTCCGAGAGATCCTCCGTTGGGGGCTCCGTAAAATGCCACTATTCGTTTGCCTGGGAAAAGAGTGGTTCCCCCTCCGGGTTCTGATGGGATAGGTATAGTGGTGGTTGTAGAAGTGCTGGTGGTGGATGGTATTTGTGTGATTGTGGTTGAGGTTTCCTGAGCTGGTATTGCTGGATTTCTTGATGGGTTATGTTTATAAATAATCCTGTCAGCAGGCTTGATTGTTGAAGTTGCTGCACTGAGATTCGATGTGGGATGCATCGTTATTCCAATAGTCACGAACATGAGGGAGGCTATAGTCCCGATGGCTATTTTGGACTGTGGTGTTAGGTAGGGATTCAATAATTGGCGCCTTTTCGATTCAATCTAACAGAGATGTTTCGTGTTTATTGGTTTACGAGAGATGAGGTTTTCAAAGCAAGGCTTTTTGTTGGATTGCTGCTGAGGGTGAAAAGATTTATTTTTATTTTGCGATAATCTATCGAACATATGTTCGATAGATTAATAACATGAACTATTCAATAGAACGCAGCCATATAGCGGGAAGCCTTTCCTCGCCCCAATTGCTTTCCAGCCAACGGTATTTTGAAGTGACAAATTGCTTGAGAGATGTCTTTCCTCTTGGCAGGGTTCAACGTGGATCGGTTTTGCTTTTTGCAGGAATGCAAAACTCCGGGGTCACTTCGACTGTATTCGAATTTTTATCTGCGATGGAGATTCGTAATGATTGGTGTGCTTTAGTAGGTTTTGAAAATTTAGGATTTCTTGCTGCCTCTGAAAAGGGTGTGGATCTTAAAAAATTAGCATTGATTCCAGATCCAGGTAAGGCTGTGGCTCAAGTTGCAGCTGTCTTATTGGAAGCTTTTCCGGTTGTAGTGGTGAAAAATCCCAGATTTATTTCACGTTCTCAGGCTAGAAATTTGATTGCACGTATTAAGGTGCACAAATCCATCATGGTTGTCATCTGGCACACTCTGCATGTGAACGGTGGTGCCGAATCTTCCCCTTGGTTTTCTCTGTCTGATTATGTGATTGAACACTCCATATCCGGTTTTTATGGGTTGGGAGAGGGAGATGGTTTTATTAAAGAGAGGACCGTCTCCCTCTCTTTGAACTACAAAAGATCCAACTGGATGTCTAGGAATATCCAACTTTCTATCTGAATGGTGTTATATGGGTAAGAGAAGTGGAAAAGTTGGATCTAGGAGAAGTCAGTACTCTTTGTTCGACCAAATTGAACTGCAGCATGCTCCCCGTGTGTTGCTGGTCGAATTTTTCTACTGGCCATTTTTAGCCTTTGGATTGAATGATCCAGACTTACTCGCAGTCGTTGCGGATAAAGGAGTAGTGAAAGCTCTTTCTCCAAGGGCTAAAAAAGAGGGGATAGTGGTTGGAGATAGAGCAAGGACTGCCATTTCTGTAGCACCAGATCTTATGGTTATTTCTTCTGATCTTATCGACCATGGAAAACTGATTTTTAGAGTCAGCTCTATATTGGAAAAGTTCTCTCCTCTGTTGGAGGTATTTGATCAGGGAGTTTGGGCTATCAATGCCAAAGGTCCATCCAGGTACTTTGGCGGAGAGGCAAGTTTGGCTCAACAGATACGCGAGGCATTAGCTGAAGAGATTGTTCCTGATTCGTTTACTGGTAAATGTCAAAAGACGGCTTTATCTAATCAGGATTCCCTCTTTTCTTTTGGAGTTTCTATTGCAGACGGTATTTTTACAGCACGCGTGGCGGCCAAGAGATCGTTGATTATACCTGCAGGTGAAAGCGGTGCTTTTCTGGCCCCGCTGCCGGTCACCGAGTTACCTGATGGTGAAGTTGTGGAGCTTCTCACCCGGCTGGGGATTGCTTCGTTAGGGGAGTTTGCTGATCTTGATTTTAATTTGGTTATGCAGCGTTTTGAAACCACTGGGGCACTTTTACACCGTATGGCCTCTGGATTAGACACCTCGCTTCTTGAGCCTGTGAAAATCAAAGATGACTTTAACCAAAAGATCGAATTTGAAGATCCAGTTGAAACTGCCTCAGCAGTGGCCTTTTCCTGCCGTGCTGCAGCTGATTATATGTTGAAAAGGCTTTTAGAGGATGGATATATTTGTCAGTCGCTCAGGGTTGTTTTGCTGAGCGATAATGGCGAGGAGTCGATAAGAGACTGGTCGATCCAGGACGGCTTTTCATCTAACTCTTTGTTAGAGAGAGTTAGATGGCAGCTTGAGTCATGGTCTTGCGATCCGGAAACGGCTCCATCGGCAGGTGTGAAGATTGTTCAGTTTCTTCCACAAAGGGTGGTTCTTGCTGGGACAAACCAACTTGGTTTAGATGGAAGTGAAAGGACTTCTTTAGCCAAAGTCTCTCAAGCTTTGTCCCGGGTGGACTCAATAGTTGGCAAAGGGTCAGCTTTTGCCAAGTTGAAGGGTTCTCGAACTGCCAGGGGGAGCGTGGATATGGTTTCATGGCAGATGCATCTATTCCAGGTTGAAGAGGCTGATAATGGTCAGGGTGGGGATAAACCACCTTGGCCTGGCAGGCTTTTGGGGCTAATCCCAGCCATTTGCTTTGAATCAGAAGTACGGGTTGACATTACGGCTGAAGATGGCATGGCAGTGGTTGTCCGTCCTGATGCTTCGTTAAGTGGCAAGCCATATTGGATTTGCATATTGGGAACTGGGAGCAGATTTAGAGTTGAGAAATGGTCAGCAGTTTGGCCAATGATGGAAAGATGGTGGGATCAAAGTCATTCAACCAGAGTTGCCAGGATGCAGATTGTTACCGAGGAACTGGGAGCAGTATTGGTCAAAAGTAATGGCGGAAAGTGGTCTATCGAAGGAGCATATGACTGATTAATTACGGTATCAAGTTTGATGTTTATTACCTGAAAATTTCAAGGTTTTTCGAATGCCTTGACTGATCCCGGAACAACAAGTACCTTATATCCGTGTCGGAAATCAAGTTTCCCAGTAGTGAACAGTCAACAGATATTCTTGGATCAGTGAGCAAGGCTAGGTGGCTGGTGTAATTTAGCTCTTTCAACCTTGATCAAGGATACGCAAGTCATAGCGACCTGTAAATCTGGAATTTAGTCTTGAATTTACTCAGATATTCGCTTTATAAATAGCATTATGTGTTCTAGTTGAAGCTCATTTGCTCCCAGCTGGTGGGATTTCTCCCTTTTTCTCCATCAAATGGGCACTACATGTGGAGATTCTGGGGGAATTACTCCCAGTATTGCAAGTCTGGCAAGATTTTGGGCAGCAACCAGCAAGAGAAAGTCAGCAGTTACCTTTGTTATTCCCCGTACTCTTGCCTTACGTCCACCATGAAGACGTCGTGTTAGATGAGCTAGTTTACGTTCTACTTTGGGACGAATCTCTCTGTAGTCTTGCCGAAAAGCCGGATCAGCGAATCTGAGTCTTGCTTGTTGTAGCTGTTGTTCGAATGGAGATATTTGAATAGTTCGTCCTGATTTGGATTTGGTGCATTGACTAACGATATAGCAGCTACTGCAGTTCTTACCAAAAGCTGCTCTTCCTCTTCTCTTTGTGGTTCCACACACCTAAATAGTGCACGAACCACGTCATGTTTGCTGGACGGAAGCCGGCCGTTCCATCACAACTTGATAACAACTGTTCTACCAGTTCAGAGGGCACTACTTCTTTATATCTCGTCTAATTTAGATGTAGATTTCGGTGTTTCTAGATTTTATCGATAGCAGGATGCTTGACAAACAACCTTTGTGTAGCTAGATTTATTTCTGTGGCGGATATGGCGTATCCAAATAGCGAACCCAACACAGATATTTTAGGATCTGTAAGCAAAGCCTTAGATGTGTTGGAGGCCTTCTCTCATGAGCAGCCGGAAATGGCATTGGGTGAAATCGCCCTGAAACTCAATATGGGTAAGTCAACAGTGCATAAGCTTCTGCAGACCCTTCTGGTCAGAGGATTTGTTGCTCAGGATTCTTCAACGCGCCGATACCGCCTTGGTCTTCGCAATTGGCAATTGGGCAATTTAGCCGTTGGTTCAATAGATGTTCGTGAGGTTGTAGCCCCATATATGCGTCATTTGGCGGCACTTACCGGCGAGCAATTGACACTTTGGGTTTATGAGACCGGGTGGGCAGTTTGCGTTGATCGGATTGACAGTCGTCATCGGGTGCGTAACTACACCAGAATGGGAACGGTCGAAAAGCCGGAGGATTTTGCCAGCGGCAGGTGCCTTTTGGCATTTTCCGGTGATGTGGAGATTGCCAGGGCAGCAGAGCGGGTACTGAATGCAAGGGGCGCGGATGCCGCCGACGTCTTGAGGAAAAGATTGAATACAATACGGGAGCGTGGTTATGAGACCAACCCGGGTGATCTCTGGGAAGAGATAAGAGCGATAGCTGCGCCGTTATTTGGCCATTTAGGCGTAAGCGGGGCGATCTCTGTTTCCGGTCCGGAGAGTCGCTTTGACGAGGGGGCAATTGAAGCGATGCTACCGCATTTGCTGGAAGCGACCAGGGAAGCCTCAATCAAACAGGGATATATTCCTGATGGGCCTAGCCCGTCAATCGAATGGCTGGCATAGCGATGTCAAGATCGGCAAGCGAGGTCATCCTGGAAGGGTATCAAGGCGAATCGGCCGACGTGCGATTGTCGGCGCGTGTCACCGAAGCTGTCGATTGGGCGAATGTGCAAGGGGCATGGTGGGTTGGGTCTGTATGAGCCCTGATAACCATAACGGTATAGTTCTTCAAGGTGTCTATATGACCACTTGGAACGGCACAACCTTTGCTCAGGCATCCGGTCCGGGCGTATTGCCTACGTCTTAGCAGTCCCCGGTTTATTTCTCGGGGCAGGAATAATGGAGGATTGAATGGTAAGCAATGATTTCCGCAGTTTTTTAGCGGCAATAGGATCATCGGGTGATCTCGTCACAATCAATGACCAGGTTGACTGGGACCAGGAATTGTCAGGAATCGGGAGGTTGAGTTGCGAGCGGGATGGTCCTGCTTTTATTTTCAATAACGTAAAGGACTATGCACCGGATTGGCGTGTTGCCACCAATCCGATTGCCACTTGGCGCCGGCTGGCGGTCGGACTCAACCTGCCTGCAGAAATTCCTCTCAGAGATCTCTATCAAACTTATGCCGATCGTGAAGGAACAATGATCCCCCCGGTCATCGTCAGCGATGGTCCGTGTAAAGAAGTGAAAATTTCCGGCGATGAGGTGAATCTATTTGATCTTCCGGTTCCTATGGTGCATGATGGTGACGGTGGCCGCTACCTGGGAACATGGGATCTTGTCGTTTCTAAGGATGCCAATTCGGATTGGGTGAACTGGGGCATGTACCGGTTCATGATTCATAATGAGCGCATACTTACCGGTTATCCGCGGCCTACCAGTCACTTGGGCAAGATGCTGCTTGACGGCTATGTCCCATTGGGTAAAGGGATGCCAATTGCAATTGTGATTGGAGCAGACATACCGAGCCATATTGCCGCAGCCGCCACTTTTCGCATCGCTGGGAATGAGGCGGAACTTGCCGGTGGGCTAGGCGGTTACCCGATTGACCTCGTAAAGTGCGAGACATCAAGCCTCTATGTCCCTACTTCGGCTGAAATTGTCATTGAGGCCGAGATTTATCCGGACCGTATAGCACAAGAAGGGCCTTACGGGGAATACCCAGGCTACCGAAGTGGCGAGATGGGTAATTCAGTTTGCGCCCGCGTTACAGCCATAACCCACCGCCGCGATCCGATCCTCACACTGGATACCACTGGATTCAAGGATTCAAGTGCGACCACAACTTCCATTTCTGGTGCAATTGCGATCAAGCGCCGCTTGGAGAAGCATGGCGTTCCAGTTGTCGATGTTTACATTCCGCCAGAGGGTGGGGTCCATCTTGCTGTCGTTTCGGTTCGCAAGGGGGGATCGGAGATTGCCCAGCAGGTGGTCGAAATTCTTACCGCTCGCCGTGCGCTGATGTCGAAGATCATTATTGTTGATGACGATGTTGATGTGTTCAACATGTCAGCCGTGATCCATGCGTTTGCTACAAAATGTCATCCGGACCGGGGCACCCATATACACCGTTATGAGGGCCGTGCCAATGCACTTACTCCTGCCTACAGCCTGGAGGAGCGAGTTGCTCATTCCGGTGCAACGGTTGCATTTGACTCTACTTGGCCTCCGGAATGGCCAGTGGAAACGACACCGATCCGCGCTACTCTTGATTCGATGTATTCGCCGGAGATTCAAAAGCTTGTCACAGAGCGCTACAAATTACTTGGACTGTAACTAGAAGAGGTGTGCAGAATGGCAGATGAATACGAAACTTTTGTGCGGGACACCACTCGGGTACTGTCAGGTCGTGACTGCGTGTTGACGCTCCGCGATCTAACCGAAGGCCGTTCGAAATACCGTGGCATAAATGTTCGTGCAGTTGTGTCCCGGCCCCCGCGTGCTGGCGAACCCATCCTCTGGATCCGGTCGGTGGTGGGGCTGAAAGATCCAGAGCCCTGCAGCTTACGAATAGTCGAAGAGTTGCCCGAGACCTTTGTTGGAGCACCATACAGTGACTATTTCACTGCATTGGAGCGCGCTCAAAGATGAAAGAAACAATCACCCAAGCGGTCGGCAGACATGCTGGTGAGCAGCCTCATCGTACCGCCCTAACCGACGGCATCACATCACTGAGCTGGAGTGAAGTCAAGAGTTGGATGGACGATGCGGCAGGATGGCTTTCAGATCTTGGACTTCCGCGCGGTGCGTCTGTGCTTGGGTGGTTGCCCAACTGCCTTGAATGGTATCTCATCCGCCTGGCGTGTGAACAGGCTGGGTTATTCTGGGTTCCGGTTCCCGCGAGCCAGGGTAGGCATGAGTTGACGTCCATACTGGAGCGGACGCGTCCGAGTGTATTGGTGACAAAAGACCACTTCAGAGATCATGACTATTCTGTTGAAGCCGATGAGATATGTGGCCAGCTTGGTCTTGCCCCACTTCGCATCACGGTACCAGATGATCGGCTGTTGTGTCTAAAAGGATCGGTGAGCGGAGAATCTGCGCCTTTGCGACTCGAGGAGTATGCACATGCGCTTCCAACATCTGGTTCAGAGGGGATGCCAAAACTGGCGGTATATACTCTGTCCGCAGCATGTGAGCGTGCCCACGCACAGGCCCAGTTACTCGAACTGTCGAGAGAAGACGTCATACTCATCCTCTCTCCCGGTACCGGACCAGCCAGAGTTGGCTGGCTGGCGGCGCCTATAGCCGGTGCTTGCGTAGTTGTTATGCCGAAGTTCGGCATTGATGCTGCTTTGGGGTTGATACACAGTACGCGTGCGACAATGGTTTGTGGTACTCCGGCCCAGCTTGCCCTGCTTGCTGCCAAATTACATGCAGTTGACATCTCCTCAGTACGAATCTGGTACGCAGTCGGTTCGGTGATGCCGCCAACTTTGGCTGAGGATCTCGAAACCCTGACTAAGGGGATTGTGGTCTCGAATTACGGCGGTTCAGATTTTGGCGGTTGGGCGGCCCCGGACCTTGATGCTGCGGCGCAGATACGGCATAACACTGTGGGCCGTCCACGTGGTGGCACTGAGTTCAGGATTATTGACGACCATGGCAATGATGTTTCATTTGGTTATTCAGGTGAGCTCATTGGCCGAGGCCCCTGTTGTGTGAGCGATTACTTGGGCGAAGAGGGTTGGCAAGCTTGGCGCGATGGCTGGTTCCACACTGGAGATCTTGCATCCTTTGACGATGACGGAAATTTAGTAATTGTCGGTAGGCTGAAGGAGGTTATCGACCGTGGTGGCGACAAGGTAAGTCCTGTGGAAATAGAAGCACTGCTCCGAACCCATTCCGACATTGCACAGGTGGCGGTGATCGGCATACCAGATTCAATGCTAGGTGAGCGGATATGCGCCTGTGTAGTTCCCGTGCAGGGGAAACATCCACCGGATCTCGACATCCTGCGCTATTATCTGGATGATCAGGGTCTTGCGCATTACAAGATTCCCGACCGGTTAGTCGTTCTCGAATCGCTGCCGATCGTCGGTGACAAGGTTGACCGCCGTGCGCTTGCGCTAATAGCTGGATCTTTGACGTAATTTGTTTGATCTGTGAACAATGAGCGGGAAGGGGGGTTAGCAGTGTCAGGAAAAGAGCCGGGGAAGGAGAGTACTCTTTATGACCCAGAGTCCCAAGTAGGCGTTTTTCCTACAGCTGGTATCACGGAGTCCAAGGCTCTAGATGTGCTGGAGTCATTCTCCTATGAACAACCCGAAATGGCATTGGGAGAGATCGCCGGAAAGCTTGGAATGGGCAAGTCGACAGTCCACAAAATCCTACAAACCCTACTTGTCCGTGGTTTCGTAGCCCAAAATCCAAATACCAGGCGTTACCGTCTTGGACTTCGAAATTGGCAGCTCGGATCTCAAGTTACAGGATTTTTGGATGTAAGGAATACCGTGTCCCCCTATCTAAGGGAGATAGCGAATCTGACTGGGGAACAATTGATGCTTTGGGTCTACGAGGCAGACTGGGCTGTCTGCGTTGACCGGATTGACAGTCGACACAGGATTCGAAGCTACACCCGAATGGGAATCGTTGAGCGTCCCGAAGACTTTGCCAGTGGAAGATGTCTGTTGGCATATTCAGGCGAAGCTGCAGTAACGGCAGCGATGGAGAGGCTACGAAAAACGCGGGGGAATGCAGCGGCCGAGAATCTTTTGAAACGTTTGAATATTATCCGTTCGCAGGGGTATGAGACAAACCCTGGGGATCTTTGGGAAGAGATACGAGCCATAGCGGCACCTGTGTTCAGCCAATTTGGGCTTGAGGCTTCGATGTCAGTTTCCGGCCCAGAAAGCCGTTTTGACGAAGATTCAATGCGTAACCTGGTGCCTCATTTGTTGAATGAAGTAGCTAAAGCTTCCCAGGAGCTGGGTCATTTTAGCAATGATTCAAAAAATTTGACTAAAGGTAGAAGATAGTGGCAAAAGTATCTAAAACAAAATCGCTTATTGTCACAGGTCCTGCTAAAGCCCATATAGATGAGTTAAAGGTTCCTTTTAATTTTAACGGAGGGGCCATTGGACAGGTTTTGGCTGCCGGGATTTGTGGCAGCGATTTATCTTTATATAATGACGGACCTCTAGGTAGGCGCCTGTGGCCTTTGATCCTGGGTCACGAGAATATCGTGCGTTTGACTCAGATGGATGAGGATTTTTCAGAACGTTGGGATGTGAAAGTTGGTGACCGAGTTGCAGTGGAGGAGTTCATACCTTGCGGACACTGCAACATTTGTTTGTCAGGAAACTATCGTCGTTGCAGGCGTACCGATTATAACTCGGAGTCCTTTCTTCGCTATGGCAGAACCCCGCTTAAGATTGAACCCGGGCTGTGGGGTGGGTTCTCTCAGTACATTTTTGTGCATCCTGATGCAAAGGTACACAAAGTTCCCGACTCTATACCAACTTCGCATGCTCCCCTTTTTGTTCCGATAGCCAATGGAATCCGCTGGGTGACTGATGTGGGGAGGGCTTCACCGGGAGAAAGCGTGGTGGTACTGGGGCCTGGAGCGCACGGTCTTGGATGCGTTCTGGCTGCAAGTGAAATAGGGGCGTCGACGATAATTGCTATAGGGTTATCTAGCGACGCTCAAAGGTTGGAAACCGCCAAAATACTGGGAGCTACTCATACTCTGTTTGCGGATAAAGACGATATTAAGTCGAAGGTAGCGGAGATTACCGGATCTATGGCTGATTTGGTTGTAGAGGTGACCGCGGGAGCTTCGGATGCTTCGAAATTGGCAACCGAGCTTGCAGGTCCCGGAGGACGAGTGGTTCTTGCAGGAGGGGGCGGGCCTGATAGGAAAGGTATTGATCCGGAAGCAATAATCCGCAATGAAGTTCAAGTAAATGGTGTACGTGGTCATGATCTCCGCTCGATCGTCCCTGCCATCAAATTAATGGCTAGTGGAAAGTATGACTTTGACATTATAGGTACGAAAATATTTCCTTTGGAAATGGCTCAGAAGGCCCTAGAGCTGTTTACCAGCAAAGAGTCTTCCCGACCTTTGGCTTTTGTAGTCAGTCCAACTGAGGAGATCTGAAAGGAGCTTTGAGTGGATGTTTCAAATCTAGTGGAGGAATCGAACGATCGCTTTCGTGTGAGTTCCAAATTGTATTCCAGTCCTGAAATTTTTGATCAGGAAATGCGGGACATATTTGGAAGCACATGGGTTTATCTGGCTCATGAGTCCCAGCTACCCGACAGTGGAGACTATATAACCACTACTATCGGTATCCAACCGGTGATAGTAACGAGATTGGAAGACCAATCTATAGCGGTGCTACTAAACAGGTGTGCACACAGAGGGGCTGTAGTTTGCCGCGAGGGACGTGGACATGCCGATACATTTCGTTGTCCCTATCACGCTTGGGTGTATGCTAATGATGGCCGTTTAGTCGCTCCGGCTCAGCGGACCGGATATCCCGAAGAGTTTCAAAGCTGGAATTTAAATCTGGATCGAGTACCTCGTGTCGAGACCTATAGAGGACTCATATTTGCCTGTATCTCAAGCGAAGTAGAACCGTTGAGCCAAAGATTGCGCCATATTAAAAGGTATATTGACGCTTGGGATGATCGGTCGCCGAGTGGACATACTTCAGTATTTGCAGCAGTCCAGGAGTATGTTTTCCCCGGCAACTGGAAATTTCAGATGGAAAATGGGGTGGACGGCTATCACGGCAACTATGTGCACGAGTCCTTTGCGAAGCTACTGGACAGATCGGGCGAGCTGAGCTTGGGTTCTTTGACGCGTTCCAGAAACCAGTTGGGATCTTTGAACTTTTCCAAGGGATTTCCATATGGCGACGGGCTACTTGAAAGATCTGAAGGAATGCTTGGAACCTTTGATTCAAGTCGCTACCCGAAGTATCGGGAACAGCTCAAAGATGCTTTTGGGGAGGAAAGGGCTAAAGATATTGTGATTCAGCGAAATATCTTTATCTTTCCGAACCTTTATCTATTTGAGTCACATATTCGAGTGATTAGGCCGCTAAAGCATGATTCTTCAGTAGTGGAGGTTTATCCGACCATCTTGGGAGGAGCTGACAAGGAAGTTAATAGTGCCCGCTTGCGGGAGCACGAGAGATTCTTTGGTCCTGCAAGCTTTGGAGCCACGGACGATATTGAGATGTTCGTCAGCGCACAGAGCGGGGCCAGGGCAGACTATTTCGAGGCTTGGTTCGATATGTCCCGTGGACTTTATCGTGAAAAGTTGAACGAAGATGGATCGAGGGTGGGGCACTCCACAGACGAAGTTCCTCAACGTGCTGCATATCGCCAATGGCGTGTATGTATGACCAGGGAGCTGGGGGGAAAGGGGATTGACAAGAGAGGTGTTGCATCGTGATTCGATCTGCTGATCCTGAAACTCCGTTACTTACAAAGGACGATGCTGAGGACTTAATTTTTAGGGAAGCCCGAATTTTAGATGAGCGCCGGTTTGAGGATTGGCTGGATCTTTTTTCGCAAGAGTGTCTGTATTGGCTGCCAATTGTAGACGTGGTTGGTGAGCCGTCTTTGATTCACGACAATCGGGATGCTATGGAGGAAAGGGTCTTTCGACTTTTGAATACCACAGTGCATGCCCAGATACCCGCTTCGCGAACTCAGCATGACGTAAGTAATTTGGAAGTCGATAATCAAGGAGGTGGTGGTGTAATAATCCGTTGTAATCAGGTTGTTCACGAAGCGCGTATTGGCGCTCCTGGCCAAAATGGTTTAGGCTCATTGAGGTCAATTCCTGCTCGTTGTGTGTACAAAGTGGTTTGGGAAGATGACTGGAAGATAAAAGAGAAAAAATGTCTTCTCCTCCAGCGTGATTTGCCACTTTATAACCTTACTTTTATATTCTGATGACAAATGAAACGGAATTTCTAACCATTCGTAATGAGTTTGGCGCAGTTCGACTTAGCTATTTGGGTGGATCGGCTCCCAAGGCGTTAGTTGTAACCGATATCAATACTGGGTATTCGGTTAGTCTTGATGCTTTGGATCTAGAAGTGCTAACTCGAATTGATAAGGATAAACTTCGCTCGCTTATTCCGCAGTAGTGCTGCCGTAGGTGGCGGCCGCTATAAATAGTGCTACAAATCAGCATTAGAAATATTGCAAATCCATAAAGTACTAGTTTTTTATTATTTGATCCAGGGGGAACAATGAAGCTTTTTAGTAAATCGCACTCCAGGCGCAGTATCGCAATTGGAGCGGGACTCCTGTCTGCTGCGATGCTCACGGCTGCGTGCGGGAGTAGTTCAAGCAGTTCAAGCAGCTCGACTACCGCTGCTAGTAGTTCTTCTGCCAAGAGCAGCTCGAGTCCATACGTGATTCATGCTGTCTTGTCTGAGACTGGTCAGGGTTCATTCCTTGGCTCCAGAGAGGCCAAGGCTCTTACAGGGCTATTTGATTCAGTTAATTCATCAGGCGGGATTGATGGGCACCAGATCAAGCTGGATATTAAGGACAATCAATCCTCTCCTTCTACGAGTGTCTCGATTGCCAGTCAATGGGTAGCTCAGAAGGTTCCATTTATTTTCAATGGGAGTATTGCCGCAGCTGACCTGGCTGTGGATCACCTTGCCACTTCGAGTGGTCCGATCATGTATGATCTGAGTCCAGTAAATCCTGCCCCGGCAAATAGTTACATTTTCAGTTCAGGAATTTCGTATAAACTGGATTTGGAAGCGATCCTGAATATGTTGAAGTCCAAGGGTGTTACTAAGGTCGCCTTTTTGAACACCACTGATGTCAGTGGGGCAAGTGGCTGGCCGGTCATGCAGTCACTCATTGCGACTTCGAAGTACAAGGGCATCCAGGTGGTCAGTCATCAGACCTATGATCCGTCTGCGGTAAGTGCAACAACCCAGATGTCTGTGATTAAGGCTGCTAATCCTCAGGCTCTGATAGTTTGGACCACTGGTACCCCAATAGGGACTGCTCTGCATGCTCAAAATCAGCTTGGCATGAGTTCTATTCCGGTGTATACCAGTGCAGGAAACGCGGTCAGCGGTGAGCTGCATCACCTTGCCAGTGTGTTGCCGACCCATATTTATTTCCCCGTGGGACCTCTTTACCTGTCTCCGTCCAGTCTGCCCAGTAACCTGGCTCCGGTGGTATCAAAGTTCCAGTCAATGGTTGCGAAGTCTGGTGGCACTCCGAATGATGGTTGGGGTCTGGCATATGCCTCTGGGTTGATGTTGGTATCTGCCTTGAAGAGCATAGGTGTAAATGCTACTGCAGCTCAGCTCAAGCATTACTTCCAGCATCTTTCCAACTTTCCTAACATCTATGGAGTTTTCAATCTGAGCTCCACCAACCATAACGGGATTAGCCTTTCCGGCGTTTATATGTCGACGTGGAATGGTTCAGCTTTCGTCAAGGTATCTGGACCCGGGGGCCTTCCCCAGGGTTAGTTATTTCTTTTGGCGTGCCGTCAGGTCCGGTTGGATTGGGCGGCACGCTTTTTGTTTTTAAACCCCTTCTCACAGCTGCGTTCACCTCGGACATGAACCGTGGTACTAAATCGAACATATGTTCGATATAATATTGGAGTGGAAGGTTATGGAGAACTTCACTGCCATTCAAATTTTAGTTTTTTAGACGGGGCAAGCGATCCTGAGCAGCTTGTTAAGGTGGCTTGTGAATTGGGATTGTCATCTCTCGCAATTACTGACCACAATGGCTTGTATGCAGTCCCCAGGTTTGCGTCTGCAGCTAAGTTGTGCGGTCTACCAGCTGTTTATGGATCAGAGCTTACTTTGGGAAGTGGTGCGCCCAGAAGCAAACAGATTGATCCAGATGGTGATCATTTAGTAGTTCTGGCAAAGGGGCCATCCGGATATAGATCTTTGTCTAGAGCTATTTCTCATGGACAGATGGCCAACAAGGAAAAGGGAAGTTTTGATCTTGATTATCAGAGTCTGGCTTCTTTTGATTCTGGTGAATGGGCGATTCTGACTGGATGCCGCAAGAGTGCAGTCAATAGGGCCTTATTTGAAAGTGGGCCGATTGAAGCCAGGAAGAGGCTGGCATTTTTGTGTGACCTATTTGGGCGGGATAATGTTTTTGTAGAGTGCTGGGACCATGCTGACCCTTTGGATGAGCCACGTAATAATGAGATGGTCAAGATAGCTGCTTCTTTGGGGGTCGAGCTTGTGGCTACCAACAATGTGCACTATGGCACAAGAGACTCCTCAAAGTTGCATCAACTTTTGACTGCGATAAGGACAAACAAGAGTATTGATGAGGTGCAAGGGTGGTTGCCACCGTATCCTATGGCGAATCTTCGTTCGCCGAAGGAGCAACTAAAAAGATTCAGAAGGTTTCCAACTTTGGTTCAAAATGCTCACCATCTTGGGCTTGCATGTGCTTTTGACCTGAATCTGATAGCTCCAGAGCTACCTGATTTTAAAGTTCCCGCTGGTCATAGTGAGATGAGTTTTTTAAGCGAACTTACTTATTCGATGGCTCCAGTAAGGTATGGAAATAGACGGAGTCCAAGGGTTGGTGGTGCATATGAACAGCTTGATTATGAATTAGGAGTTATAGCCGAACTTGGTTTTGCTGGTTATTTTTTGATTGTTTGGGACATTGTCCAGTTTTGCAAAGCTAATGACATATTCTGCCAAGGCAGGGGTTCTGCGGCAAATTCTGCCGTATGTTACGCTCTCGGGATAACAAATGTGGATCCAGTGTCGTTGCGGCTTCTTTTTGAGCGGTTTCTTTCACCATACAGAGATGGGCCACCTGATATTGATGTTGATATAGAGAGTGACAGGCGCGAAGAAGTCATTCAATACATCTATCGCCGTTACGGCAGGTATAGAGCTTCTCAAGTCGGAACAGTGGTGACCTTTCGCTCAAAGTCTTCCGTTCGTGATGTGGCTAAGGCTTTCGGCCATCCTGCTGAAGTTGCTGATTCATGGGCTTCTCAGGTGGATAGGTATTCGGGATTAAGTCATTGCATTGCCATGAGGGACTCCTCTGGCGGAAAAGTGATGACTGCTCCAGAGGAAGTCCTGGCCTTTGCTTTGCAGTTGGAAAATAATCCTAGACATACTGGTATACATGTTGGCGGGATGGTGGTGTGCGATAGGGAAATATCTGAAGTCTGCCCAATTGAATGGGCTCGAATGCAAGACAGGACAGTTTTGCAGTGGGATAAAGATGATTGCGCACAGGTCGGGTTAGTGAAGTTTGACTTGCTGGGTTTGGGGATGCTTTCTGCTCTGCATGAAATGGTTGATTTGGTTCGAAAGTTTTACCAGCAAGAGATCGATCTATCTTTAATACCCCAGGAGGATGAAATCTATCAAATGCTTACTGAGGCCGATACCGTGGGAGTTTTTCAGGTAGAGAGCAGAGCCCAGATGGCAACTTTACCTAGATTGAAACCGCGTTGTTTTTATGATCTTGTCGTCGAAGTAGCTCTAATACGGCCTGGTCCCATCCAGGGAGGTTCTGTCCATCCTTACATAAGAAGAAGAAATGGACTTGAACCAGTTACATATCTTCATCCATCGCTCGAAAATTCGTTGTCTAAGACGTTGGGTGTTCCTCTTTTTCAGGAGCAATTGATGCAGATGGCCATAGACGCTGCTGGGTTTAGCCCTGGAGAGGCGGATCAATTGCGAAGCGCAATGGGGGCAAAGCGCTCAAGCGAGAAGATGAGACTTCTCAAAGGACGGCTATTTGAAGGGATGCTAAAAAATGGAATAACTGAAGATGTGGCCTCTGAGATATTTCAAAAGCTTTCCGCATTTGCTTCTTTTGGGTTTCCTGAAAGCCATTCTGCATCTTTTGCTTATCTGGTTTATGCCAGCGCATGGTTCAAGTACCACTTTCCTGCAGCCTTCTGTGCTGCTCTGATCAGGGCACAACCCATGGGATTTTGGTCTCCTGGGACTTTGGTGGAAGATGCCAAGCGGCATGGTGTTGATGTCATTACTCCGCATGTCAATAACCCAGACCACAGAGCAGATTTGAAAATCGGAAAGGATGGAGGCATGGCTCTTCAGATTGGGATTTTATCCATCAAAGGAATTGGGGCCAAGTTAGCCAAAGAAATTGCCGAGCGGGGTCCTTATAAGTCTTTGGAACATCTGGCCAGGACTGTTGTAATCAGTTCATCTCAAATTGAGGCATTGGCTGTAGCCGGCGCGTTGGATGGTCTGAAGGCTGACGATATGTCTTTGCAAAAGCTGGATACCCGAAGTGCCTTATGGGCAGCTGGACCGAGCTCCCATTATTCCAAAGAATTTCTTCCCTCAATGGTTTTAGGTACTAGAGCCCCAAGTATAAGACAGCTTTCGTCGCGTGAGCGATCTTACATGCAGCTTTCTTCCTATGGCATTTCTCCACAGGGGCATCCAATGCTATTTGAAAGGGATCGTCTCAGTTCCCTGGGGGTCGTCAGTGCCAACAAACTAAAAGATTTACCGAATGGAAAAAAGGTAAAGGTTGCCGGCATCGTTACTCACAGGCAGAGACCAGCCACAGCTAATGGAATTACGTTCGTTAATTTAGAGGATGAGACCGGACTGATGAACATAGTTTGTTCTAAAGGGTTATGGATTAGGTATCGTTCCATTGTTGGGAGGTCTCCAGCTCTGATAGTTTTGGGTAGGATCGAGGAAGCTGGTGGAGTGATAAATATAATCGCTGAGAAGGTAGAGACGCTAGTGTTGGAGGTGAAGTGCTCCTCGAGGGATTTTCACTAGCGCCTGATTTCTCCCTCGACAGAAGGCGGGAAACTCTTCCAGACCATCAGCTGATTTATGGCTCTTCTTTCAGCGACTGCCCCTTTGTCTGCACAGTCAATATAGAGCAATATCCGAACCTATAAACGCCTGGGTGCTCTGGAGCGCTTTATTCCGGACAAACTAAATACAATGGAATGATGTCTGAAACACTTACACTATTGACGGTACATGCCCATCCTGACGATGAATCTTCCAAAGGACCTGCTACGGTTGCCAAGCTTCGCGACAAAGGAATCCGAAGTGTACTTGTTACCTGCACTGGTGGTGAAGAAGGAGATATTCATAATCCCACCATGGATTCTGCAGAGGTCAGGGCTGATCTCCAGCAGATACGAAAAGCTGAACTCGAACGAGCGGTCAGTATCATAGGTTATGCCCAGACGTACATGCTCGGATACAGAGACTCAGGAATGCCCGACACTCCAGCAAATTCGCATCCGGAGTCATTTAATCTGGCTCCGCTTGAAGAGGCAGGCGATAAATTAATACGGATAATCAGGGCCGAGAAGCCGCAGGTGATGGTTACTTACCACGAGGACCAGGCGGGATACCCACACCCTGATCATCTAAAGGTTCACGATATATCTGTCTATGCATACGACAAAAGTGGTGATGTAAATTACAAACCTGAATTGGGACCCGCCCATCAGATTTCCAAGTTGTACTACACCGCGTGGTCTTCGGAACGGATGCTTGCATTGCATCGAAAATTTTTGGATTTAGGGCTTGAGTCACCATTCACTGAAGAAAGACTAAGTCGAATGGGTAAAGATACAGAAATAACCACGAGGGTGGATGTCCGTGGCTACTACAGGGTGCGTAAAGACTCACTTCTTTCTCATGCAACCCAGATAGACCCAAACTCACCTTTCTGGTTCGGGCTGCCTGATTCCGAGGCAGAGGAAGCGTGGCCGTTTGAGGACTATATACTCGCTCGATCTGTTTTTCAAGAGAATATCCCGCAGGGCATTTTAGAGGACGATTTATTCCAAGGACTTTACTAACGATTAGAGATTATTTCGACTTAGGCACAAACTTCAAGGTAACATTACCAATGCAATATCGGTCTGGATGGGGGAATTTAATATGGCAAAATGGCTAAGTTCTGAGTGGCTTGAGCAGTACAAAAAATTGTCCGAGAATCAACCTGTACGACCTGGCGCAACTGCGACGATTCAGTACGAAATTACTGATGGTCCCGAGGGAGATATTTACTACTACTGGGTTGTGGAAGACGGAAAGCTGCTTGAGTGTGAGCTCGGAGAGATGGATGAACCCGAGCTGATTCTCACCGAACAATATCAGGACGCATTGGCAATCCAAAAAGGGGAAATGGATGCAACTGCAGCTTTTATGCAAGGGAAGATAAAAGTGACCGGCAATATGGGGAAATTAATGTCTCTGCTTCCGGTCACGACCTCTGAAGAATACCGAAATCTTCAGGAGGAGATATTAGAAAGGACTGAATTTTAGAAGACTAAATAGTTTTATTCAATGCTGCTCTTTGTTCTCGACTTCGTTAGAAGCGGCTCCTTCCTTGAGCCCTTTTTCGAATTCTCCCTTAGCCTGACCTACTGATCGGGCAATTTTCGGAAGCCTACTGGCGCCTATCACAATCACAATGATTGCTACTACAACAACTGAATCCAATCCAAGTATTTCTGCAAACATGGAAGCTACCTTTCCCGTCTATCAGGAATTATAAATCCAAACCACACAATATCGCTAATCGGGCATTAATTATTTACACATTGGCATCACTTGATTTTTACAAGTCTCGCTCTATTTCTAATCTCTCTATAACTAACCAAGGTTATGTTGGCTTTTTCCAAAAGATGTGAAAACTGCCGTTTATCGCCCGCAAGGGTCTTTTGAGAAACATAGGTTGACCATTGCGGCGTTGCAGCACGAAGCTCTGAACTATCTTCGGCGGGTCTGATGCAAAGTTCGGTGACGCCTTCTTCAAGAGAGAAAACAAGGTCTTCTATCAATCCGGGTGAATTTGGATCAACATTGCTGTGGGAGGAAAATGGGTTAATGACCCTGTCTGGAAAGATAACCCCTTCTTCGTAAGCAAGCGTTTTGGCTGGAAATCCAATGTTGTGTTCCGTAAGATCATGCGGTAACGATATGGGGAGTCCGAACTCAAAGGCCAGATCCAGAAGTACGTCAAAAAACTCCGGTCTCATCACCATCGCATCCAGCTCAGAACCCAGGTGCGATACATCAAAACCCCAATAGATTGCTCGTTCGATTTGTGATCTGCATTCCCGGTGTACTTCGGTAAGTTCTGCATGATCCCATAAGTCTTCGAGGGTCATAGGGAACCCACCCTGTCCGTCATACAGTGATGGAGCTTGAGTCAGGGGTCCGAAGTGGAGAACCTGGTTGGACGAGTTTAGAGTTAACTGAACTCCAACATCCTCCCCTCTATATCGGGTTACGGCATCTCTCGACCATGGGGCGGGAACAACGATTCTGGCCGAAGTTGCTATGCCGTTGCGAAGCACATCGTAAACGCCTATATTGCACGAATGACAAAATCCAAGAGAGTCACAAGTGATGATTAAGGCCTTGGTTCCTTCAGGGTAGCCAAGTCGTTCGGTTAACAATGGGTACTGATCCATTCTGACTCTCCAGAGTGCTCAACTGTTCTGCAGGTTTGCTTGCGCAGATTAGTTATATCGGTAGTCTAATGGTCAGTAGAGCGACCTTATAGAAATAACTTTTTAGAAAGTTCCTTAGCTGGAAATTCTGGCGTGTTTGTACTGATTTTGTGGTTGAGAACCTTACGGGCGAGGGCTACACCCTTCAGTCCAACCTCACGGGTTTGGCGGTCTAATACCCAGTTTGGTGTTTTCTCTTCAATCTCAAGCAATGTCAACTGTGCGCTCATATTTCAATTATGCATCACGGTTGTGACACTACGACCCGTCGGTTCAGGACGGGTCGTAGTGTCTAAGGAACTGTAGCAAAATAATCTTGTCAAGGTAAATGGTTCTGCGGGGATATGGTGTAATTCCATTCACCATGGAAGTCGGCTCGGTCGATATTTACTTGGCTC
>JAJZLS010000035.1 GCA_021803345.1 Actinomycetes bacterium
ACTTGTCGGTCAGAAAGTTGAATCGTAAGTGGGGAGAAGTTCTGGTACCTAAAGCCGGATGGGTTAGGTTTCGCCTCAGCCGACCCTGGGCGGAGATCGAGGCATCCACTTCGGCCAGGATAACTCTGGATCGCTCTGACCGGTGGCATGTGAGTTTCACCCAGTCCCAGCCACAACTTGTAAGAGAACCAACTGGAGAAGTAGTAGGCATAGACATGGGAATAGCCTCAAGTGTCACAACTTCAGATGGTACACACCTGAGAATGCCAAAGCTACTAAGTCCTGGTGAGTCACAGCGAAAGAGACGGTTACAGAGAAAGCTCTCAAGACAGAAGAAAGGTTCTAACCGTAGGGCCAGAACCAAGCTCCAGATAGCTAAGCTCTCTGCCAGAGAGACTGATAGACGAAGGGACTGGGTAGAAAAGACTACTACTGATCTTGTCCGCAGTTATGACCTTATAGCCATCGAGGATCTGAAGGTCAAGAACATGTCCCGTTCCGCTAAGGGAACTAAGGAAAAACCAGGCAAGAACGTAGCCCAGAAGAGAGGACTTAATAGATCTATACAATCCCAAGCCTGGGCACTATTCAGAAAGAGACTGAAGGACAAGGCAGTTAATGCCAGTTCTTCTGTACTTGTTGTACCAATAAACCCACAGTTCACTTCCCAAACCTGTCCACAGTGCGAACGTGCAGCTAAGAAGAATCGTAAGAGTCAAGCGGTCTTTATCTGTATCAACTGTGGGTACGAAGCTAACGCAGATATCAACGCAGCACAGAATATTCTTGCCGCAGGACTTGGTCCCCTTTGGGGGGTCACAGGACGTGGAGGGACACTGCAGCAAAAGCCTGTTAGGGCTGAGCACGGCGGCCCAGTGAAGCGTCAACTCTCTGAAGGGCTGGTGGCGTGAGCTGCTGGTTCTTCATGAATCCTCTTCCTTTAGGGAGAGGGGAGGTCAAGGTGAGAAGTTTCTGGGTGATCCGTCCCTGGATCCGCTGCTAGAACTGTTAAACGAACGCGAAGCAGTCGTCTTTATTCATCCGACCTATCACCCGTCAAGCAAGTCCCTTCAGCTGCCTTGGCCAGGGTTCATGATGGAATACCTCTTCGACACAACTCGTGCTGCAGCAAACCTGGTATTTACGGGTGCCCTGGAAAAGTTCTCCAGGATACGTTTTATACTTGCCCACGCAGGAGGAACGATTCCCTATATCTCCTGGCGGCTTTCTGTGTCGCCCATGATAGACACCAGGATGCCTCAGCTAACTCAGAGTGAGGTGCTCGAGAGACTTGGCAAGTTCTGGTTTGATACCGCTCTTTCCTCCGGTCCTCAAACCTGGGGTGCACTGTCGCAAATCGCCAAGCCGACGCAGATAGTTTTCGGCAGCGACTGGCCATTTGCAAATGCAGGTGTTGTCCGTGAAGAGCTAAAAGGATTCACGCAACCAGGTTCAGTGCCGGCAGAATTGCGAGCAGATGTGATGCGCGATAACGCAAAAAGGTTATTTCCCAATCGATAAATAAGCAAAACTGCTAAACGCTTGGAATTCAAGCATTAGATAATCGGCCCGCACCGGTACCAGCCGGGGCAATCCAAATATGACCACTAAATCCAGGTACTAAAAGAGATCATTCAGCCCCAAGCCCACCTTGACCCGCTTCATCGTTGATTGAATCGCGTCGACTTACCCCTATACCCCGTTTCCCTCGTGGCGAGCGAACCCGCTCGGTCAGTATCTGAAATTGTTGCCACTTATGCGGCTCCGGGGGAGAGGAACTACTAGTCGATGACACGCATTCAAGCAGGTCGGAAAGATCATCCGAACGGGCAGCAGGAGAGAAAAGATAGCCCTGGCCAAAGTCGCACCCGAGACGTCGAAGCAGCTCTAACTGCGAAATAGTCTCAATGCCTTCAGCCACCACCTTGGCGTCAAGGCTTTTCCCGATAGCGACTATCGCGCCAAGCAACTGCTCGCCGTTTGCGCTTTCATGAGCCCGGCTAAGAAAAGACTGGTCGATCTTGAGAATACTTGGGCGCAACACCGTAAAATATGACAAAGAAGAATAGCCTGTACCAAAATCATCAATTGCAAGCGAAACTCCGAGCTGGCGCAAACGAAAGGCTATGCGCTCGGCAGAATCCATGTCTATAAAAGCCGCTCCCTCAGTAATCTCAAGTACCAGCCGCGTAGGTTCAAGCTGATTCGCATTGAGAATCTTTTTAATTTTGGCTATGAGTTCAGGATCATGGAACTGCCGCGGTGAAAGATTGACGGCTATATAAGGTTGACGGTCCCTTTGCTTAATATGCCGCCATGATGACGCTTCGCGCACGGCTTCGTTAAGAGCAAAGAATCCCAGATCATAGATAAGCTTGCTCTGCTCAGCCAAGGGGATGAAGACATATGGAGGTACACACCCAAACTCAGGATGATTCCAGCGCATCAGCCCTTCAAAACCGATTGTTTGGCTTGATATCAGATCGACAATCGGCTGATAGTGCATCTCGATCTCTCCTGCCTCAAGTGACCGCCGCAGCTCCTGCACCATGCCAATACGGCTCGAAACTTGATCACGCATTTCAGAGCGGAACAGTACGTAGCAATTCTTGCCCTGACGTTTTGCGTCGGATAACGCAGTGTCAGCATCCCGCAAAAGGTCTGGGCTGCTTTCGTCGCCGGTGCAGATCGCAACTCCAATGCTCGCGGCCTGGTCCAGGTGCTCTTCGCCAATTACAAATGGCTCATCAAAGACACCAAGTAGCCGTCGCGCAATTGCCTCGGCCTCCTTGGAATCAGTTATTGCTTCGCCCAAATAGAGAAACTCGTCTCCGCCAAAGCGACAAAGCACATCGGTGGGACATGCCACCTTCTCGAGTCGACGTGAAACTTCAACTAGCAGATCATCGCCCACCTGATGCCCAAACGTATCGTTCACATCCTTGAATTCATCCAAATCAATGAGGAACACGGCCAAGTTCTTATTTCCTTCGCCTCCCCTGGCTAATGCATTAGCCAGACGGTCCTCAAATTCAAGGCGATTCGCAAGTCCCGTAAGCGGGTCATGCATCGCTTGGTAGGAAAGCTGGGCGAGGAGCGAGCGCTCTTCGGTGATATCCCTAATTGAGCTTATAAAGTACTGCGGATTGCCACTCTTGTCACGAGCCAGCGACCGCGATATCTCAGCCCAAACTATCCGGCCGTCTTTGTGCACGTAGCGCTTGGTGTAAATAGTTTGCGGCCGCTCACCGCTCAGCATCTGGGCACTTGCTTCCACACCAATACCCTGGTCATCATGAAATGTGAACACTTCGGAACCCAGGGTAATAATCTCCTCGCTGTCTCGCCCGACCATGTTACAAAAAGCGTTGTTAACGACCAGAGCGTGACCGCCAAGATCACTGATAAGCATGCCGGCAATATTGTTTGCAAAAGCAAGCTGAAAACGCTGCTCAGTCCTAAGCAGTTCCGCAGCCATCTCAGCTTCGTGAAGAGAACGCTCCGTGTCAAAGCGTTCGCCCAATAAAACCGCGGCCACCAGGAAAACAGACAAGATCCCCCAAATGCTCCAGATACTCCAAGCACCCCACTGTTGACTTCTTCCTTGCGGAAGGAGGAGCTCCTGCGGTATAGAAAATACAATTCCTTCGAGTGCCACAGCCAACGAGGCACCAAGACCGAATGCATTTCGTGAATAAAAAATTGGGACTAATAGAAACAGTAACCATACCAAGCTGACAACAGGAATTTTCCCAAGGCTGCTAGCTAATCCGGAACCCAAGTGGACCAAGAGCGCCACCGCTATTAACGACTGGGTCATCCAAAAACGACGATCACTAAGTGGCGGGCGCATCATATCCAATAGCTGATTTTTTAGCGATTCACGACCGGGACGACTTGTCTCGCTTTTTTTCACAATTGATTACTCCTAATTATCCCCCCACAAGCCCTGCCGATTTCTCTCATCGTGAATCAACTTTTCTAACCAATTAGCCGCGACGAACTGGGCCTTGCCGGTTTTTTTATTTGACCAACCGGAAATTTCAATAGTACTTACCCAAAAGGACGATTCATCACTTTAGACCTCTAGCCCCGGTGATCCAAAACTGCACTATCCAAAAAACCCAAAAATACCGCCAAGAGTGGTCAAATAAAGCAAAACACACCTTCCAGAAATAGAAAAACTCGCGAAATGAACTCTGCCTCAGAGTTTCAAACGTGCCGGCCGCGCACAACCATCACGATGTCTACATAAAGCGAACGCGATTACCTCCGGGTTTAACCCGTTACTAGCGACACCGAAGTTCCAGCTCGAACTTTGGTGCCTCCGCCCGGGCTGGACGCCACCACGGTGTTAGACCCAAAATAGCTATAAACAGAACCCACAGCAAGACCGACCTGATTCAGTGCCGCCTCTGCTTGCTGAAGATTATCTCCCACCACATTTGGTACCACAACCATCTGAGGTCCCTTGGAAACTACAAAATCAATCGTCGAACCCCGGGGAACCATCGAACCTGGTGTCTGAGTCTGGGATATCACGGTTCCAGCTGGCACCGAATTTGAAAATGCCCGTGTTTCCGACGGCGTCAGCACCAAAGCCTTCAGCTGACTCACTGCAGTTGCAGCGCTTTCACCAACCAGATTTGGCACCTTTCTTGGAGCTGGTCCCTGGCTGATTGTCAAGGTCACTTTGGTTCCTATATTGTAAGTACCCGGTCCCGGGGAAGTGGAAATTACCTGTCCAACTGGAGCTGTCTCCGAATAACGTTTGACGATCTCGGGAATCAAATCAATTGAACGCAATTTAGATTCAGCGCTCGCCTGGGACAGTCCGACTAAATCTGTCATCGTTACCGGAGCATGGCCCTTGGAGACGACAATACTTACGGTCTTGCCCTTAGGAAGGGTAAAACCAGGCTTGGGAGATTCAGCAGAAATTAACCCGGCTTTGACCGTCGAGGAATACTGCTTGGAAATGCTGCCCAGCTTCAAGTGTGCGGCCTCAATATTTGACTTTGCCTGTTGAGGCGTCTCACCTAAAACATTGGGAACTTTGGTGGAAAATATATCTGCAGCCAATTTGGAGGGTATTCCGATGGCAGTGAGAACAGCCAAAATAATGAGCAATACAAGTACAATCGCCCCAATGATCGACAATTTACGTTTATAAAACGGAGTCTCACTTCTCCTATGCAAATGCAATGTCTGTGTGGGCATGGGAGTTGATGCTCCAGACTTTGTACTCAAAACACCAGCCGCACCAGGCGAAATAACATCAATTGCCACCTGGGTCTCAGCACCCCCCAATGCGCTGGTTTTATCATTAGCTCCACCAGGTGGGATATACACTTCTTTGGCTGCACCGTTGCCACTGGCAATCAATGCCATTTCGGCAACTTCTGTCAAATCCCCATTTTCATCAGCCACCATAAGAGTGGGACCTTCGACCGAAAGCCGCTCTGGCGGATCCAGGACTCGAACCAACTTTTCAAGCTGCGACACTAAATCATTTGAGGAAATTCGCTCCCGGGTAGAGAGCTTGAGACAAGAATCAATTATCGGCTTCAGACTTCCAGCGGCTTCGGGAACTTCGACGTCACTATGTATTCTGGCCATGAGAAGTGAAACGGTGGTATCCCCAGTAAAAGGCAGCGTTCCAAGCAAAGCCTCATGAATCACTAAGCCCAGCGAGTATACGTCAGAAGTCCTGTCGCTTTCCTTGGCCAATGCCTGTTCCGGTGATGCATAGCGGGCAGTACCCATTAGCGTTCCCACAGGTTCGGTCCAAGCCGCCTCAGACAGGGCCCTGGCTAAACCAAAATCGGCAATTCTTATCCTAGCCTCGTCATCAAAGAGAAGGTTGGCTGGCTTTATGTCCCTGTGAACGTATCCCCTGCCATGGGCGTATGAAAGCCCTTGTGCGACTTGTAACATTAATGAGGCAGCTTGAGACTCGGTAAGGAGATCGCCTGTATTGAGATACTCGCGCAATGACCCGCCGGAAAGATACTCGAGTACCAGATATGGCGTAGAACCGGATTCCCCCCAGTCGAACACCCGCATAATACTGGGATGGTTTAGGCTTGCGGCTGATTTAGCCTCTGACTGGAATCTTTTCAGGAAAAATGGATCTCCAGCCAAAGAAGAGTGCAAAAGCTTAATTGCAACCTTGCGTCCTAAAGACAGATCGTGAGCCAGATAGACATCACCGGAAGCTCCTTGGCCAATGGCAGCCACCAAGGTATAACGACCATGGAGGATTTTGCCTATATTTTCCTGGAGTCGGGTGGTGTACACGATTAAGCCTCTCCATCCCTCTTGGATGCTGTAGCGCAATTAATCAATGTCATTTTAGCCAGCCCGTTAGTAATTATATCTTTCTCCACCATAGCGCAAATCTGGAATTACAATATTGCAACTCAACTATTCTGCCCTGCCAGAAGGGTTAATTGTTCCGATTTCACCCGTATCCAGGAGGATTAAAAACTGTTCCTCACCTATAATCGGCACTCCTAACGATTCCGCTTTAGTTAATTTGGAGGACCCTGGATCCGACCCCACTACCAACGCGAACGTCTTGGAAGATACTGAAGAGGTTGCTTTCCCACCCCTAGCTGCAATTGCAGATTCAGCCTCATCCCTGGTAAAGCGAGACAATGTGCCAGTTACCACCACAGTCTTGCCACTCAAATTCTGCTCAAGGTTGACCTGCTCTGAGCCATCCGATTCAACCGTTGCGACCCCCAGATCAATCAATTGGTGACAGATTGCGTATGTTTTGGGATTACTAAAAAATTCAAGCACTGAGAGTGCAATTTTCTCGCCCACACCATCAATCGACTCGATCTCTTCTTTTGTGGCCGACATAAGCCTTTCTAAAGTTCGGAACTGTCTGGCGATAGCCCTGGCTGCCCCCTCGCCCACATGGCGGATAGAAAGTCCGACCAGAAGGTTCGAGAGGGGCTTGCTCTTCGATTTTTGAATGGCCTCCAGCAGAGCATTGACTGATTTTTCCCCAAATCCTTCGAGGCCTATCAGTTGATCGTGGCTGAGTCGATATATATCCGGCGGTTCTGATATCAAGCCCAGATCTACAAACAAGGCCACTCTGGTCT
Organism: Actinomycetes bacterium; assembly: GCA_021803345.1. Classification (GTDB taxonomy): domain Bacteria; phylum Actinomycetota; class Acidimicrobiia; order Acidimicrobiales; family Acidimicrobiaceae; genus SCQM01. Next base: position 7,119 of record JAJZLS010000035.1, read on the forward strand.
CTCCTAATCCTTCGATATCAAGTGCACTCCTTGAACAAAAGTGCGCTATTCGTTGGATGGTGCGTCCTTGACAATACGGATTGGAACAGTATGTATCGCTTTCACCCTCCAGCCTTTCGAGCGGAGAGCCACAAAGGGGGCACCTGGTGGGAAATTGCCAAAGTGCAGCATCATCGGGGCGTAACTCCAGAACTGGCCTGATCACTTCTGGAATAACGTCCCCGGCTTTTCGGACAATTACCGTATCCCCCACTCTCACGTCTTTGATCCTGACTTGATCCTGATTATGCAAAGTGGCCCTTGAAACCATAGATCCCGCCACCAATACCGGCTCAAGCACCGCAAATGGTGTTGCTTTTCCGGACTTTCCGATTGAGACTTCGATGTTGAGCAGCTTGGTCTCCCTCTCTTCTGGAGCCAGCTTGTATGCTATCGCCCACCGAGGAGCCCTAGCCGTGAATCCAAGCGCCTGCCGCAACTCCAAATCATCTATCTTCAGAACCGCTCCATCTATCTCATAACTGAGATTGTGACGCCGATTCTCCAGATCGGAAATCTCAGCCAAAATTTCATCTTCGTCATCAAACAGCTTTATTTCTGGGCTTACCGGGAAACCCAAAGAAGTTAAATACCTAAGCGACTCAGAATGGGAGCCAAGTTTTACCCCCCCCTCAATCTGAACTAATTGATAGGCCCAGAACGACAACTCCCTTTTAGCGGTGATTTTTGGATCCTTTTGGCGAAGTGAGCCAGCGGCACAATTTCGGGGATTTGCAAACAGTGGAAGATTTGCGCTTAATTGAGCTTCATTGAGGCGGGCAAAGGCATCTTTGGTCATATAAACCTCACCGCGAACTTCAAGAAGTTCAGGCAACGGGGAGCCATCTGAGGATTTGAGCTGCTTCGGAATGGACTTAATTGTCATAACGTTGGCAGTTACATCTTCTCCAACTTGGCCATTACCACGGGTTGCCGCGGTGTCAAGATAACCGTGACGATAAATAAGCGTTATGGCCAGTCCATCAATCTTTAATTCAAACACCCATCTCAATCGGGAGGTTTCGGTCAGGGAAAGTCCTTTTCGAACTCTCTGAAAATAGCTTTTAAGCTCCTTAGGATCGAACACATTATCGAGCGACATCATCGGAACCTGGTGAACAATAGGCCTGAACAGTTCGAGCCCTACTTCGCCAATCTTTTGAGTTGGGGAATCCGGATCAACTAACTCAGGATGAATCCGTTCAAGCTCCTGAAGCCGTTTAACCATCTGGTCATACTCATAATCAGGTATCTGAGGATCATCGAGATGATGATAGAGCCAGGAGTGATACCTTATGCTGGCTCTGAGTAGTTCGATTTCCCCCTTGGGAGTTTTGGCCAAATTCACCACCTGCTAGCGAGCAATTGCAGAGCCAACAACAACGTCATCCCGGTAAAACGCTAAAGTTTGCCCCGGGGCAATCTTGCGCCTGGGCGACTCAAACTCCACTCTGTCACCAAAAAACCTCGCCATTGAGGTAGGACCGTGAGCAGAACCCTGAACCTCAATCGTGTCCCCTTCTAATAGTGGCTGATGCGAAAATGTCAGAGTATGAATTTCAATGGAGTCAACCATCAGATCAGATTGGCGTCCCAAAGTCACTTTACGATCTACCACGTCCACATCAACGGCATAACGGGCAGAACCATCACCTAGAGTACCCAACCCCTTGCGCTGTCCAACCGTAACTAGCTCCACCGCATCCACAGCCCCGACTACCCTGCCTGTAGAGCCTTCGAGCAATTCTCCTGGATGGAGATCTATACGGGAGGCCAGAAATCCATCCCTTCCAGTAGTGGAAGTGATAAAGCAGACCTCCTGGGAGTCGGGCTTAAATGCTGTCCTAAGGCTCATCTCAGCTGCTATTTCCCGAACCCGATCCTTGGTTATTTCTCCAACCGGAAGCATCAAAAAGTCCAGTTGCTCTCTTTTTAGCATTGATAGCACATAAGACTGATCTTTATGTAGATCCTCTCCACGGCCAAGATAAGATATCCCATCCCTCGTGATTATTTTTGCATGGTGACCTGTAGCGATATAGTCAAACCCGAGTATCTTGGCACGGTCTATGAAAGTATCGAATTTCAAATGCCTGTTGCATTCAATACATGGGTTAGGTGTCAAACCCTGCTTATGGGAATCCACATAAAAGTCAACCACCTTTTGATGGAATTCTTCAGTGAAGTTAAAGACATGGTGGTCGATTCCTATCTGAGCCGCCACTCTTCTTGCGTCTTCGACATCGGATACTGAACAGCATCCTGAATCAGATGAGCCTCCCCACAATTTCATCGTTGCCCCGACAACCTCATGCCCCTGTTGAACCAACAGGGCGGCGGCTACCGTTGAATCGACGCCACCAGACATCGCAACCAGAACTTTCATGCGGCTCCTACAAATCGATACTGTAGATATACAGCCTAATTTGGGGTGTAGAAATAGTGATCAAATCCTTCATTTATCACGTCCACCAAGTCCGATGGGCGATCGCTAATGATAGCGTCCACCCCCATCTCTAGTAACATTCGCATTTCCGTAGGATCATTTACGGTCCAGAGGTGCACTGCTTTACCACTGGAATGGGCAGCTTCTATGAATTGCGGAGTGGCAAGTTCTATCTCACCGAAAAATCGAGGTATTTGGAATGCCACATAAGGGGCATTCTTCGCCAGCTTTATGGCAGCCTCGCTGCTGTTTATCAGCGCAAAATAGAACTCGCTTACCTCCCCGGGGGCTGCCGAAGTAAAAAGCGAAGGATGCTGCTGACGGATTCGCCAAATCGCCGGATCCAGAAAAGAGCTGACGATTACCCGGTCTTGGGCCTCATATTTATAAATCAGTTTGGCAAGGGTGTCTTCATATGGTTCAACCAAGGGTGCCGTGGACTTTATATCGAAATTCAAGATCATTTCAGGGAAGCGCTTTAGCACATCTTCCACGGTTGCGAATCTTGTCATCTCGCCTTGAAGCTCTGGCGATCTAAAGATATATGCCTCAGCCGGCCGTGCCTGAATACTGGCGCTATCGGTACCAGGCACAAACCAGTAGCCTGCGTTTAGTTGCCGTATATCATCCCAGCTGAGTCTTGAGACCCTGCCGCGCCCATTGGTAGTCGTGTCCACCACGCTGTCATGGCAACACACCAATACCCCATCGGAAGTGCTGTGCACGTCCAGCTCTAGTGCAGAAACTCCAACCTCCCGGCTGTGTCCGAGCGCGCCCAAAGTACTAGATGGCGCCTCGAATGCACCACCCCTATGGGCATATGATATAATCCTTCTCTCAAGCCAGCTATTTTCCACGAATCCTAAAACTACCCTAGCAACTAGATTAAATTACACATGATTGAAAATGTTTTTCTCGATGTCATTAATGCGGCACAAAAGAGTCTAGAAACATCGATGCTCGAGCAGCTGCCAAATGAACAACATGTAATGCTAGATCTGTTCATTGGTGACATGAGATTCGAATCATCTTACGCTCTTCCGGGAGAACTAAATCCTGCCAATGTCCGGGTTGACGTGGATTTCGATTGGCCGGTATGGAGTCAAAGCGTATACAGGTCCTGGCAACTTGGTGAATCCGATCCCGACCTGATGGAAGTGGGAATCGAAATCACAATCAGGGCAGTGTGCCTGAGCGAACCAGCTCCAATAAAAGATATTGTCACCATTCTCGACCAAAGTTCCCCGACAACGCTTGCTTTTGCCCTTGAAAGATCATCGGTATCCACAAGCGAAAATATCCTTATTGACGGGGATGGGAATGAATTTGAGTTGGAGCTAGCTTACGATGGCACACTCGTAATAGAGGGACCCATGATGAAGTCCGAACTAGAAGAAGTATTAGCACCGCTCGGTCCGTGGCTGGCATCAATGCTGGTAAGACTCACCGATCAACCTCTGAAGTTTTTACCCACACCATTGGAATAGGAAAGCCAAACAGCTCTCAAGCTCTTAGTAGCAGGTTCAGGTCTTGTTCAGGCCTGGCGCCAAAGTGGGTAATCACCTCCGCCGAACAAATAGTCGCATACTCAGCGCAAAGAATAGGGTTCTCAAGACCGTGGTTCAAAACGCCATGAAGGAATCCTGCCGCAAAGAGGTCACCAGCCCCGGTTGTATCCACTACTTTTTCCACTCGTTTGGCGGGTACTAAATGAGCCTCACTCAGGTTGAAGACCTTAGCTCCAAGCTTTCCCATTGTGATTGCACCTGAGACCATCCTGGATCTGAAAAACTGCACCATGTCATCCAGGTCGGACCTCTGGGTGAGAATATGCGCCTCATCCTGATTTGCAAAAACTAGCGACACTTTCCCGTCCAGTAGGTGCAGGAATTCATCCCGATGCCGCTCTACACAAAACGGATCAGAAAGAGAAATCGCCACTAATGCCCCGGCTTGATCCGCTACCTCGATAGCTCGATGAATCTGCCTTTTGGTATCTTCAATATCGTAAAGATAACCCTCAATGTAGAGAATCCTGGAATTCCTGATCGCATCGATCCCATTCTTATCCAACTCCAAATGTGATGCTGCTCCCAGCCATGTAGCCATGGTTCTTTCGCCATCCGGGGTGACTAGCACTAGGCACCTTCCAGTACCCAAATCGTGAGATACGCCAGGCCTCTCCACATGGACGCCGATGGATTCCAGTTCTTGTACATACTGCTTCCCAAACTGGTCATTATCAGTCCTGGCAATTAGAGTGCCAGGATGACCCAAACCAGCCAGGCCGACAAGCGTGTTAGCTGCGGAGCCACCGCCTTTCATTTCCACTTTGCCCAACTGGGAGACTACCGAGTCAGCCAAGTCCGGACCAACCAGCTGCATCAATCCTTTTTTCAGGCCAAGTTGATCTAGCAAATCTTCCGAAACGCTGCAAAAAACATCTACTATCGCGCTTCCCAAGGCAACTACATCGTTGGTCGAACCAAATCTCATCGAATCCACGATAATTCTCACACCTCTCTATATTGCCAGCTAGAAGCGATACTCCGATAATTTGGCCAAATTCTTGCACAAACATAGCTACCAATTGGTCAGATAATCAACTACGGTAAGTTTTGTGGATAATTCAACCAACTACAGACTGCCAAGAAACACAGTACCCAAAAGATACTCTCTAAGGGTCCGCCCCGATTTCGATAATTTCACCTTTAGTGGAACTGAATCGATAGATATTGAGGTTAGTCAACCCTCTGACACAATCACCCTGAATTCAGTGGACCTGGAAATTGAATCAGTCCGCCTTTCCAATTCGGCCGGGACTTTTGAGGGATCCATACAGCTCGAAAACGAGAACGAAAGAGTAATATTTTCTTTCCCCGAACAGATCCCGGTCGGAAACGCGACTTTGGAACTCTCATTCAAAGGGTTCCTCAATGACCAACTGTCAGGATTTTACAAAAGTCGCTTCGACACTGCAGACGGTGAGCCCAAATATTTAGCCACAACCCAGTTTGAGGCAACGGACGCCCGTAAGGCATTTCCGTGCTACGACGAGCCGGATCTAAAGGCAGTCTTCGGTATTTCCATCGAGACACCCCGGGATTTTCTTGCTGTCTCAAATGCTCCGGAAGAGTCAACAACGGAGCTTGATGATGGTCACAAACTGGTCAGGTTCAGAGATACAATCCCAATGTCAACCTATCTTGTAGCCATGATCATAGGGCCGCTTGAGGCCTCTGAAGTAAAAATGGGATCAGGCGTCCCCATCAGAATTATCTCGAAACCGAATCAACAGCACCTTCACAGTTTTGCCCAACAAGTGGCTATTCACGCGCTTGAATTCTTTTCCTCCTGGTTCTCGATCCCGTACCCGGGCGAAAAATTAGACCTTATTGCAATTCCTGATTTCGCCTTTGGCGCAATGGAGAACTTGGGAGCAGTTACTTTCCGGGAAACGCTGCTTCTTGTCGATCCAGATAAATCGTCCAGAATCGAACTTGAACGAATTGTGGACGTCATATGTCACGAAATCGCCCACATGTGGTTTGGCGACCTGGTGACTATGAAATGGTGGAACGGTTTATGGCTGAACGAAGCATTCGCAACCTTCATGGAGCTGCTGGCCACGGATGCCTATAACCCCAGCTGGAAGCGTTGGGTTTCTTTCGGGCTATCCAAAAGCGCAGCGTTGGCAATTGACGGACTTCACAATACCAGATCTATCGAATTCAAGGTTGAAAAGCCGTCTGATGCGGAGGGAATGTTCGACGTCCTAACGTATGAAAAAGGCGCCAGCGTGCTAAGAATGCTTGAGCGTTACCTCGGGCAGGACACTTTCAGATCTGGAATTACCAACTACCTTAATTCACACAAATATGCCAACGCCGAAACCACTGACTTGTGGAGCGCGCTTGAGGAGTCAAGCGGCGAACCAATATCACAGACGATGATCGATTGGGTATTTCAGGGAGGGCACCCCCTTATCACAGCTGAACTCGACGGCGATGAAGTAAAAGTAACTCAGAAACCGTTCTCATATCTAGATCCGCAAAGCTATAAAGGCAGCGAGTCGATGGTCGGAACCTCATGGAGAGTTCCGTTATCAATAAGGATCGGTGAAAACGTCCAAAGAACACTTTTAGACAGCGAACCGCTTCGTCTTAGACTTGCCTCGCAAGAGGACCTGGTGATTGTAAACGCTGGAGGTTGGGGCTTCTTCAGAGCCTCCTATGACCAGCAGCTGCTCCAGAGACTTCTTGACAATTTTGCCGAGCTTGAGGATTTGGAAAAATTCAATCTTGCCAGCGATATCTGGGCACTTGTGCTTTCCCAAAAGCTTGAAGTTGCAAATTTCTTTGATCTGCTGGAGGCAATTGCTCCGGAAACCGACCCCAGCTTATGGGATCTTATGATATCTGCGCTATCGGTTATGGAATTGATTTTTGAGGGAGAAAAACGGGAATTCCTGGCAACAAAATGCCAACAAATTCTGCTTCCCCTGCTTGAGAAAATCGGATTTGAAGCCAAAACTGACGAGCCGGAAGGCACCTCAAGATTGCGCGCTTCAGTCATTGCAGCGTTAGGCACAATTGGAAAACACCTTGACACCATAGCTGAGTGCAAAGAGCTGTTCGTCCGTGAAATGTCGATAGAGCAGGACATTGACCCCGATATTATATCGGCGGTGCTAAAGGTAGTCGCCTTCAATGGGGATGAAGCTGACTTTGCTTTCATGTTGGATAGATACCGCCATCCTTCCACTCCTCAGGAAGAGAACAGGTATCTGATGGCACTGACGCACTTTCGAGAGCCGGAATTGATAAATAAGGTTCTTCGTATGACGCTTGATGACATCAGAAGCCAGAATGGTCCGTTCGTGATTGCAAGTCTTCTAACTGGTAAATCTTCTGGTCCACTGGCATGGGAGTTCCTTAAGGCGAACTGGGACTCCCTGCTGGAGAGATTTCCTGACAACACTATTTCCCGAATGTTGTCAGGCGTAACGGCGCTTATTTCTGAAGAATCTCATCTATTGGCAGACGAGATCAACGGCTTCTTCAAATCGCATCAGATACCTTCGGGTGAAAAAAGTTTGCAACAAACCCTTGAGCGATACCAGGTAAATTTGGAATTTAGGAAGAAGCTCCTTGGTTTCAGCGTGGCATAATTTTGATCACGTGAGCTTCGATACTAGGCTAACGTTAAACGTAGGGTTGGGCATGCGGCCACCGACCAAGATATAGCCGCATGCCACGGGTGAAAATCGCCTGAGTCTTTTAATCTGCAGCGCTTATACTTGGTTAGATCATCTGACTTGCTTAGAAATAAAGATAGTGGTGCGGCGTAATGAAAAGGTAACAGAACGCTCACAAGTAGGTAAAGTAATTCAACCGGCGATAGCTTCACACGAAAGTAATCCAATTGACTAATACAGGAACAATACTGGTTGTCGATGATGAACTTGCGTTACGAAAACTTCTTAGTTCATACCTGGCAAAAGAAGGCTTCTCTATACTTGAAGCCAGAGACGGCAAGGAAGCCTTAAGCCTGCTAGATCAGGTTGGAGCCGACCTGGCCCTGATCGATGTGATGATGCCAGGTATGGACGGATTCTCACTAGTCAAGGCCATAAGATCAAAGTTTTCCATACCGATTGTGATGTTAACTGCCAGGGGTGAGGAGTCGTCAAAAGTAACCGGGCTGGAACTTGGAGCAGATGACTATATCGTAAAGCCGTTCTCCGCTCCTGAAGTGATAGCCAGAGTCAGAGCTCAGATTCGGCGATCAAAAGGGCTCGTAGCCGAAGATCCGGTGATAAACATAGGTGATACATTGACTCTGGATTCCCGCTCCAGGCAATGCTGGGTAAACGGCCAAGAGATAATGCTGTCAAGGCGGGAATTTGATCTTCTGACCACCTTGGCATCCTCCCCTGGCCGAGTTTTTTCCCGCGAGTCTTTGCTCATGGCTGCCTGGGGAACGACCTATATCACCGAAAAAACAATCGACGTCCATATTGGCTTGATTAGGAAAAAACTGGGTCAAGCCGTCACAATAACTTCCCTGAGGGGAATCGGGTATCGGCTGGATGGCTAATGCTGCGGTGGCTCAAATCAATTCACGTTAAAACTTTCGGCATCATGGCTGTGGCCACCATCGTTGGTCTGGGCTTCACCTATTTTGTAATAAATGCCATTGAATACCACGTCCAGGTTAATGCCACAAGCCAAAGGCTGGACCGAAGCGCTCAAAAACTAGCAAGTCTGGCTGCATCTGGAACCCCCAAAGATCAGCTAATTATGGCAACTTCACTGATTCCCCAAACTTCATTTGCGATTCATCAAAATGGTCACCTTTTCCTTACGGCCAACAACAGCTCAGGTTTGGCGGCCCCGGTTATAAATGCCAACAGCAAGATTGGAGCCATTGAGGTAACCGCTGCAACCGGCGTTCCTTACACTGATACTCTGTCAATGGAGCTGACTCTCGGAACGCTGGTACTCGTGTTGCTGACATTGGCAGCAGCTCTCTTTATTTCTAAGATGATTACCAGCTCGTTGTCTGACTCCATATCAGAAGCTATAAACGCAGCTGAGCGGGTAGCGTCAGGCGACCTGTCGGCACGAATCGGGAAAGTGGGATCCAGGGAATTTCAAAGCTTGGCTCGTGCGTTTGACTCCATGGCTCAAAAACTTCAAGACCACGAAAACGAGCAGAAGAAATTTCTTGGAGACCTCAGTCATGAAATAGCTACGCCAATAAACGCTGTTTCCGGCTTTGCTTTGGCCATCTGTGATAGGACCATCAAATCCCAGGATGAAATGTCAGAAGCGGCATGGCTAATCCAGGAAGAGACAGACCGAATCAATCATCTACTCAAGGACTTGAGAACTCTTGACCGCTTGGACATCGCTCACACTGTAAGCAGAGAGGCATTTTTCATAGACCTATACATTAAAGAATTGGTACTTCGCTTTTCAAGCAATATAGCCAGCAAGCATCTGGCTATTACCTGGGATGCACCACATGAAGAAGTTCTTCTGGATAGAAGACTGCTAGACATGGTCATTAGCAACTTCTTGTCCAATTCAATTAGATATGTGGACCCTAGAGGTAAGATCAGGATTACAGTCAAAAAGCACCAGGACGAGTTGGTAATTTCGGTGGCTGACAATGGAATAGGAATCGCACCCAACCACCTGAATAGGATCTTTGACCGACTCTATAGGGTCGACGAAGCAAGGGACCGGGCCTCAGGGGGTTCTGGACTTGGTCTGGCCATCGCCCGGAGAGCCACCCACTCGCTGAACGGAAAGATTGAAGTAACATCAGAAAGCGGAAAAGGCAGTGAATTTAGATTGATTTTACCTCTCGAGCATCATATCCCCGAAGACCGCACCACGTTATCCTCCGACGACAATGTGCAATGCGAAAAACTAGACATTGCCACCCAGGGATAAGGCCGCACAATGACTTTTATACCAAATGGCGAAGTCAAAAACCGAGTTTCCTTACTAAGTCAGCTTATTAAAACCACCCGGGGGTTCATGCCGGAATCCGAAGGATTGGCGCTCGCCCATGGAATCTGGCTGACTCAGGAGTTGCCGCCACATCCAGCAGTTGAAATCGGTTCCTACCTCGGCCTTTCAACTATCTACCTTGGCACAGTTGCCAAAATGCTAGGACTAAAACTTATTACAATCGACCATCACAGAGGGTCTGAAGAGATCCAGCCCGGCTGGGAGCACCATGATCCCTCTCTGGTAGACCCTGTCTCTGGACGGATGGACACCCTGTACGGGCTTCGACGAACAATTACACTTGCAGGATTAAATAGCTCTGTGATCATTGTCGCCTCCGATTCGCAGACTTTCGCCTCAGTATTTGAAACAACCATAGGGTTTTTATTCATTGACGGGGGGCATGGCAAAGAACAGGCACACCTGGATTTTGATGATTGGGTGCCCAAACTTGCAGATGGCGGAATTCTAGCCATTCATGATGTATTCGAAAATCTGCAGTTGGGCGGTACCCCGCCATATGAGATTTATTTACGATCAAAAGAGATGGGGTTTAGACAACTCTATGAGGCCGGAAGCCTTAGGGTTATGCAAAAAGAGAGATGATGGTGCTGGCAAAACTGGGCCGTGCCTTATTTGCAACCACGTACCCTGCAAGAACTACTGCGGCAATTGAATAGGCGGACTGCTCAAGAAAAGGGAAAGAAGTCCCATTTGGAGCCACCAACCCAGTCAGGTAACCTCCGCCTTCGCATCTGAAGCGCTCCAGGGAGAAAAATAGCTCGTTGGACATATCAACTTCACCGCTTATGTGCAGCGCCATGGCTGCTTCTGCAGTTTCGGCAGCAGTGAACCAGTCGCCTGTTTTCAGGCAGCGGATCCCCCATTTGGGCTGGTAGAACTGATCCAAAAATTGCCCAGTCAGCGAACCGGAATCAGATATTCCTGCCAAAACTGGGTAGTAGCGGTCCATCGCCCAGTCAGAAGTATCCTGGTATATCCCACTACCCATCTCCAGCGACCCCTTCAATAATGCAGCTGAATCGCTATATCTCTGCCAGTCTCCAATTCCATAACTGCGGCTTAGGCCTGAAGCTAGGCTCAGACTGTCATAGACCGAACAGGAACCTGCAACCAAAGAAGTCTGATTGGGAGCTCCGCTGGGATCAATTGCCCAGGGAATTGATCCATCGAGGCGTTGATGGCTAATAACATAGTCAATTCCACCTAAGGCCATTTCTATATATCTCTTTGATTCTATTGAGGAACCTAAGCAAAGGTCCAAAACCGCAGCCAGCAGTATCGGATAACAGCAGGTGTTGGTATCCCTCCGGGGTTCCGCTACGCCAGAAGACTGGTAAAAATGACACCACGATCCATCTCGATTCTGACTTTGAATCAGCCAGTCCGCAGCCCGCCTCGAACTTTCGATCCTCCCGCCAACCGCCAATGCGATTGCAGCCTCGCAATGATTCCAGGAATCAGCCCGACCACCATGGAACCAGGGAATCATACCTGACTTGAGCTGCATGGCTTCAAGCGCATCCAGCGACGAGCTGAGCTGGCTTCGACTGAGCAGTGAATTCCTCGAACCGCAACTATCCATCTTTGGCCTTGATTGAATAAGCTACCAGGCTCTTTCCTAGTAGCGGGTTCAATATCCTTTCAATTTCGCCAGTGATCCTTGGCTTTTTAGTTATATCCCAGACTAAAAATCGATGATAACTCCTGTACCATCTGGACTTGGTATTATCAACACCCACAATGCATCGAATGAGCCAGTACGGAGTGTGAAGCGCATGTGCATGGTGAGTACGATACACCCGAAAGCCGCAATTGGTTAGAAGCTTGATCAATCCTGAACGTCGATATATCCTTATGTGACCACCTGGAACGTTGTGGTATTGTGAAGAAATCTTCCAGTAAATTTGTTCAGGGAAAAAGCGGGGTACGCTAACCGCCAGCACTCCTCCAGGCTTTACCACCCGCCCGATCTCTGCTAGGGCATCGTAATCAGATTGAATGTGTTCAAGCACCTCTGACGCAATCACTACATCAAAGGATTCCGAGTCAAACGGGAGTGCTAATCCTGAAGCCTGTATTGCAAGGCCAATGCTATTTTTGGTCTGTTCCTGACTCAAAGCTTGGAAATAGGCAGGCGCTTGACTGAGTTCATCCATTGACAGGTCAACAGCTACCACGTTTGCCCCGCGGGAAAATGCCCAGTAAGCATGCCTTCCAGCTCCCGCGCCAAAATCAAGTACCCACTTGCCCTCGAGTGAACCCAGATCAGACTCCCTTAGCGACAACATTGAATTCTTAAACCAAACCTTTTTCGCAAAGCAAATCAAAATAACTTGCTTCTGTGGCTTTGGCAGTAACAGTCCAACTATAAAGGTTTGCCACACGTTCTCTCGCATTGATAGATAGCTCTTCTCTGAGTATCGGCGAATCAAAGAGCTTCAATATTTTTTTGGCCAAATCCAGTGGATCCCCCGCCCGAGCTCGAAGAACGGTCTCCCCGTCGATTCCAGTTACTTCGGGAAGCGCTCCACCATCTGTTGCCACCATTGGCACCCCACATGCCATAGCCTCTATCGCTGGCAACGAAAATCCTTCATAAAGAGAAGGCACTACAGATATTTGTGCCTGATTGTAAAGCTTCACCATCTCTTCAAGGGAAACCGGGCCAGCAAACCTGATTGCCTTTGACAGTCCCAGCTGTGAAATTCTGTCCGGAAGTTTTGAATCTGGATTTGGGTTTCCCATGATTACTAGATGAGCTTTAGGCTCAAGAGTGCATACTTCGGCCATCGCCTCCACCAGGATATGGAGACCTTTTAGTGGAACATCCGCACTTGCGGTTGTCACTATTAGTCCTTCTTCTTTGACCACATTCGGGTAAGGTCTAAACACCGAAGTATCAACACCGATTGGCACCACTTTCGACCTTTGTGGATCAATTCCCATTTCGGTCTTTAAATCTTGACGTGAAGTCTCCGATACCGTGATAATCGACTCTAGGCGGCGGGCCACCTGAACCTGCATATTAACAAATCCGTACCAACGCCAGGCACCAAATTTGGCCTTTAGCCCGGTTGCATTTTCAATTGCCAGCCGTCTGTCCACAGTAATTGGATGGTGGATCGAAGCAATGACGGGCCAACCGCTGCTAGCCAGCCTATCTATCGACCACGACAGCGACTGGTTGTCATGAAGGATATCGAACTCATTGCGTCTGTTGGCAATGGCTTTTTCAAGCCGCCATCCAAAAGATCTGGGTTCTGGAAATCCACCCGCAGCCATGATCGCGAATTCAGCAAGGTCGATCAGACCGCCGAACTCCTGGACGCTTGGGATTCGAAATGGATTGTCAGCATTGTATAAATCCAACGAAGCAAGCTTAGACAATTGAACTTTATCCAGATCCAGCACCGGATAGGGAGGACCTGAGAAAACTTCGACATGATGACCAAGCTTCGATAATTCTTCACTCAGATGCTTGGTATATACGCCTTGACCACCCGAGAATGGATTGCCTCTATAGACACACATGGCAATCCTGATTGGTTTAAAATCCCTCGAAATATAAACAGCCAACTTAGCAGTACTTTACACTTCGGAAGGTGAACGACGTTACAAGATGTTCGTGACGCACTAAATTCAACATTGACCCTTTTATATTCCTAGTTACACTCACCTGATACCAGTACTTAGTTCAAAGTTAACCTCAACCATTTGACACCTTAGTTCATCGCTAATCGTGTTCATTGACTTCTGAGGTCTAGTTGGAAATGTTAATACCTCTGATTCAAAGCGATATCACTATTAAGTCGCCATCAGCAATCTTGACATCTCAGCAATGTGTAAGCCTGGGCAATCCCATTAGACCGACAGCACGCGGGCTTATTTGTTTTGAGAGTTGGGCCGACCAAAATAATCCCGCAAGTCCCTGGATTTATCCATGGGTGTGCGACATGAAGTCGCCTGTAATAACTGTTCGAAAGGAGGAACTTGTCATTCAGCTGACAAAGCCAACCGGCACATGCGGGAGGAGTAATCCGCCTGTGTGAAGCTGCCGGGAAAAGTACCCACGGGTAATCCGTAGGCCAAACCGTGAGGCGAAGCTGACACTACCAGCAACGAGGCGGTAAGGGGCGAAGGCTAGCTGGGTAAGGACAACATACGTGAACTGCTGGCTAAAAATCGTTAACATAAACAAGCCAAAGTTGCTGACAGGCTTGAACCAAAATGGTATGTGGGACGGACACATCATTGAATCCTGGGTGTGCGTTGACAATAGTTCCCACCGGTGTAGAGGCAGGTCCTAACCCCAGCGTGTGTTATTTAGGCGGAACATGGTAAGCCCGTAGCCTCGCCCAAACAATTGGGCAAGCCAACTGTAAGGAAGGCCGATGGGACTGCGGGTAAAGGATTGGAGAAAAAGCGAATGCCATTCTGTAACGGGATGGATACGGGTTGTGACATTACCTGATGCGAAAGCAGGCAGACTTCTCCGTGGTCTTGATTACGAGATGGATAGTAGAACCTTTTTGAGTAGGAAGGCAAATGTACGCAGTTTCTGCTGTGTGTGCGCCTTCCGGCGTGACCGATTGCAGTGGCATCAACCTTGTCCATTCCAACCCTAGCGTGAAAAGGCTGCCGTCAGTATCGCAAAGGTGAAAAACCGGGTCTCTTTATGAGGCCTTTGGAAGGC
>JAJZLS010000055.1 GCA_021803345.1 Actinomycetes bacterium
TGGAAATCCTTATCTCCTTCAAACCAGAAGATCGAATACCCTGATCCGGTCACCGGGAAAATGTGAAAATCTGCACCATGCCGGTGACCTTTTTTGTAAGTTCCCACTGGCATCTCGGACATGTGCGCATGCATGGTCCCTTGCGCCAAGGCAAACATGATGTTTGATCCTCCAGCACCCCGATCTTTCCATTCCTTGAGCTCGAACGTACTCAGATCCGGAACAAAGTTAGTCTCCCACATGTGCTTGCCAGGTCTCATCGGAATAAAGTCGCCCTCCCCTTCGAAGAAGCGATCTTCACCCATCCGCCCCACAAATTCATAGGGGTTGTTGAAAATAAACTCCGTGTCACGAAACAGCTTTAATATCATCGGCAGATTAGTGGTCGAAACCATACGGGCCGGAGCAGTTCCACTGGTATTGAAGTGCCGATACTTGGCATTCAGTGGAATTGCAAATAAGCTCTTCGGACCCCACTCGAATGAATGGCGCTTTCCGTTTCCCCGATCGATAGTCGTACTTCCATGACCGTCGATAACGTAAACCACTTCTTCGTACATATGCTGCTGTGGCTCTGTGGATTTTCCGGACGGTATCTCGAGTACAACGCAGTCGAGATAGTCTCCCCGTCCTCTGGTAAATGCAAAAGCGGCGTTTACGCCAACTCTGGACCATGGCTTCAGGTCAAGAGTGCGCAGGTCAAACCCAAAATCTTCATAAACCGGAATCCCCTCGTCTTTTACCCAATCGAGATATGGGTCTTGAAGCAGACGCGTATCTGACATTACTTTCCCCTCTGTTTAACATTTATTGAGAACACTAAAATGGCCACCATACCAGGCCACTTGCCTACTTCTTAAAATTTCGCACTGAACGCATGGTCAGCTTTTTCTAAACTCAGCACCCTAAGTCAAATAAAACTCCTTCACTAACTCAATCTTTCATAAAAGCTTCCACAAGCGAAAGGAGTGTCTTGGGAAGTTCAAGGTTAGGAGAGTGTTTACAGTCCAGGGTCACGATTTGGGCGTGAGGTATGGCACCTTTAATGTGATCCGCCCAATCACTCTCGAGAAGTTCATCCCGCTCCCCTTTTACCAACATCACCGGAGTCTTGCACCCTATCAACTGGGTTGGCCAGGGATCATCGATCTGGGGTCGTAACTCGGAAGGCAATTCAGCGGTGGGAGCTTTCATTGCCCGGTAGTGGCCGATCTTTCTGGCCCAGAATAACCGCTCTTGGAAGTGACCATCTATTCCCGGAAATTCATCGGTAAGCAGATTGACCACCCGCATCAAGTCTTCCTCGCTGCCATCCCACCTTCCAAGCTGATCACGGAAAAGGTCAGTCCTCCATGCCCCACCGGTACCTGAAATGCTGACTACGCAGTGCACTCTCAACGGCGAGGGCTGGACAAGTGAGCGCAAGGCGGTAGACCCACCGTAGGAACTGCCAATGATTCGGACAGAATCTGTAACATTTAGGGTGCTCAGAAACTCCGCAAGGTGAACAAGACGGAATTGATAAGTCGAACGGTCCAAAAATACCACCTTGTCGGTACCGCCGAAACCCAGCATATCCGGAGCTAAAACCCGATAATTCTCAGCCAGTGGCTGAATCATAGCCCCCCAGCTGACAGAGGAACACCCACCCCAGGCACCATCGTGCAAAAGGAGAACTGGCTGGGCATCCCGGTCACCAGCTTCAAGGTACCTGGTGACAAATCCCCCTGCTCTAACATAACGTTCCTCAAAACCGGAAAATGAAGTGTCCACTAAGTCTCCTACCAAATCTCAAAATCGTCAGGGTTCGCGACCCGGGTTCGGGCCCAATACTCAAGCAGCGGAAGTGGCCAGTTCTGGCTCACTCTGCCAAACTGATTCTTATACCAGCTCTTCACCTCTGGTATTCCCCAGGCCATCTGTTGATTGGCAGCATCGATTTCCCTGTTGAACTCCTGAAATACATCAAATCGGCACTGAAGCGCTTTATGTCCTCCCTCAATGACTAAACGAATGCATTCAAGTGCAAAGTTGACTGCGGACTCTGAAGCCACAGTGATGCTGCCGTTAGTAAGAAAGTTGGTATTTGGTCCGTACAGGCAGAAGAAATTAGGGAAATTAGGAATCAAAATTCCGAGATAAGCCCGGGCATCTCCCTGCCAAAAGTCGTGAAGCTCAACCCCGCTCATCCCAAAAATCTGCATCGGTTGTAGGAAATCCGACGCGTTGAAACCGGTTGCGTAAATAATCACGTCAGCCGGATACTCCTGTCCATCCTGTGTGGCTATTCCTCCTTCGGTGAGCCTTTCAATGGGATCAGTAGCAAGCGTGACATTGGGCGAGGTCAGTGCCTTGGCCCAGGCTCCGTTGTCGCGTAGCATTCTCTTTGAGTACGGAGGGTACTTGGGAATGACCTTTTTCAACAGATCCGGACGACCCGAAAACTGGGTTTCCAGATATTCGGTAAGAACTTTTCTCAAAGAATCATTAGCTTCAGACACCGAACCGTTTGCAAATCGGTCCCAATTCGGATCGACCTTGGAGTACCTGTACCGTCCCTTTATATTTGTCCAAAACTGATAGAACCTGAACCATCTGTGATATTCCGGGATAACCCGAAACAGCCACTTTTGGCCATCCGGAATTGGATCATGATAATTCGGGGTGGGCAGTAGCCACGGAGCGCTCCGCTGAAACACAACCAGCTCTTTTACCTGACTGTAAATACTCGGAATCACCTGATAAGCGCTGGAACCAGTCCCAATCACCGCGACCCGCTTGCCCTCTAAATCAAGGTCTGAATTCCAATTGGCGGTATGCATCCATGCACCTTGAAACAGCTCCTGACCTTGGATCTGCGGGATCTTGGGACGATTAAGCTGACCAACTGCACTAATAATAAAATTGGCATTGTAGGTGGTGATAATGCCCTGGTCATCTTTGACCTGGATGTCCCACCTACTTGCGGTCTCATCCCACCTGGCACTGATGATCTCGGTGCCAAAACGAATAGAGTCTCTCAAAGATGTACGTTTTGAGAACTCCTGAAAATATCGAAGCACCTCGTCTCTTTCGGTGTATTCAGTTGGCCAGTCATTTTTTTGAGCAAATGAATAACTGTAGGCAAAATTACCTGTATCCAAACGGCATCCGGGATAATGATTCTCTAACCAGGTTCCACCTACATCAGGATTCTTTTCGAGTACCGTAAATGAAATCCCCGCCTGCGCAAATGTGTACGCCGCCGCCAAGCCGGACATCCCAGCTCCAATAATTATCAGGTTAAAACTCTCTTTAGCCTTCTCTTGGAGCACCGGCTTAATGACTTTTTGCTGAGGCAAGCCCAGTTCGCTTTTCAGGAGTGCGGCATAATCCTCTGGAATATCTCCTGTCAGATATTCCATGATCGCAAGAACGCTGCGTTCATCCCCTTCTGGAGTGGGTATAAATCCATCGCCGCGCAATTTCTGGAGAACCTGCAACGCCAGTTCTCTAATCCCCTCCTGTTGCTCAGCCGACAAGCCCCCCTGAGCAGGCCTGCCAATCGCAACTGGAACGATCGGGGGACGCAAATCAGGATCCAGCAGTGACAGGTCGCCAGTAATATAAGCCAGGCTCGGAAGAAGAGTTGGAAGCTCTGCACTTTTGAGCGCATTCCTTAAATCATCATCACTCGCTTCGAACAATGTAAGGTCCGCACCAAATCCCACAATTTCCCCCCTGCAACATGTACTGATCCCCGGAAAACCTCTGCGGAGTATAGCCCGATCCCATTTTCTCCACAGCTATGAGCTTAGGTATAACCTTTAGTTTTTTCAAGCTGACATCGCCTAATTGGTTCGGGCAACACTAAAATATAGGGCACATCAAGGCAACTTATTCGTATACCCACAACAGAATCATTGCCAGCAAACCAGGTTAATCAGGAGAAAAGACAGTTCCGAAATGAGGTCATTTCTACTGAAATCGATAGTCACAACCCTCAGCTTCTCCGGAAATGATGGCTGCAGCTGTGCTGCACCATCTGTACTATTATAGTGAGCTACATAGGCTGAACCGATCACAGCTTGCATCCGCTTTCAATCTACGCAAACCTAAAACATTTGATACAAACAAAAGATAAATACCAAATTTAACACCTTGGAATAGCCAATACATCACCTTAGAATCTCGTCTACCCCAAGATCACACTCAGAAAAAGATCTATGAGTTCTTGGGAGTAACGGATCCATTGAAACGGCAAAAGGAGACAGGTGCTCAGGTCCAGTACCCTAATTATTGATCTCTACAGCAACTGAGTAGGTAAGGGTTGTTTGGATTCCAAAACCTGGGCCAGTACGGCGAGGCTGCACAAATAATCGGGCAGTGGTACCCGGGGGCTTGAGGTGAATTCCTGCCGCGATAACCTCCTACATGTCTTGCGCTGACGAACTGTTCTATCTATTCAGGTGTGACCCTTTACACGTCAAGGTGTCAGTCGGAAAGCCATCGGTTAAAACACTCCAACGACTTCAACTGCTGCGCTGAGGAACCTGGTGTGAACCCTTGAAAAGCAAATTCCCTTCGAAATGCGAGTGCGAAAGATTTCAAGGGCCCGTTCACCCGAACGTGTGATACATCATTCACAATGAGACTCCCCCTCGATACATCCACCGGTGAGTCTTACGCATAATCTGTTATTATGCCCATCAATTTCCTGCCAACAATTCTTTGACTATCCCAGATATCCGACCCTGCGGGCGGATTCGCCATAATCCTGCAGTCGGCATAACGGTCTTTTCCATGGCGGTTCACTATATCGCAAGTATGTTCAGGTATTGCCAGACTTATTTACCAACAATCGTCCATTTAAACCACACTCGCTGAATACCTCTTACAATCATTACGTTAATCACACCAATTAAAGCGGCAATGAAAACTAAGCCGATAAGCATTCCCGTCTGAAAACCCTGTCCATAAAAACTCAAAAGGTAGCCAAGTCCTACATTGCTTATCTCCATCTCGCCCAATATCATGCCTATTACCGCTAGGGCCACCCCAATCCGCAGTCCCGCAATAATATATGGAATAGCTGCCGGAAGTATAACCTTACGCAGCAATTGCTTTTCGTTGAGCCCCATCGTCATTCCCACTTCCACGTAACCACGACCTACATTGCGAAGGCCACCTGCGGTATTCAGAAGTACTGGAAAAAAAGTAATCAAAATTATAAAAAGTATTCTTGCATTCGTAGAGATTCCCACCCAAACGATTAGTAACGGAATCAATATATTCAAGGGTGTTGCATTTGCGCTATTAATGAAAGGACCTAGTATTCCTTCGGCGACACGATACCTACCTATCAACATTCCGAGCAAAATTCCGGCAACTACGCCAATGGTCAAACCAATGTAAAGCTCACGAATAGAAATTAAAAAAGCGACTCTCGTGGACTTCAAACCAAGTAGCTTTATAAAATCAGAACCCACCCTCTGTGGGGAAGGAATTAAAATCGGGCTAACGTTCAACGAGGCAAACTCCCACGCAATTGCGATTATTGCAATTACGATCAACGGAGATACAATTCCATACCAGGTTCGTTCAACATTAGGCAGCTTCTGCCTTGCTTGCTCTATTCCGGTCCCTGATGAGATAGCACGGGACTTTAACGCCTTCATGAATTATCACCTTCGCGCAGATGTGATACAATCTGTGCTCTTAACTCGATTGCTTTCGGATTAGCTCTCACGTCATAGTCGGTTCTAGGCCTTGGGAGGTCGACATCAACCACTTTTGTTATCCTCCCAGGAGCCGGCCGGAACAAAGCAATACGATCTGATAAAAAAATGGCTTCATCCACGTCGTGTGTTACAAATACAATTGTCGTACCTAACTTCTCCCACAAATTAGCAATTTCGACTTGCAACGCCTCGCGGGTAAAATTGTCTAATTGCCCAAAGGGCTCATCCATTAACAGAACCTTGGGTCGCACTGCCAATGCCCGGGCAACGCCAACTCTCTGCTGCATTCCTCCCGACAATGTATAAGGCGGCGCAGCGGAGAATGACGACAAACCCACCATTTCTAGTACTTCCATAACCCTATTATGTCGTTCGTTCTTTCCAATATTTCGAGCCTCAAGACCTAGGGCGACATTTCCAAGCACACTTCGCCAAGGAAGAAGATTGATGTCTTGAAAAACATAGGCCATATCCCTGGAAATTCCCGATAGTGGAACTCCTTCGAGCAAACATTCACCTGCATCAGCCTGCTCTAGACCGTCAATAATCCGCAAAAGCGTAGTTTTACCGCATCCACTCGGTCCCACCAAACTAATAAATTCCCCAGCTGTAACCGAGAGACTGACATTATCAAGTGCGACAACAGATTGGTCCTTTAAGGCAAATGTCTTAGATATTCCATTCATCTCAAGAACCGGACGACTACTAGGTTGCGTGTCAACGACAACACTGCCGTCGCCTGGATTTCTCATTTGTTCAGGATAGGTCATTTGGAACCACGCCTCCCACCAGAAGTGTCTCGTATCCATGGGAAGTATCTATCCTGAGCTTTCCTGGACAACATAAATAATATCAAAGCCAATCCAGTTGTCGAAACAATGGTTGCCACAAGATCAGATGTCTGGCTATAGCCACCAAATATAACACTTAGTCCACCTAGGCCGGTTGATCCGATTTCTTGGCCACCAAGAACCATACCTACCGCACCTACGGCCAATGCAATTCGAATACCAACAAAAATGAACGGAACCGTTCCTGGAAAATATATCTTCCATGTCTGAGACCACCCATTTAGGCCGAAAGCCTTACCAACATCAGTGAAATTCGAGCGCGTCGCCTTTACGCCAGCAACTGTGTTCACAAGAAGAGGCCAAGTTGCTATAACCATGATAAAAGCGACTCTAGCTGCCGTAGTTATTCCAAACCAGACTTCCATGACAGGTAAGAGCGCTATCGTAGGAGTCGCATTTCCAAACGCAACAAGTGGTTCCAAAGCGCGCTCAATATGTCGGACTCGTCCCATCAACAGACCTACACCAATACCAACGATGCCAGCCGCAATCAATCCTCCAATCATTTCAAGAAGACTTCTTAAAAAAGCACCTGGTAATTTACCATCGCTAATGAGATGGGCAAATGATAACGCTACTGAACTAGGAGTGGAAATAAAAATTGGCTTAAGAAACAGTCCGGACAGCTGCCATAATATCAAAGCAGTCGCAACAGAACTCCACCGATAAATCCGATCGCTATTTGCCCTGATCCATGATGGCGAAGGCTTTACTACATTCCGAGCCACTTCTTTATCTACGATCATTTCGAAATTTCCTGGATCCTGTCCAAATCAGTCAACCAGCCCCCTGAGAAAAGTCCAACAGGCTGAAAACCAGCCCCCTGAGAAAAGTCCAACAGGCTGAAAACAATTTCCAAGAGAATCCGATACAGTTGTGAAACTAATTATCAATCTAATAAGCACTTTCGTGAGCGCTAAATTGTGCCCAGGCACTGTGCCATGCAGAAAGATTGTATAGCTGCGCTATTGGACGCAACCCAGGACCCTTAAGTGCGTTACTCTTTTTTGCAATACCCATGTTGAAGGCTATCACTTTCGAGCTAAGGAATGAGTCCGTCGTTATTGGCCAGCCTTTGATACTTTGGAGGTCCTTCCAGTATGCTTGATACTGTGCTGTGGTATTAACATTGCTGGTATATGTGGCCGCTGCTTTAACCCAAGCAGCTTCGTTAGTATTGAATAACTTAGCTGATGCGAACCAAGCTAAATCAATCGCCTCAGCTATTGCAGGATGAGAAGTCAACCATGAAGCACGTGCACCCATGAAGCTGTCAGCATAGCTAGGCAATATTGTGCCTCCTACAGCCAGTACATGAAAACCCTTACCAGCTTTGGCAACATCTTCAGATGGCACGAAACCAGCATCAATCTGTCCTGCTATGAGAGCTCTTACGATAGCGGTATTGGTTCCAATTACTAAAGTAGTCACCTGTGAAGGCGAAAGTTTTGCCTTCTGCAAAACAGATAAAAATAATACCTCGTCCGGTGAAGCAACGGGACCTAACCCAACTTTCTGACCTTTTAAGCCAGCCAAAGATGTAATGCTGTTCTTAGCAATCAGCACGTCATCAAGTCGCGCCTGATTTGGACCAAAAATTGTGAGACCACCATCAACGATCGCTGGCGGAGGACCAGTTGTTGCATCGAGCGTACCACTAGCGACTGCTAATTCACCAGCATTTGACGATGCGTTGGTCTGAGTTGCATTTGCACCCCATTTCTTCAAATACTGGACTAAGTCGTAAACATTTGTGTCTCCGACGTATGTACCCCCAGCACCATTACCAATAGGAATAGTTAGACCTTTGAGATTCGGTGTTCCGTTCGCATTGAAGCTCAATTTTGTTGCGGTAGACGCCGCAACCGCCGGGGTCCCAGCCTTTGTTGTAGAAGAGCTTGCCGTAGAGCTGGCAGATCCGCACGCACTAACTAAAAGCGCCGATGCAAGAGTAACCCCAAATAATCTTATTTTTCGTCCCAATCTAGTCCCCCCTTGGACGTTTACTAATTTGAGCACTATATCACACCACAAAACAAATAATGAGCACAGTACTAAATACCACTTTCAGCAACAACTCTTATATCACGCTAAAATACGCCAAGATTTTCTTTTGGGGCGTATCAATCTCTGAGGTTGCCCAGAAAAAGTGGATACTGGTTATTTAGCCTTTGCTGCTGCTCGTAATGCTAGCTAAAAGTCAATTGGACTGACGTTGTTGTTCTTTTGACACCTGCGGGTTGTGTTGTACCAATTGAATACTAGAAAATACCTGCACGAAGTTGATCTAAAAAACCCACCAAACCGTACAAACCAATTATCTCGCCTGTGCGAATGGAAAGATCAAGCTCCCTTTTCCCAGGATGAATTCTCAAACCTTCACCAGCTAGAAGTATCTTTGCGTCATCTGCAAGCTTCATTTGGGTTCGGTTCTCCTTAAACGAGCTTTTAGAAGAGTAAGTTTTCCCGATCATTCATGAGCCGATTTCATCTTCATCCAAATCCTTCGCTAGGGGAGATCAGAAAAATTCTCTGAGTCAATAAACAATGGAATTATCCGCTAGGAAACTAACCATCGGATCCACGACATTTACCACCTGTCAACAGCCAATATGGTCACCTTTCTGACAAACTGGTATGAAAGTCAAGGTATAACCTTTAGTTTTTTCAAGCTGACATCGGCTAATTTGTTTGGGCAAAACCAAACATACATCCCATCAAGGCAACTTAGCCGTAGACCTATAAGAGGCTCATTGTCAGCAAGCCAGGTTAATTAGGAGAAAATACAGTTCCGATGTAAGGTCATTTTTGCTAAAAACCAAAATACGACCCCCAGCCTCCAGAAATAACGGCTAAAGCTAGGTTCACCAGCTGCACTTTATGCTCGCGACATAACCTGATCTAATCTAGCTTTCATCCGCATTCAATCTACACAACTCTAAAACATTGGATACAGATCAGAGAAAAGCACCAAGTTTAACACCTTGGATCCGCCAGTATTATTTCAACGGCACTCCGCGTTGTAAAAGCATCTCTTCGTCCACGCCATTAGCAAGTTCGATGATCGAAAACTTGTTTCCAGCCGGTTCAAATATCCCGTATTCGGTATAAATTCGTGATACCACCTTGGGCGCAGTGAGGGGATGCTGACAACTGGGCACCATTTTCGAAGCCCCGTCATTTGCGAACAATGTTGTGATAATCCATACCCGCCGGGCTCCAAAGGCAAGGTCTGCTGCACCACCAATTCCAGCTATCTTCTTTCCCTTTAGCCTCCAATTAGCCAGATCTCCCTCTGCTGACACCTGATAAGCTCCCATCAGGGCCAGATCCAGCCTGCCACTTCGAATTAAGGAAAATGATGTGACGCTATCAATAAAGGAACCACCCGGAAGAATCGTGGCATACCCTTTGCCTGCGTCAATCAGATCGTCATCTTCCTCTGAAGTAAGCGGTGGCGGCCCAAGTCCGATGATGCCGTTCTCGCTGTGAAGAATCACTCCCCTTGCTGTCAGCGGTGCTACGGCAATCTGCGGCATGCCAATACCCACATTGACTAACCATCCCTCGGGAACGTCCTCAGCTACTTTTGCTCCCAACTCTTCTAGTGACCACGCATTGACTTCTAATAATGATTCCATTACCCCAACCCCAAAATTCCAAGAGCATTGTCCCTGAGCACTTTTTCCCTCACCCCATCTTTGAGTTGAAGGCGATCAAAATCCTCCAACCACCGCTTCGGTGGGAACAAGGGATAGTCAGACCCGAAAAGAAACTTCTCCGGCATAATGCTGTTCATGTAGCGAAAAGTGGTTTCAGGAAAATACTTCGGAGACCAGCCAGACAAATCTATGAAGACGTTACCCTTGTGACGGGCTATTGCAACTAACTCCTCATGCCATGGCCATCCAGGATGCGCAGCAATTATCGTCAGCTCAGGAAACTCCGCCGCTATGTCATCGAGCGCCGGGAATGGGCGTCCATGCTTGAGGTGAAGTCCCCTCCCACCTGGAGAGCCGTTTCCAATTGCAGTTGTTCCGGTATGAAAAATAACTTTAAGTCCAAGACTTTGACATAGCTCCCAAATTGGATAGAAGCGTTTTTTGGCGGGAGAGAATTTTTGAGTTATTGGCTGAAATTTCATCCCTCTCATGCCGATCTGCTTGCAGTGCTCTATCTCCGAAAGGGCTGCATCACCTTTATGGGGGTCGACCGAACCGAATCCTATAAGCCTGCCTCCGGACCGGTCTACCAGCGCAGCAACCTCATCATTGGCGATTTTGAGTCCGGTGGTAGTTTCTGAATCCACGTCAAATATGATCGCAACGCCATTTTGCTCAGCGTAAGTTTTTACAACATCATGCTCTTCAGTTTCCGCACTACCAAACAGTCTTTTGGCGTCATCGTAACGCTGCTGATTTTGTTTGGCCCTGTCACCGGTGTGCACATGAGCATGAATATCGACGAAAGCCACCTCCCGGTAATTCACAGCTTCTGACTCTGTAGCGGATAGGTTTTCACTCATGATTTCACCTCAACCATTCTGTCGACAAAAACGCCTGGAGTATGAACTGAGCCTGGATCAAGACAACCATCGACAATCTCAGTGACTTCTGCAATTACAGTCTTTGCAGCAGTTGCCATTACCGGATTAAAGTTGCGGGCGGCGTGACGATAGATCAAATTACCAAATCTGTCTGCTTTCCAAGCCTTAATTAGCGCAAATTGTCCCTGGATCGGAGTGCAGATCAGATATGTCTTTGAATCAACCTCGATAGTCCTCTTTCCATCAGCAAGTTCTGAGCCGATTCCAACCTGAGTCAAAAACCCTCCCAGGCCTGCGCCCCCCGCCCGTATCCGCTCAACCAGAGTTCCCTGGGGCTCTAACTCCAGTTCCGCGTCGCCCTTCTCAAGCACCTCCAAGAAGGCTTTCGAAGTTGGTCCCAGCGGATAGGAGCAGACCACCTTTCTAACTCCTCCGTACTCAAATAACGGAGCATGTCCCGCATTATTCGCCACCACGGTAAGCTCCCGCACCCGCCGGGCAGCCAACGCCTGAATCAAGTTCGAAGGATAGCCGGCCCCACCAAATCCACCACACAGAACCGTCGAGCCATCGGCTATATCTGACACTGCGTCAATGGGATTCTCAAAAACTTCCACTCTGCTCATCTAATCCCCAATAATTTGAATTCAAAAATCAAAGTCCGTGATGCTCCGTAATAGCAAACCCATCATCTGATCGCCAAAGCAATAAAATGTTCATCCAAGATTTGTCGCTCTTGCCTTACCTTCTAACAGCAGTGACAAGCCAGGCTGCTGAATAGCCACTTGGTCGAGCTCACCGCGCTGGGCCAGGGTTTTTACAAGTGAGACAATCGGATGTCCATCGGTTGCATAGTTTTTGAACGGCCCCGCCTTACGCATCGCCTCCACATCACTATCGCCACCAACAGCGTAGCGCAACAAAAGCTCGTCATCTGAAATGCCGCCACCGAAGGACTCGCGTACCTCTGCTAACGAAGGCTCAGGATATTCGGCGTTGGAAAGCGCCTCGGCTCTCTCCCTACTCAATATAACTTCACGGGCCTCAGGGGCAACTCCGCTGCTGGCCTCCTCGCCATAGTCACCCAAGGCATATTTGATGATCTCGTCTGTAACAACCTTGTACCGCCCTCCGGAAAAAACGTTGATAGTGGCCTGGCTCACCACGAACTGAGAATATGGGGTCACCATGATCGGGTAGCCCAGATCTCTTCTAACCCGAACACTCTCATCTAGAACGTCACCCAGTCTTTGCTCCATTCCCATTTGACGAAGCTGATGCCTAAGGTTGGAAATCACCCCTCCGGGAACCTGATGGATGTACTGGGAGAAGTCATACTCCAACGGTGTGCCGATCGGCATATTCTCCTCTTTGGCAATTCTGTACAGCTCCTTGGAGGCAACTCTGAGGGGACCTTCGTCAATGGATATGCCATATCCGAGTTCCCTTAGATTATTTGTAACATTGAACACCGAGGGCTGAGAAGAGCCGTTAGCAAGTGGAGGTATGGCGGTGTGCACGGTTTCAACTCCGGCCTCTACCGCTGCCAGCAGGGTCATGGGACCTAGTCCTGTAGTGCAATGGGTGTGAAATTCCAGAGGGAGTCCCTTCAGTTCACGCATAATAACCGGGACAATCGTTTTCGCTCTTTCCGGGGTCAGCAGCCCTCCGGGATCTTTAAGATACACCAAATCAGCACCTATTTCAAGCGCCTCCCTGGCCTTGGTGGCATAGTACTCATCGGTGTGTCTGGGTGACTCAGAAAACACAAGTGCCACCACCACTTCTAAGCCAGCCTCACGGGCAAATTTTACCGCCGCCACAATTCTGCTTCCCATGTCGTTGGAAGCATGCATGACATGCACTCTTCTGACACCGTTTGCGGCCAATCGATCCAGGTGAAGTTTCATGATCGAATACGGCGCAATGCCAAAGGTTGCCGGAGCGCTTGAGCCGCTCATGGCGGCCAAGGGAGTGTTGGGCATTGACTTGGCGACTAGGCGGATCCGCTCCCATGGGTCTTCTTTGAGTTCCCTGATGCATTTTTTAAAGTGACTCGCACCTATAACTTCCACTGCGGTGAATCCCGCCTGCTCGATATATTTGGAAACCGCCAGCATCATCCCGGTTCGCATACCCTCAGCCCAAAGAGAGGCGTGGCCGTCCCGAAACGTGGTATCCGTAAAACGAATCTCTCTCATCAATTCTCCCTCTTGAAAACCCCCAAATGACCGGTTCTCGTTGAGTTCCAAGGCTTCAGAAACACCAAAAGACGAAAACTTGGTAGAACAGCAGCTTATCTGCGGCATTACCGGTAACTAAACTTTATGACTAATTTTCCGATTGAAAACTCCCGGTTCATACCAACACAAATCCCAGGAACAGTCAAGCCAAACACAACCAAATAATTTGAAATAGATATATCAATAATTTAAAATTACAAAATTCCCTAAATGACTTTCAATCTATGGGATTTAGATACTATCCTTTGACCAAGGGGGGTATACCGGCACAATATTTGCCGTATCGAGCCAGATAATTATTTGCGCCTCCTACTAAAAACAGTACATTCTCGATTGATTTACAAGATATTTAGAAAGGATGCTCAATTGTCGACATCAGCAATAACGGTTCCCAAGCAAGGTGTGCTTGCCGATATTTTCAGCGATAGCCTGGTAAAGAACATCGCTTTGGTGGTTGGTTATGCCGGATTCATCGGGCTATTTGCACAAATTAGTTTCCACCTGTCATTCACTCCAGTGCCGATTACCGGACAAACTTTTGCCGTGCTGTTGGGCGCAGCAAGCATTGGATGGGCCAGGGCATCACTGGGCTCACTCCTCTATGCGGTAGCAGGTGTTGCAGGAGTACCCTGGTTTGCAGGAGGCACAAGCGGGTGGCACGTTGCAGTCGGAGCCAGTTTCGGCTATATCGTTTCATACCTCCTTTGCTCAGCAGCCGTCGGATTGCTGGCTAAAAAAGGGTTGGACCGAAACTTCTTCGGAACCGCATTCATCATGGCCATCGGAACCATAATCATCTACGCCATTGGAGTCACCTGGCTAGCCTTTGATATACATGTTTCTGCAGGAAAAGCGATCGCATTGGGTATGACTCCTTTCCTACCTGGAGACCTATTCAAGTTAATACTTGCGGCAATCATTCTGCCAGTCACCTGGCAGGCGGTAAAACGATTCGCTGATTAAAACCTTATTGTCCTAAGATCAGCGTCAATCAAGACTCTGGTCTTAGGACAATTCATCTCACATTGGCCGAAGATTAGGCCTTGAGAACAGTTACCCAACCTCATCTTTAGAATTTCGAATAGTAAAGTTCACAAATTACGCACTGCCGCAGAATCACTCCCTTTCAAGCTCAACTGGATGAATACGGTAATTAAAGTCCCGGAAGACTGACTGGACCGTTACAAAACGATCATGAATGCAAAGTTTTACCTAGGCTGCCATAAAATTCCGTAAGCCATCTGGCGCCCAACAAGACCTTTCGCTAAAGTTATTATGGTATAACTAAAGGTTGGAACCGACCGGGGCGCTGTCTTTATCGAACCAGCTTCAAATGGGACCTTCATTATCGAACGCTCTTCGGCCCGGTTCTGCAGTTTTAGTTTTGTTCCAGATCTTTATCAGGAACAAATTTTGCTTTTGGCTTACGGTATCAGGGAATCCTCAATCGGGACCTAATTACCGTAGGTGACGCAATGGGGGTTGCAAAATGTTCGAATATCGATCGAAGTTTCGATCGGATAAGAGGGGTTAAGTTATGGATATTGTCGGAATCGATATTCACATTCACATTCATGATGCACGGGCCCGTGCTTTACAAGGACCTGAAGCACAGAGAAAGTTTGAAGAAAAAGCTAAATACTTTAAACGCGCACCCAAAGACATTCCGATTGAGGAACAGGCTGACCAGTACCGCTCACACAAGATGATGGCGGTGCTAATGAACAGCTCCGATGAATCGATAACCGGCGTTACCCCTGTCCCAAATGATTTTGTGGCTGAAGCTGTTAAAAAACATCCTGATGTATTTATGGGAATGGGAGCTATAGATCCCTGGCAGGGCGAGAAAGCAAGACAGGAAATCCGTCGCATAAAAGACCTGGGGCTTATCGGGATAGGAGAAATCAATCCCGCCCGGCAGCACTTCTATCCAAACGACACCAGGTTTTACCCCCTATGGGAGGAGGCCCAGGAACAGGGGCTTATAATCCTTTTCCATAGTGGATACGCAGCAGCTGGATCAGGGACAAGAGGTGGCGGAGGAGTAAAGCTAAAATACTGCCAGCCCATGTTCTTAGATGATGTGGCTGCTGATTTTCCAGATTTGAAAATCATCTCTGCCCACCCTTCCTGGCCCTGGACTTCTGAGAGTTTGGCGATAGCCAGGCACAAGCCAAATTTTTACATCGACCTGTCAGGATGGGCACCAAAGTACTTCCCGGAAGAGGTTATACACCAAGTAAACAGCATGATTCCTGACAAAGCCCTATTTGGAACTGACGCGCCGTCACTTCCACTGGAGCGCTGGCTTTCCGATTTCGAACAGCTCCCCTTCAAACCCGAGGTCAAACAAAAGATCATGCTTGACAACGCTGTAAAACTCCTTGGTCTGGCTGACAACTGAAAGTAATTACCTGGGAGCTTTGATGCACAGATTGCGACAACTGACCAAAACCACAAATGTTTCTCTTTCAGAGGCGTTTTTGAAATGAGAAATGCAGCAATTTCAACCGCTGGGGGTTACTCCTTGGAGGCGCCGCCTTATGAAGGCTTTGCTTACTGCCGGCAGGTGAGAAGAGCCGTGTGCTCAATACATAGCAGCCAAAAAACAGGCAACAATACCCACCGCGGGCCTCATATTCTGAAAGCAGAGCATCGGATACAAGCGGGTTGAAAGTTTCGGCATCAGCAAATCAGAGTTTATTTGGCACATTTCAGTTTGAAAGGGATTTATAAAAGTGAACGAAATTAAATTCGTAGACACCACAATCCGGGACGGTCAGGCAAGCCTTTGGGCTATGAATATGCGGACCCGTCACATGCTTGCAGCCATGCCGTATCTTGATGCCGCAGGGTTCGAAAGTATGGAATTCATCGCTACTGGAAGCCGACTCAAGAAGTTTGTCAGGCATCTTAACGAAAATCCGTGGGACTGGATCAAGCTCGGTGCTGCCGCTGCCAAAAACACCCCCTTGCGCTGGCATGGCCCTATTGGAGGCCGGACCATGAGTGGATATGTTCCCCAGTCAGTTGGGGAACTGCTAATCAAAAAAGCGGTCGAGGTTGGCATTGTCTATACCAGAACTGGTAACAACTGGAATGATTATTCCGCACTTGAAAACCAGCTCACACGACTCAATACCCTAGGCATGACTCCGGTAGTAAACGTTATATAT
The DNA here is from genome assembly GCA_021803345.1 of Actinomycetes bacterium. Taxonomy (GTDB): domain Bacteria; phylum Actinomycetota; class Acidimicrobiia; order Acidimicrobiales; family Acidimicrobiaceae; genus SCQM01. Next base: position 16,537 of record JAJZLS010000055.1, read on the forward strand.
TCTGTCTCACCGAGACACACTGATGAATACTTTGTACAGAAGGCAAAAGACGCTGCTGCACTAAATCCCTGGCGGCTCTGCTTCAAGGACGTGGGTGGACTGCTTACTCCAGAGCGAATTAAGGTGCTACTGCCCAAAATGATGGAGGCTGCACCTGGGGTAACCTGGGAATTCCATGGCCACTGCAATAACAGCTTTGGTCCCATCAATGCCCTTGAGTTCGCCAAACTGGGGGTCCAGGTTATACATACCGCAGTACCCCCGCTCGCAAATGCAAATTCACAACCGTCTATTTACAATGTTGCAGATAACCTAAGAGCCCTTGGCTTTAATCCACAAATCGACCTGGAAGTTCTAAAACCGGCTACGCAGTACTTTGAATTCATTGCCAAACGGGAGAATTTTCAAATTGGAACTCCTTATGAGTTCGACGAAAAATTGTACAGGCACCAGGTTCCTGGGGGAATGATTTCCAACCTCCAGTATCAGCTCTCACTTGCAGGAGTTGCCGACAGGATAGACGAAGTCCTGGAGGAAATTCCCGCAGTAAGGGCAGAACTGGGATATCCAATAATGGTTACCCCTCTTTCCCAGATAGTCGGAACCCAGGCGGCGGTGAATGTGATCGTTGGCGAGCGTTATGGCCAAGTCACGGATCAGACTATTGAATATGCCCTGGGGCGTCACGGCAGGGAGGCGCCAAATGTCATGGATCCGGATGTGCGTGACAAGATCCTGTCGAGGCCCCGTGCGGAGGAGTTGGCCAAACTGGAACCTTGGGAGCCAACCATCCCAGAACTGAGACAGAAGTACGGCGCAGATATCTCAGACGAAGACCTTATTCTCCTTGCGATTGTGGGCGATGATGCGCTTGATGTTGTTGGAAGCTCTTCCCAGAAAAACTATCATCTTTCAAGTACCCTGCCTCTTGCCGAGCTAATCCACGGGTTGGCCAATCGTGACAACAACAGCTTTGTAAACATAAAGAAAAAGAACTTCTCCTTGACCATGATAAAACCGCAGTAGGACGCTAATAAAAATCAATCATTTTAAATTCAACAACTGGATGAAAAGGAAACCGTTATGGAACTATCGCATGATGACGTATTAGAGATACTGGAGTTAATTGAACACTCAAAAGTAGAGTATCTTGAGCTCGAAGTCGGAGACACGAAAATCGTGGTTAACAAATCAGGGATTGCTCCCGCCCGGATTATTGAAACCCAGATTGCTGCTCCGTCTGCTGCCCCCACCCAACTCCAACCCTCCCCGGCAAGCCAGCCAGAGCGAGTCGACCATCAAACACCTGCCAGTGCTCCTGCCGCGGTAGCAACTGAGACATCAACCAGCTCGGAGTCAACGAGTGTAAAGACGCAGTCTCAAAAGCAGAGCGGCCTGATCGAAGTAAAATCGCCGGTTGTTGGAGTGTTTTACCGTCAGTCAGAACCTGGAGCCCCACCGTACGTCGAGATCGGATCCAAGGTGGATGCCGGAACCACAATTGGACTACTCGAAGTGATGAAAATGTTCACCAGTGTCACCGCCCCGGTTGCCGGTGAAATAGCGGAGATTTTGGTCGAGAACAACGAATTTGTCGAATTCGACCAAACAATAATGTTGATCAAGCCGGAGTCTGCAGCGTGACCCTCAAGCGCGTCCTCATTGCAAATAGGGGCGAAATTGCAGTTCGCGTCGTTAGGGCGTGCAAAGCTCTCGGGATCGAATCGGTAGTCGCGGTTTCTACTGCTGACAAAAATTCACTCGCTCCCCAGCTGGCTGACCGTGCCGTATGCATTGGTCCCGCCCGGGTCGGCGACAGCTATCTCAACCAGAACGCTCTCTTAGCTGCAGCGCTAGGAACCGGTGCGGAGGCAGTTCATCCCGGATATGGTTTTTTAGCTGAAAACCCGAAATTTGTCAAAGCTTGTGAAGAGAACAATCTGATTTTCGTAGGACCCAAGTCAGAGTCAGTTGAAAAAATGGGAAACAAGCTTGCAGCCCGGGAAATCGCCAATCAATTCGGAGTGCCGGTGGTTCCGGGATCGCCCAGAATTGCGCGTTTCGAAGATGCGGCGGAAGTTGCCGAAAGGATTGGCTTTCCTCTTCTTTTCAAAGCTGCAGCTGGGGGCGGAGGACGTGGTATCAGAATAGTCAATCAATCAAGCGAGCTCAAAAATGCTTTCCAAAGCGCGTCCGCTGAAGCTGAGGCAGCCTTTGGAGATAACACACTGTACATGGAGCGATACGTCGTTTCTGCCCGGCACATAGAGATACAGGTGTTTGGGGATAAAGACGGAAATGGCATTCATCTTGGTGAGCGCGACTGTTCCATGCAGAGGAGATACCAAAAGATAATAGAAGAGGCTCCGGCGGTAATGGTGCCGGACAAGACCCGTGAGGCAATTCGGGCTGCCGCAGTCACTTTGGTAAAAGGAATCTCTTATCACAATGCAGGAACCGTCGAATTCATATACGACGAAGAACGGGACGAGTTTTACTTCCTGGAAATGAACACAAGAATCCAGGTAGAGCACCCGGTCACCGAGATGATCACTGGCATCGACCTAGTACAGCTTCAACTCAAGATTGCCGGAGGCGAAACAATCCCCTATCGCCAGTCGGATATAAAACTTTCAGGCCATGCTATTGAATGCCGAATCAATGCGGAATCACCTCAGAACTCTTTTCACCCGTCACCGGGACGAATAACCCGCTGGGATCCTCCGCAAATTGAGGGAGTGCGGCTAGACAGCCATTGCTTCGAAGGCTACGTTGTGCCGCCGTTTTACGACTCGCTTCTAGCAAAGCTGATAATCCATGGCCAAGACCGGCAAGATGCGCTCGTAAAAACACGGGAAGCTCTGGAAAATTTCAAGGTGGAAGGCATTAGCACCAATATTGACTTCCTGCGGTTTCTGACAAATGAATCAGATTTTGAAACAGGTCACTACAACACCCGATGGGTAGAGGCAAATATAGATCGCTTCCTGCCCTAGGACTTAAGGAGCATCCCTGTGTCTTTGTTGAGTACCACCATTTCTAGAGACGATTTTGTTTTCTTGGCAGAAAATGGTGGCGATAACCTACTCGCCCCGCATCTCTACTTCACGCCATTTCACAAATCGCTTGAGAAGTAGTCGCATACCCTGAACAATGGCCACTGTAACGATAACAATAAGAAACAGCACGGCAAAGTAATTGTTGGTCTGATACTGATTGGCAAATAGCACCAGTCGCACACCCACTCCCTGTGCTCCACCAAGCATTTCGGCTGTGATCGCGCCAAGGAATGAATAGATAAGAGCAAGTTCAAATATGTTCGCCAGGGCTGGAACGGCATTTGGAATCACGAATTTCCACATCCGCTCTCTTTCATTAAATCCCAGTACTTTCGAAAGAAGCATGTGATCCCGATCTGAGGCGGTGAAGGCTCCTATGGCACCCAGCAGAACAGTAAAGGTAACGAAACTTATAATGTTGGCGATCTTTGACATTGGACCAAACCCAAACCAGATGATAAAGATCGGGATAAGCGCAATTCTTGGTACTGAGTTGACAGCGGTGACAATCGGCCGAAACGCTCGTTCCAATATTGAAAACCGCACAAAGCAATAGGCTACTGACAAGCCAATAATCAGTGATGCCAGAAAACCCACGATGCTCTCGAACAGAGTCACCCGCAGATCTGTGGTAACTACGCTGCCTCCCAGCATTCCGGTAAAACTGTGCCAAATACCGCTCGGTTCACCAATAAAAACCGGATTCAAAATTCTCTGGGCGGCAAACAACTGCCAGGAACCTAACCATAGGATTATAAAACCAACCCTGATGCACCAGGTCTGGATGAGATGCCTTCGCTCAGAGCGCTGAGCCTCAATCAACAGTCGTTGCTTACCTTCTTCGGCACTTACGACAACCTGACCACTTACTTCCCTTGAGGATTCGATAGTAGACATTTGCTTATCCTCCCTAAATATCCTCTACTGAAAATTCTCGAGAGAGCTGATCCCAGATCTCCTCATATAACTGCTGAAACTCAGGAGTTGACCGGGAATGAACTGCTGATCTTGGACGAGGTAGAGGAATCTTAATCTCACGAGCTACATGGGCAGGCCTATGACTAAACACAATGACACGGTCGCATAAAAGGATTGCTTCAGAAATATCATGGGTTACTAGAAAAACGGTACCTTCATAACTTCCAAGTAGCTTCATTAACCGCTCTTGCATCAGTATTCGAGTTTGAGCGTCAAGTGCCGCAAACGGCTCGTCAAGTAACAACAAACTTGGATTGGTTACCAAAGTTCTGGCCAAAGCCACCCTCTGACGCATGCCCTGTGACAGCTGGGCTCTGTAAACATCTGCATAATCGCTCAGATCAACCTGGGCTAATGCCTGTTCCGCCCTTTCTCGCCTTTCATTTGCAGGTACCCCTAGAGCCTCAAGACTTAGTTCAACATTTCCCCTGGCGGTACGCCAGGGCAATAACGCATCTCTTGACATAGCAAATCCGAGTCTCGGGTCTTCCGGAACTGGCTTATTCCCGAAGACCCTCAACGACCCTGAAGTATGCTTTTCAAGTCCGGCCACGGCGCTCAAAAACATCGTTTTCCCTGAGCCACTGGGACCTACGACGGCAACGTACTCGCCATTGCGAACTTGTAAGTCAATACTGTTTAGTATCTCTACTGGTCCCTCGGATCCGTTTAGCCACAGCCCAACATTCTGCGCGTCAATTACAAGACCATTATCTTTTGGCTCATTTGACCGATATTGGTTAACCATGCTTTGACCTGCAGAATCTTTGGGACTATTTCGAATCTTGGAACCCATCATCTTTTATGCTCCTGCTGCACCTAATGTATTGACCTGTGCCGCAGTGGCAGGACAACCTGGAGCCAAATAATCAGCCACATTTATATTTGGAATTGGCGCAATAACCTTTTGACTTACATCAAGCTTGTATTGTGCCGCCATGCTGGCCTTGTCCACATACACTGCCATCACGCTGTCAATCACGTTTTTAGTCACATATGAAAGGGCTGACGGAGACAATGTGGGTCCGGTAAGCTGAGACTCAATCTTCTCAGTGGCTTTGAAATTGGCAGCCTGATGCATCCATACTGAAGCTTCAGCCA
>JAJZLS010000043.1 GCA_021803345.1 Actinomycetes bacterium
GATCCCTTAGAGCAGCCTGTTGAACTACGGATGAGCCTTCAGCCAACCAGGAGAATGACTTGCGGGCTTGCGCCAGTTCTCGCATCTGGGTGATATAGGTAATCTTTTGAGCACTTTGCTTAGGCCAGAACTTTCTTTGCTCTAGTCCTAGATTGTAGACAAACCGGGAATCAGAGCAGTGGCGAACTAGCACCATCTCGTTCTCTGGGTTTGGATACAATCTCTGACGGATACTCATATAGTTATCTTAATTCCTGGGTGTTATTTCCGTTCGAATTACGTAAAGGATGTAACGGCTCCGCCGTTAGAGCTATCCTTCCCCTCCCTTACGGAAGGGGATTGTCGCGCTCATTGAGCAACACTGTCCTCATCAGATTTCACTGCCAATACTACTTATAGTGAAGTGTAAGTGAATAAACCTTAAAGGTAAGCTGATTGACGAAGCACCTTGAACATTGAGGCTTTGAAACTGATGTCGTCGGCACATTCGACTCATATCTGAAGCTTTCCTTCACTTAGCTGGACCAAAACTGATTACAACCATTACTACTACGGAGTTAACTAATGACAGTTAAAATACCACCTAGCGTACAGTCCTTTTTGGCAGAAAAACCGGTTATGGGAAGCGCAGAGCAAGTAGTACCTTTGCTCACCGTGGATTCAAACGGATTTCCGCACGCCTGCCTGCTATCTAGGGCACAGCTTGACGCAACCGAAACTGAAATAAGAGCTGCAATTACCAGCTGGGGAACGCGCGAGAACATTCGCCGTCATGGCGTGGCCCTAATTCTGGTAACACAGGGCGACACGGTGCACCATCTTAAGGTTGGGGTTTTACACGCACACGATAAGAATCGAGTTCTGCTTGTCGCGTTTGAATTAATTGCCTACAAAGCTGACTCACTGGGAATAGAGATGCAGCCGATGACATTTCTGGCTACACCCTGGATTTCGAACCTAGAACACTGGGACGAAACGTCGATCATGCTGCGGTCCCTCGATAACCACTTAAACAGCTAGTCACCATCGCAACCAGCTTTTCTAATGTCCGTAGTAAAAAATACACATAAATATGAGTATTGAGCCCCTTTGATGGCGTTTTCTACTTTGAAGGCTCATTTGGGCCTAACTAGGAAGATCTCTAGCAAGCAAGTTCGCCAGAGCGGTTTCTGAAGTCGTGCTCTCTTTTAAGGAGAGGAGCTTTTTAGAAGGAGTCATTAGAAAGGCCACCTCACCGCAGTCTGATACCTACCTGCCAATAGTTGAATATCCTGGGTGCATAGGTCCAATTGCCAAAGATGAAAGATCTTCTGCAATCACCGGCAGCTTCATTCAACTTTTTCATGCCTGTCACTTGGGCACTGTGAGGCTAGGCTCTTTGAACAAAATAAAAGTGAGGTAGATTGCGCTAGCCTTGTGTCATTGAAATCGATCTACTGAAAAGCGGGGCAAACCAATATTGAACTCCCGACAGCAGAAGTGTTGCTCAAGGGTACCAACGGCAAACTAACAAATCGACTAATCGTACTTCTCTGAGTAGACGCTTTGGGGATCCATACCAAGATCAACAAGTACAGCTTCACACATCTTAACCATTTCCGGTGGACCACAACTATAGGCAAGCTTTGCCTGTGACTCGTACATAAGCTCTGTCACCATCTCCTGATCAATCCTGCGGTGATAACGAGAACCGGGATGACCGGAATCACGGGTGAATGTGTGCGTAACGCTAAGCCAGTCCAATTCAGCCTCCAAGTCTTTAAGCTCCTGGCCGTAAATCACATATTCAGCCGACTTTGAAGCAAAAAGCAAATGCATAGGGACACTTAGCCCTTTTGCCTTGGAATAACGTATCATAGACATAAACGGGACTACCCCAGAACCTGCCGCGACAAGAAGAAGCGGTCCGCCTTTGTCTTCACTCCAGACGAAGGTCCCGTATGGACCCCGGACCTCGAGAGTATCCCCAACTGCGATTTGCTTTGCCAACACTGGTGAGACCAAACCACCTTCCATCTCTTTGATCCCAAATTCGACCACATTAAACTGTGGAAAAGGTGACGAAGCAATGGAATAAGCACGCTGAATTGGCCGAGGCCGACCTTCTACAGGAATTCTGATGTTGTAATACTGGCCCGATACAAATTCCCTTGGCTCCGGAACAGCTATACGCAGAGCCGTAGTTTCTTTAGTCTCTGCGATCACCTCGACTACCTCAGCGACCTGCCATCTTGGAGCGGGCATCTTTAGAGCTGACCTATCAGTCTCATCTGACGATCCCTGATTTACATTTATTGCTTCAGTTTCCATATTGATGGCCTATTCCAGCTTCCATTATCGAGTAATTCCTATGCGTCTTCAACAGAGACGATGCCCACTAAAGTCAAACTAATAAGCTCGCCATGGCATGGAGACATATTTCAACCAAGGTGATATCACATCGATCCAAGGCTCTGTCTCGGTCAAAGCTCCCGCTACATAAACTGCTATGCTGCTCTTGAACGGTGGGGTTACGGATCAGATAATCAAAAAGGCTTACTTGCCTGCCCGTTATTTCAGAACTTCAGATAACTGAAGCTCTTCAAACTCAACTTTCGATAACCCCAAAATTCCACACAACACGGCTTCATTATGTTGGCCTACCGTCGGTGCGGCACTAACTACACGCCCAGGAGTTTCTGACAGTATGTATGACGGGCCCGGAACGGCATGTTCACCCATATGGGGATGATCCACCCGCTGAAATGCATTGCGATAGACCAGCTGCGGATCAGAGTAAACATCTCCCATATCATTCACTGGAGCTGCGTGAACCCCTGCTTTTCTCATCCGCTCTACAACGTCTTCCCTCGGCTTATTTGAAGTCCAACCAGCAATCAGTGCCTCCAACTGATCCTCGTTATCCCTTCGGCCAGCGACAGTCGAAAACTCGGGCTCCTTAACCCATGGCTCACCCACTTCTAGTACAAACCTATTCCACTCTGCATCGTCATGAACACTGATGGCGCACCAACGCTGCTCACCGGCGCATGGAAAGACACCGTGGGGAACGGCATTTGGATCGCGATTTCCTTTTCGGCCCATTACCTCACCATTGGCAAAGTACCGCACCAATGCGGGAGCCATGCACTGAACACCTGTCTCATATTGCGACAGGTCAACGTGACATCCGACTTCGGTCCTACGCACCTGCTCAAGCGCCGCAAGGACGGCAACAACACCATAGGCCACTGCGATATAATCGATATATGGCCCCCAAAGCAGAGCGGGCTGGCGGTCTGGCCAACCAGTTAGCTCTGTAAATCCGCTGAGTGAAGTAAGATGTGAACCAAATCCAGCGCGGTTAGCCTGTGGCCCCGTTCTTCCCTGGTTAGAGGTACTCAACGTAACCAACTTTGGATTGAGTCCCATCATCACTTCATGTCCTAGACCAAGCTTGTCCATTACTCCCGGAGTGAAATTCTCCACTACGACATCCGCCCGCTCCATGAGACGTCTCGCGAGATCTCTGCCCTTTTCGGTCTTCAAGTTCAAGGATACACCCAGCTTGCTGTCATTAGTGATGGCAAACATCGCTGCCCGCTCGATCCCAGGGACGTTACCTGCATAAGGGGGATAGTTTGTGCGGAATCCATCCAGATGCAGCATGCTCTCGACCCGGATCACTTCGGCGCCATGCTCCGCTAGACACTTCCCCACTGCTGGTCCAGCTCCATAACCACCAAACTCGACCACGTGAAGATCCGTCAATGGACCTTTCCGCTCCGGCAAACTAACGATCATCTATCTCCTCCAGATACCGGCGACGCCACACCAAAGCGTGTGTCATCGATCTTCAACCACCCATCGGGAAAACGCAAGGTCTGACCTAGTTCGGGAACAAACTCTTCCGACCAAACCTGACGCGCCTCAAGCTGTTCGTCTGCGACGATGTCAGCAGCAGTCGACACCACATAGCCAAGCATCCTTCGAACCTGAGCTTGTTTCAAAAACTCGGCCTTAGTAACCGTTTCGAGAAATACCGCAATTGCCGCCTCCATCTCAGAGAGTTCGGCTAAAGTCACGGTGACCACGTCGAATGTACTCCAGTCGATATTCTTCAGAAATTCTGGAGCCATCCCGTTCTCGTCCATCCATTCGACCATTCCTCGATTGGACTGCCTTCCGGCTGCTCCACCATAAATTGCCCAGGTTACATAACCGTCGAGGCAAGGCCAGATGTTACGCATAGCCGCGCCATTGATATTACGCCCGATCAGATAACCACCCGCCCTTATCGGATTCTCGCGAAGCAAATCGTAAAAACTTGGCGCGTGCACCAGAGTCCGAAGAATTGAAGCCTGAGCAGACATATCCACGTGCTGGCCTTTACCAGTCAACTGCCTGTGATAGTGAGCGATCATGGTACCGACAGCGGCATAACTTCCTGCCCAGCAGACTGACTGCGGAAGTGTCACACGTACCGGAGGACGATCAGCATCCCCAGTGAGCCACACCGCACCACCAGCGGACATAATTTCAAGGTCAGAAGCTGGTACCCCAGCGAGGGGACCAGCCTGACCATAAGGGGTCACAGAGGTGAGTATCAACGAAGGGTTTCGCTCACTTAAAACCTCCCAACCAATACCCAAACCATCAAGGACACCAGGATCCTCGCTTTCAAGGACAAAATCAGCCGTACTGGCAAGTTCAAGAAAACTCTGCCGACCTTCCTCGGTGCTGAGATTCAGATCAAGCCGACTCTTCCCCATGTTGTAAGCGACCCAAGATGCAGAAATAGAGCCGGCAGGTCCCTCAAGAATCGGTGCCATGTTGCGGCCCAAATCCCCTCCTGGAGGATCAATTTTTGTGACTTGAACTCCAACATCGGCTAAAATCCGTCCGAGTAACCAACCCAGCTCTCCAGTGAGGTCAAGAGCTTTGAAGCCACCGAGTGGAGCAAGACTCTGTTTAGAGCTAGACATGTCATCGCCCAGTTCTCGACAATGAGTGAACCCATCCATCCATAACGGACTTAGCGAGATGTAGTTGATCTGGACTGAACCACTTAGTTGCATCAACTCTGTCTACTGGGTAAACAGGCCTCATGAAATCGCTCTCATATCCGAAAGGAATGGTAGCGTCTAGGCCCATACCACCTTCGAAACGAGTGTTGCTTGCAGTCCACTCACCACCACCAGCAGTCATTCTTTCAGATGGTTGGAACGTCTGACCAATTCCACCTGGAACTGGGTTCAAGATGTCAGTGTGAGGATTGACTCGAGTCGTAAGCGCCCACATGATGTCGTCCATCGAGTAGATGTCAATGTCGGTGTCAACTGCAATTGCCAAACGCATGCCCTGGCTACAGGAGATAGCAGCGGCAAGGAAGTTACGCTGCCAGCCTTCTTCAATCTTGTTCCTCTTCTTCACCTGGATGATACATCCACCCCAGTCGGTCATAGAGTAAGGAATGTTTACGTCTTGTACAATACCTGGCTGCAGACGTTCGCAAAGCTCGAAGATAGCCGATTCTCTAACGGTGGTGTCAATGTTAGAGTCGTCAAGGGTGTGAACTCCAAGTGGGAAAATGATTGGCTTGGATTCACGCTTGCGGCGAGTAATCGCCGTTACGTGGAATGTAGGTGCCTTGTATGCCTTACCCATATAACCGGCCCACTCTGGATGGAAGTGGTAACGGCCCTGGGTCTTATTGTCTTCTGACTCCTTAGTTTCATAACGCTTATCACGTGGCTTGAGATATCCCTCCAGAACTAGCTCACAGTCAGCAACTGCATATGCGTCCACAGTCTTTGCTTTGACAAGACGAACTGGGAAACCTTGTACTGCACCCGCAACCCCAAGCTCGTCCCCACCCTTAGGTAGAACGACATAGTCAAAACCACCGCCTGCCATCAGAACTGATGACATTGGAAGACCGAAGCACATCGTGATCGGAATGCCCTCTTCCTCATAGTAATGCTCAGTTATAACCTGCCACATGTGTGAGCCTGGGCTAGCCTGGAAGGTTCCAACATTTCCCCAGCGGAAGTTCATACGGTTGTAACCAATGTGGGAACCACCATTAAAGTACTTTCCCACAACTACACTGTTTCCACTGCCTATAGTCAACTCCGACTCTAGATGAGTGTGACGGATCGGTACTACGTAACGGTTTACGTCCAGATCCTCGGTAATAACTTCTTCCTGGCAAGGAGCACCACTAGTCATGATCTCTGGTGGAATTGGGTGGGTTAAGGCGTAAGCAAGCTTTCGGGTTCGTTCCTGAGGAGTAGCCCAGCCAAAGAGCTTGTCAACCACATCTATGTTGGAGAATAGGTTCGTCACGACTTGGTAGTCAGGATAACCTTTCACGTTGTGAAATAGCATAGGTAGGCCGCCGTCGAGGTGCTTCTGGATACCGGTCAATTCAAGATCCCCAGATATCGGCACATCTGTCTCCAGTAGCAAACCGTTGCGACGCATCCAATCAAGGCTGCCGCGCAAAGAACGCTGGTCCTCTACTGAGGGCGGCCCATCTAAATTTGTTGACTTTAGGTCAAGGGTCATTAAAAGTACCTCCTGGTTATTTTGAAATAGTCCACGATGTTGGGCCGTAAGGTAAGTATTGCACCATCAATATGGTTCTGTCAATTCTGAAACCGTAACTTTTCTGATATACAGAACCGACTTATTTTTTTTGGGTCCTCAACCATGGTTGTACATCCCGATCCCAACTTTCGTTTCCTAAGCAAGCTATTCCTACTCAGAGGCTATATGAGTCAATAATTCGGGCACTACAAGTGAGCAACTATCTTCCTTGATCACTTCAGTGGATCCTTCATTATTTTCAACATCTCATAGATCTTTCTCTGAGTTGGATCTCGAATAGCAAAGCTATTCGAGATCGATATATCTGGCCTTTATCGTCAGCGAGCACACGCTGAGTTTGGAATATGTTTTGAGCACTCAGAGAGAATCGTTGATATTGATTTGATATCACCAGCATCTGAAAGTGTCATGGGTGATAATGCTGACGCTCACTAAACATGCTCTCGATGAGCGGATCACATTTGATCCATTCTATGTAATGTAGGTCGAAACAGAAGCACCTCTGGGAGAGGTGGTAAAGACCTCCGGCGTCAGATAAGGAAGCTTCCCTTTCTCGAATATACCAGCAAGTTCGGAGATGCACGGTGGGCCTTGCTCAAATGTCGAAAAGATCCGACCGAACGCCACATTGAAACACTCAAGCGCATCAATCGACACGGCAATGTGAACTCTATTTCGGGCAAAATAAGATGAAAACTCTCTAAGAGCTATCATTGTTGGCGATCTCAAAGGCGAAGAGGTAAATGAACTGATTAGTCGCTGGCGCTCCCAGTCTATCGATCATCGATCCAAAACTTTGTCAGATTGTCAAAGACTATCCCCATCCATAAAGATGGATCATGGCTTCAATTGAACTAGAAGTTTCCAACCTCCGGGTAGTGGGAGTTGAACACCAAGGTCCGGTCCATCATCGCCGGATACTACCGGCCTAATTCTGCAAAGGCGACACTGGCACCGATGTTTCTTTTTTGCAGACCGACTGATCTAAAACTTCCTTACGAACTTGCGAGTTGATCCATACCCAGGTCAATAGAGCCAAAAACGGTCTCCCCGCAGCTAGCGCTGCAATATCAATGTACCGCACCGGTAAGCCGAACGGGAGTCAAGTCGAGAAGGGCTAGAGACAGTTAAATAAGCTTGTCGATGAAAACAAAATCCATTCCAAAGAGAAAGCAAGTCCTAGACCAGGAGTGTCTTATCAACATATAAACACTCATTCCGATCACTGAAGATAACAAATCAATTACAAATAGGTCATAACCATCTTGGAATTGATTTGTTTTAGTGTTGCTGATACACTGGTTCAATGGTCCGATGTTCGGACCAAAACGGAGGCGTAAATATGGCTCTCGCAGAACAGCCCGCCCATAATGATGACCGCGCAGACCGCGGCCTTCGTGAATGGCTCGAAGTCGTTGATTCGCTGGGACACTTGCGACATATCTCTGGCGCAAACACAGAACAGGAGATCGGCGAGGTCGCAGATGTCCTGCAACACGTCGCTGAATCACCAGCAGCAATCTTTGACAATATCCCGGGATATGATCCAAGCTATCGGGTATTAGTAAACAGCTTCGGACATACGGACCGAATCGCACTAACTTTGGGACTTCCGTTCGGACTTGGCAAAGTAGAACTCTCCGACCAATGGCGCAAGAAGATCAGAGGGCTTAAGTACATTCCACCGAAGTTTGTCAAGGATGGCCCAATCATGGAGAATGTTTTCCATGGTGACGACATCGATCTGACCAAGTTCCCAACACCAAAATGGCATCCGCTTGACGGCGGACGTTATATAGGTACCGGTTCATTTGACATCACCCGTGACCCCGACGACGACTGGGTTAACCTAGGTACCTATCGCGTCATGCTCCATGATAAAAACAGTGTCGGATACTACATCTCACCTGGCAAGCATGGCCGTATGCACCGCCAAAAGTACTTTGAGCGTGGCGAACGATGCCCTGTAGTCATGGTATTTGGGAGCGATCCACTTCAATTCCTCGCTTCCTGCACAGAAGTCCCATTGGGAGTTAGTGAATACGAGTGGGTAGGCGCTGTTCGGGGTAGTGCAGTCGAGGTAATCAAAGGCCCTGTCACTGGTTTGCCAATTCCAGCCGATGCCGAAATCGTCATAGAAGGTTACGCTAGTGTGGACGATTTGCGAATGGAAGGGCCGTTTGGTGAGTGGACTGGATATTATGCATCGTCAAGCCGTAAGGAACCTGTTCTCCATGCCGAGGCTCTCTATCACAGGAATAATCCAATTTTGGTAGGTGCTCCTCCTGCTCAGCCGCCAGATGAGGTCGCTCGCTACCGCGCAGTCCTGCGCTCAGCTTTGTTGAGAGATGAACTCGACAGATTCGGTGTTCCCGACGTCACTGGGGTTTGGCAGCACGAGGTTGGCGGAGCCCGAATGTTTACTGTTGTCGCTATTAAACAGCGCTATCCAGGACATGCGAGGCAAGTATTGCACCTTGCATCGCAGAGTAGATCGGCAGCATACGCAGGCCGGTATACCGTTGTTGTGGACGAGGACATCGATCCCTCGAACCTCGAGGAAGTAATGTGGGCCGTCTCCACAAGAAGTGACCCCGCAACTTCAATCGATATCGTCCAAAGGGCATGGAGTACTCCCCTTGATCCCCGCATAACACCAGATCAGAAAGCTGTTGGTGATTACAGCAGTTCGCGGGCTCTTATCGATGCCTGCAGGCCATGGGAGTGGCGGGACAAGTTCCCACCTGTAAATGTGCCTCCGCGAGAAGTTCGTGCTGCCGCACGCAAGCGCTGGAGCCATCTCCTGGAGAGCTAGTCTGCCGAGTATCCGGAAGGTATCCCACTCTCGGGCCGGGACTCTCCCCAAATCCGGACCTAAGAGTGGGGAGGACCAGAGCGCCCTGTCAGTCTTTCAACTGGTAGGTTTCTCTGGTCCTCCCCCAAACCGAGCGTGCGAGTTTGTCCGCACTCGGCTTTCTACGAGACCCCCTGCTCTAAATGACTGCACAGACGAAGTTGCTGGAGTGAGGATCTTATCTCGGAGCCTGAACCTGTCCCAGTTGACCGCTATCTTCGTACCGCGATATCGGTAGAAAGTAACGGGCTGAGTAGCTGGATTATACAGACCTAGATCTCTATCTCTGATACGATCCTTACCGTAAAACCTTTATATGAGTTCTCCAAGTCATACCCTTGCGCTTTTTCCATAGCCGACAAATCAGCCACATGCTTTCACTCTCATTTGAAACACGATCATGCAATGCCCTAAATCAAAACTCGGCCTCTGTTGCACATCATTGAATACATCGGACCTGGTGATGACAGGTTCGAAATAGTGCCAAATTCTTATCGACGTAACGAAACCGGGCTAAGTAAATCCTTCAAAAAACAATCCAGTTCTTTGCTAAGATAGGTTCTATTCCTACCAAGGGATCCAAGAAGCAACACTGCCGCAGCCACCACATACATAATCAACACCGCTAGAGACAAGATGACCAATAGAGCAAATGCGAATTGGAGCACTTCTAAAGAGTTCGACATCACGCTTTTCCAACCCAATAGCCGGTCAGCGAAACACGCCTTGTACCCAACAGCCGAAGTTTAAAATCGGATATAAAGGTTCTAAAACAGTAACTTGTTGGATTCGTTTCTCGTTCTCGGGCCAACATTGCAAACATACTCCCATCACCCTTCGTCAGTCGAAACCGAACACTATAGAGTGTCCTCACCAAAACCAAAAATATGATGCTTAGGCCACCTTGAAGTCGCCTTTCATATAGCCGTCATTGCTCATAACCCAACTGCCGCAGGGAATAGAACAATACCAGATATACGTTCCTGCAGTTTTAGCTGCAAAACTGAACTTCGTTGTTGACTCTGGAGCGATTGTGATATTCAGACCGAGCTGCGAAACCGTAAAGGTGTGTGGCATGGAATCTTTGTTTTGAACAACTACTTGTATCTCTTTGCCTGCCTCTACGCTAAACAGATCAGCAGCCCCCTTGCCATTTGGACCTATGTAAGCAGGCTCAGACCCTTCAGGAGTCGTTATGTCCTGAATCGTTAACTTTATTACCTGTACAGCACCGGTACTTGAACTCGTCAGAGGAGCAGTCATCCATGGCGCATTGCCATTCATGGTAGCTATCTGGTTTGCCGATGACGATGATCCGCCACCACAAGCAGCTGCCACAATACCCACCAAAGCCAAGCCGATTATTATCCCAGCCTCTTTTGTCCGTAGCCTATTCCCCTCATTTGATACAATGCTTTTCATCTCAGTGGCTCCATTTACTATTAGTCTCACAAGACGTTGATCCTGCAAGTCGCGGCATACGCCAAATAATTATGGCGAGTGACCCTAGAAGAACAATCCACACAATCGCAACAATTGAAAGCAGACTTTTTACGAAAACTCCTCCAACAGAGCCAAGAGGTCGTGCGTACTCTATGACACTCTGAGGGACACCAGCAGGATCCCTCAGAACTTGAAATGACTTGACGACAGTGGGTGCAGTCACAGAAGTGTCTAATCCCTGGGCGGCTCCAAATTTTGTCGCTCCAGTCCATGTCGGAGTGTATACATAGGTTGCCACACCCAATGAGTTGGTTACTCCACTGCCAACCACCATCCAGCCCTTGTTCGAGAACTCATGCGTCTGGACGAAAAACGTCACTTTCTTTCCGGAAACTGGTGATCCCAGCTGGGCAGAAAGTGTGAGATTGTCCGAGGTCGCTGACATAGATTGCACTGAGAACCCAGGCGCAATGCTGCTCTGTGGACTAGCTGCCGCTGCAGTTCCTGAAATTACCAGGACCGAGCCAATAGCTGCCGCTGCAGCAATGAGACATCTAAAAAGCTTTTTCATAATTACGCTTCCTTCTTAGGTACGTGAGGTACGTGAGCTCCGTTGCCGTTGCCGTTGCCGTTTATGTGTGCGCCAACTGAAAGTAGCTCTTGCGCCACAATCGTATGTTCGGAGACCTGTTCTGTCGAACCAAGTTCGCCCACCTCCTCCATCTCGTCGATTGACATAACTGGAATAAATCGGAACAAAATCATCAATCCCAGCGGTATTGCCGCTACACCTGCGAGAGTAATTGTTATGGAAACCCAGGTGAAGTGATAAGTACCCCAGTGGCTTGCTATTAATGGCTGGGTTGCTGAAGGAAGCACGATGACAATTCGTTTTACCCACAGTGCGATAACTACTGAAGCGCTTGCCACAGTCATACCCGCTATATTTCGGGTTCTCTTTATCGCTACCAGAGCTACAGGAAGTACTTCTCCGACGATAACATAGACCCAAAAAGCTATGGCATAGCGACCCGTAACAGTCTGGCTAATCCAGCCAGCGGTTATACCGGTGTACCCATCAGGTAAGAGATCAGCCAGAGTGAGATATGCATATACCAGACCAAGAGCAGCCATAATGTAACCGAGCCTTACAAAGTGACGCTTGGTTAGGAATCTCTCAAGGTGATAGCCCTTTCTAAACGCTGCTGCGACCACTATTACAAGTGCCGTACCTGAATAAAGGGCAGCGATTACAAAATAAGGCGGAAAAACACTTTCGTTCCAACCAGGCCTGCTCGTCGTGGCAAATGCCCATGACAGAACCGAGTGAACCGAAACTGCAAGAGGAACTATGATCAAAGCTATCAGGCTCATCACTCCATGCAATAATCGACGCTGGCGCTCATTACCAATCCAGTTCAGCGACAGAGCCCTGTAAGTTCTGTAACGCATCGGCCTATCAGCACTTCCCAACATTTTGTTCACGCTCGCCAAATCAGGGATCAATGGCAGATAAAAAAAGATGATCGTAGCAAGGACATAGGTACCAATTGCAATGAAATCCCAGAACAGAGGGGATGAAGTATTCACATATACGAGTATCTCCCAGAAGCGCTCTGGTCGTCCCAAGTGAGGGAAAATGAACATAGCTCCAATCAAGACAGTTATGAGAGCTGTACCTTCAGCCAGTCGGGTAAGCGGTGCTCGCCAAGACTGACCAGTCAATCTCAATATTGCAGAGATAACAGCGCCACCGTAACTAACACCAATAAATGCAATCACGTCAGCGATATAAACGGCCCAAAATGCCTGGTCGTTATAGCCAGCAGAACCAAGACCATGCTTCAACTGGTATAGCCATGCTAGAATTCCCGCCAATACTACGAGACCAAGCAAGATTACGGATACCCGCCAAGACCTGCTTGTAGGTCCTATTGTGGGCCTCATGGCTGCTCGACGAACATCATTAGACCAACGTTCCCTTGCTGAGTTCCCATAATTTGTTTCACTGAGATCTGCTCTGTTTGCCATGTCTTCCTTCTTCACGATTCCTCCCTACCCCCTAAGACTTCGAAGCGATGTCAGTAGTTAGGTTCTGACCGTGGCCTAATATGTACCAAACTCTCGGATGGGTGTTCTGCTCAGGCTTGTAAGTAACCGCATCGTTGTCATAGAGGAATTTAGACAATTTGACTGTTGTGCCCATTCCATTTACAGCAACATCAGTCTTCAAATCACCGTTGTATATGACACCCATCTGACACGCTGC
Organism: Actinomycetes bacterium; assembly: GCA_021803345.1. Classification (GTDB taxonomy): domain Bacteria; phylum Actinomycetota; class Acidimicrobiia; order Acidimicrobiales; family Acidimicrobiaceae; genus SCQM01. The sequence goes on from JAJZLS010000043.1 coordinate 13,158, forward strand.
GGCACACTCTGACAACATGCCATGGTTTAGATTCCCAACGCAGAAGGTGCACTTTCCCACGGTCCCCAGACGTTGAGGTACTGGAAATTCCGGAGTAGGCTGCACCGGAAGCGGAGGGTACTTCACACCAGAATTCCAGTTAAAGTATCGGGCTTCATATGGACACGCCGCCATACACATACGGCAGCCTATGCAACGATCCTGATCGACAAGAACTATGCCTTGATCCTGTCTGAACGTCGCATGTACAGGACACACATGCAGACAGGGTGGGTTTTCACACTGCATGCAAGGCCTTGGCAAATGATATGTCTTTCCAACTGAGTCAGTCAGTGAAAAGACATCAATCCAGGTCTGCTCAGGTGTAAGGTAGTGGGCCTTTTGACATGCTGCAGTACACGACTTGCATCCATCGCAATTGCGTAAATCTATGACCATAGCCCACTGATGCGTCGGCGGCGCCAAAGTGGACGCCATCGTGGCAACACCTGAACCAGTCATTCCACCGCCACTCCAATCATTAGTGGTGGGCTGGCTCTGTGCATAGGCACGGTATGAAAGCATCTCAATACCGGAACCCACTGCAACTGCAGCACCAGCGGCTGTAGCAAATATCCTTAGAAAATTTCTCCTTGAATACTCTTTGTCAGAAGAACTCTCCGTCAGATCACCTGACCTCGTAGATGAATCTCCTTTATCCAACGAACTTACAAATGATTCTGCAGGAATCACACTCAATTCTGTTGAAACTTGCTTATTATTTCTCGAAAGCTTCCTCACCAAATACCATCTCCTGGGAAGTTCCCGTCGCATGACGTAACCACCTTCTTACAATCAATCAAAACTGCTGGCCGATACCTATGAAAAGGAACATTCATATTTTGATCAAGTAACGTTGACAAATCCCCGCATCCATCCGTCAGTCTCCATAGCTCCAGACATACCCATTGGACCGCTCCCACAAGGTGCCTCACAGAGCCAAAGGAACTTTCCAGTTTTATTCACTTGAAAAGTGAAAACCACTGTCGTTGTCTGCTGCCCCGAGGGTACAGCGGGAATCGGAATGTTGACCAAAAGAGCAGGGACAGTAAAAGTGTGGGACACCAAGTTGTTTGCAATCTTGGTGGTCACTTTGCCATCTACAGTCTCACTGCCTCCAGTAACCACCCCGAATGTTGGATCCGATCCCCATACATTTCCGTAGGGGGCAGTGGCGGGCAGAGGTGCAGTTCCATCGTCATAATTGACGATGGTCAGTACCACTTTTGAACCCTCAGGAAATGTGATGTTGGAAGGAACAAATCGCGGCCATCCAGGCTTTCCGTCCATCTTGCCGGTTTGAATAACAATCTGCTCGTGGACAACTGCCGGATTGTTTGAAGAGGTATTTTTTGCGACTAGCGCTGATGGTGCAGAACTTGTACATCCTGTAAGAAGCAGAGCTGCCATAAAGGTTCCCACAACTCCAATCCTCGAAAGTTGCCGATTTCGAATCCTTGCACCGGACTTCGAGCTTCTACTCTTATTGTTTATCTTGTATCTCCATACCCGCTTCATACCACATTTTCCTCCTTTACCAATTCCCTATTTCGATTCAGTGGGTTCACCACATAAACTCGTTGAGGCCGCAGGTCTAATATTCAGGCAAGGGCATACCAGTACCAAGCCACACGCCCTAGCTGAATACGCACTAGGACACTGTGATGTTGCCTTCCATCCATCCCATCGTTGCCATTGCGCCACTCATACCGTCAGACCCGCTTCCACAAGGTGCGAAACAGTGCCATGTGAAAGTGCCAGTCTTCGTTGGAGTAAAGGTAAAAATGACAGTTGTTGTCTTGGCTCCAGGTGAAACAGCTGGAATCAGCACATTCACACCGAGGTTGGGCACACTAAATGTATGGGATATGTTGGCATTTGGCACCGACGCTACTGCAGTCCCGTTAACCGTTTCCGTTCCACCTTGAATAGTCTCGTAAGTGGCAAGACTTGCCGGCAGAGGTGCTGTACCATCGTCGTAACTAGTAATCATCAAAGCAACCGGCGTACCCAAATGAACGGTTATATCTGCTGGAATGACCTTGGGATATCCAGGCTTTCCATCCATCTTGCCGGTTTCGATTTTCAAAGCCACGTTCTGAGCCGGTGCCATTGTCATGGGCGCCATCGTGGTTGTTGTTGGGGCCGCACTAGTCATTGGGGCCGCAGTGGTTGTAGCTGGTGAGGCTGTGGTCGATGAACCGCAGGCGGCCAGCAGTGCGCCGACTGCAAAGACGCCTGAGCTACCCACAAGGGTTCCAAGCCTAAGATATCCACCTGAAGAAATTGCCATTTTAACCTCCCTGAGTAAGTGATCAAACGGTCGATCTTTCAAAATTCCGACGTGTTAATTGCGTCATGGATAATGCTACAAATGGTGGGAACCAGGATTATCTGCAGTAACTCAGTGTCGCTAACCGAAATACCACGGTGGCATCACCGTGGTATTTCGTCACCTACTTTCTCTGATATCACCCTTGTGAGTTTGATATTGCTATAAGCTTTGAGCCTGGCTAATTGTAGAAACTGCCTGATAGATGAGCATCCTGGGGTTGCATCCAAACTCTGTGAGCCATCGATTAGGGACAGCGATTTCCATGCATCAAAAGTGGCTGGCTATAGAAGACTAGCTTCCTCCCGCTTCGCAATCAGTCCAGATCTAATACAGATCTGGACTGATCAATGCAATAAATCATTTAGAAGGGTTGCCAAAGAAGAAGTAGCCTTAAATTTCCTGTTCGCTTCTATTCCACTCATCTGTCGGATGATCTCTCGCCAGAAACTCGTCGCGAACGGATGATTTATCTATTGGGATTGAAACACTTACAAGTGTGCCGCCGTCTATCGACGACCGCATCTCGAAATTACCACCCAGGGATCTGGCCCGCTCCCGCATACCTATAACGCCAAGGTGCTCTCCGGTATGTTCTTCTAATCTCTCGAATTCAAATCCATGGCCATTATCCGAAATCTCAAGTCGAAGAAATTCAGCATCAAAATTGACTAACACGGCTAATGTTCCAGCATCAGCATGCTTGGCTACATTGCTTGCCGACTCCTGGACAATGCGAAAAGCCCCAAGTTCTACCTCCGATGCCAAACGAACCGCAGTACCTCGAATCTCAACAGACACCATCAGTCCAGTCTGATCTTCAAGATCTGCGAAAAGGCTACGGAGGGCAGGCACCAATCCAAGCTGGTCCAGTGCAGGCGGCCGCAATCCGATAGCTATTGCTCTTAATCCGCCAGCCGTATCTAGAACGTGTTGGCGGAGCTCTAATAACATTTCCCCAAAATCAGAAGGAATATCCCTTCTTTCAGCGAGCATCTCCAAACGCCGAGCAAGATGCATCATAATCTGTAGAGGCTCATCATGCAGTTCCCGCGAAAGCTGTAGCCGCTGCTCTTCTTCAGCGCGGACAACTAACTCTGCGTAGTGTCTAATGCGTCGGCCCTCGATCCGCTCACGGGTAATATCTTCCAAAACCACTTGGGCTTCGATGTCTCCGCTGCCAGTCGCCAAACGAACTGAATTGACCCGATAGTCATGCCCATCCTTCATGGAAATCACCTGATCAGAAAGGCTCTCGCTAACTATATTAATTCCAAACACCTCAGTACCGTTTTGGCCAATAATGTCAGCACCGAACGACGTTCGACAGGCTAAATTTGCATCAATTACGATTCCGGATTTGTCCACCACAAAAATCGGAGCACTGTTCGCATGAAATAACTGCCGATAACGTTCTTCAGCTGCCATAAGTTCGACTGCCGCACTTTCGACACGCGCGCTGGCGATACGCTCCGCCTCTACCCGCTGTCCCACGAAAAACCCTACTCCATCCACAAGCAAGAGCGCAATAATGTCACTAGCCGAATGACCGATATCTCGGGGGAGAAATAAGTCAGGAAGCCAGAGCACGCTTGCCCAAACAGCAGTAGCAGCAGAACCTGAAAGGCCATATCGAAGCGCGGCATAACCGACCGGAACTATCAAAAGTGCAACTGGAATCCCCTCAGGAAAAGCCAAGGAATTATCCAATCTAATATCTGCAAAAAGATGAAGTACCGCTATCAGAATGACTGACGACTGCAATATCCAAAACCGTAATTCGTGTATGGGCGGATGGGCAGCCCTGCGTAATACCGCAATATAATCAGAGCGAGTTGGTCGACTCGTCATTTTGATTCAGTGGGATTAGATGTCGACTAACTGCGTACAAAGCCGCTTCGGTTCTAGAAGAGGCACCAAGTTTGGCCAAAACATTCGAAACATAACCCTCCACCGTCCGAAGTGTTAACCCCAGATGATTGGCAATTCCTTTGTTAGTTAATCCTTTGCCAAGCAATCGAAGAACGTCAAGCTCTCTCGGCGTAAGTTTTTCTTCCTTTGTTTGGTGATCGGTTTGCCGGTGGTGTGCCAAACGCAGTGAAATGGATCCACTTAACACGAAATCGCCTCCAGCTACCGTGCGAACTGCATCAACAAGTTCTCTTCCGGTAGCTGTCTTTAGAAGGTAGCCTGCCACACCTAAATCAAGTGCCTCAGCCACATATGCATAATCATCGTAAGCACTCACAATCAACACCCTGATTTCCGGATGTTTCGACACGATCAACTTGGCAACTTCAAGCCCGCTCTTGTCGGGCAAATTAACGTCTAAAAGCACTACATCAATACTGAGACGGTCGACTAATAAAATAGCCTGAACTCCGGTTGAGGCTTGCCCTACCACTCTCATATCGAGTTCGCGTTCTAACAGCTGTACTGTACCTTCACGAACTAATGCATGGTCATCAACAATTAGGACCCTAATAAGTCCATTCTTATTACCAATACCGAGGGAAGAGTCAGCGGGCAAATCCATAACAAGTTCCAACGCTACCACAAATCTCAAAAACTCCAGCTTGTCTGGCTCGCCACGAGTGATCCCTCTTTTCTGCTGAGAGCTTTAGCGGCTTCTGAGTTGACCGTCGGGTTCGAGTGATAGGAACTATAATCACCACGCCAGCCTTACTTTCATTTAGTGAATTTACCGAGACAACTACGACAAGTCGACGCCCAGCTTGTTCTCGGCCAACTGGATCACCGAAGTCAACAAGCCATACATCGTCTTTTCGAGGCTTCACTTCGAGCTGTCACGTACTACAGCGCTCCCGCTACAGCGCTTCTCTTCAAATTCTGCCCATACATCTGGATCTTCTCGAAGCTGAGCATAACGTTCCGAGAACTCCTTGAAGAAAATCTGTCTCTCTAAATCGTCTGCAGCATCCTCAAGCAAATTGACCATGGGTTTACCAGTTGCAGAAGCAAGTTTGACGAAACGATTTCGAGTCTTTTCGCTAACCCTAATGGTGGTACTCACAAATCAGATTATGCCCGGATGTAGACTGATCAGGCTACTTGTTATGATAATGAAGTTTCAACCTCGAGCGAATTGATTGTTTGTAGCCTCGTACACCACCGAGGGAGGATGTTATGGGTCGAGGACGTCGTCGTCACCAAGGACTCGCCTCATATGTTTTATAATACTGCCATCTATTAGGAGTTATGGAAATCATAACCATCAAATCGATGGAAACAGAGTGACTTACGCCGTCAGTTCCATAGCCTCAGTGGCAAATGATAGTTGGCGCACGTTATCAGCTTGGGAAGCTGATATGAGTTCCAGATCCACACATTGCTCACCAGCACGTTTACTGCCAATTCCCTGGTTAGAACTAAAATAAACTATCCAGCATTGTCCGTTACTTACCGTTATAGACCACCATTATGTGATCTGTTTGTGGTCTGGCAGTGGTCTGACAACGGCCAGACCACGGAGCTTTGCTTTCCCCATGGCAAGTTGCGCTCTTCTGTCAGAGGAATGAGAGTGGGGTTCAACAGCCAATCCCTCCGCGAGCGTCCCAACCGGTGCCTGTGTCCCTCCGCTCGTTTTTGCCCTTTATTGTGGGTTGGTGAGGCGGCCTGGCTCTGTCCAACCAAAATTAAGGGCATGCGGTTCCCCGCACCATCCGCCTGTTCAACTCCAGCAAAACCCCGCCACAGCATCGGCTAGAAATCAGTCTGCCTGATGGATGGTCATCCTTTGGGCTTGATTTAGTGTTGGGGTCACGCCACCACCAGGGCCACACGCAGGCTGCTCCCTGGCTCCAGACGCTCCAAAGAGGAGCGCCCTTTTCCCAGGGGCAACTCCCAACCCTGGTTTCGATGCCGTCATTAATCCTTTCGATGCGTCAGCAGTGGTTCAACCACGTTCGCCTTCTCGTCGCCCACCTGACCCACTATCTGCGAGCCTTTTCCACAGTCGCTTCCAACCACCCCGGCTCTTGACCGGCATGACACTGCGGTGGTTTGGGCTCTCCGCCTGGCCGGCGAGCCCGGAGGACCTACCTCCATCACTTCTACAGCACAGTCTGTGTCGGCGATCTTCTACATCGTCACCACATTCCTTTCAAGACACACGGAGTCCTAGAGTCTGGCCGCTTTGCCGCCCAACCATTCTTGACTGCAGCAATCATCACGTTGGCTACTGGTCTTCGAATTCAAGTGGCTTGCCGTGCTGCTCTGTTTGTCAATCTCTTATCTCCGACCACCATAAGAATAAGATCCCGAATCCTTTGCTAACGGTTCGACCTTTCACCATTTATCGCCTTAGAGCCGTCAGGCTGCGACGCTTCTTCGCAGTCATGCTTGCCCGGCAAGGGGATCAAGGCAGGCAAGCAAGCTGGATCAGTTGGTCTTGACTCCCAAAAGACGAGAGGCATTGCCGGTGTATATCTTCTCTTTGTCGGCGCTCGAGAGCCCGATCTCTTCCATGTTGGCTATCGTGGCACGGATGTATCCAGGGCCTTTCTCGGGATCGAAAGGTGAGTCGGAGGCAAAGAGGACATGGTCAGCACCGTAGAAGTCGATGCTGCTGTTGCCCGCCAGCCAAGCTGATCATGCAGACGACATAGTAACTGATCATGTTGTGTGATCACTATGTCGCCTGTGACACTGATGCCGATCATGGTGGTCCTCTGGTTGTCGTTAACTTTCTCACTCTCACTCTCACTCTGAATCAACTTCTGATATTGCCTGGCGGGTCGATTTCTCATCTACGATTGGGCTTTTATTTGCAAATGTAGCTATCAGTGCCGCTCGGGCAAGGTTGTTGACCGACCTCGGCAGACCTCTCGAAACTTGATGAATCAGTCCTAGTGCTTCATCTGAAAACAGAGCATCCGTTCGACCTGCAAGTTTCAGGTGATGCAGCGTATAGCTTTTTGTTTCCTCAGCTTTCATTGGTGGAACGCTATAGCGAAGCGATATTCTCTGTTCAAGTGCGCTAAAGGTTGAAAGTCGCAGCCGTGCCTTTAGATTCGGCTGGCCAACTAAAAGAAGAGCAAAAGAGCTGGAGGAATCCATATCTGAGTTGGTCAGAAATCTCAGTTCTTCTAACTGGGAACCTTCAAGAAGATGTGCCTCGTCACAAATAACTACTACCTTTCGTCCCTTTTCCGATTCCGATGCAAGCAGCGATATTGTCTGAGAGATAAGTGGTGTTTTATAAAAACAGGGACTCTCGCCTAAATGAGAGACTATTCCTGCATATATCCCTTTGGTTCCAAGTGCAGGATTGGCCAGATAGACAACACTGTGTCTAGATGGCTCAAGTAGTGACATAGCTTTTCTCACTGCTACTGTTTTACCGGATCCCACTTCTCCAGTTATTACCCCAATAGCTGATTCTGAAACTAAAAAGCCAATCCTGGCAACTGCTTCTAAGTGCCCCTCATGTAGATGAAGATCAGATGGGGATATATCTTTTGTAAATGGCATCTTTGTAAATCCAAAATGTGAACGTATCTGGTCTATACTCATTTCTCTTCCTCCTCTTTATTCAGTTCCCTGTAGCCAATTGGAGATCCAAGGTATTTCCTGTGCTGTTTGTCCACCAGGGACAAATAGTCAATTCCGCTTGGTTTTATGGTTTCCGGTGAGTGGGCAATTACCATCGGATGAGAATGTCGGGAGATCTTGTGAGGAACAGCCTTACCGAAGTCTCTATCGGTATACCTGACATTGATTATGGAGAGATCGAATGGATCAAAAACCAGATCTACTTTCCTACCTACCAGTGCCTGGTCTACTTCGTAGTCGTTTCCATAAAGCGATACTGTTGCAGTTTTTGTAACCACTCTCGACTCAGAAAACAGAAATGCCTCCCGCACAAGAGAAAGATCTGGAATCTTTGGCACGATTGAGAACCTCTCAAGTGGTGTTTGTAAGGTTTCAGAATGAATCCGTCGGTGATAGACCTGTTCCACCCA
>JAJZLS010000048.1 GCA_021803345.1 Actinomycetes bacterium
CTGTCCACAGTGCGAACGTGCAGCTAAGAAGAACCGCAAGAGTCAAGCGGTCTTTATCTGTATCAACTGTGGATACGAAGCTAATGCAGATATCAATGCAGCACAGAACATTCTTGCCGCAGGACTGGGTCCCCTTTGGGGGGTCACAGGACGCAGAGGGACACTGCAGCAAAAGCCCATTAGGGCTGAGCACAGCGGCCCAGTGAAGCATCAACCACCTGAAGGGCTAGTGGCGTGAGCTGCTGGTTCTCCATGAATCCTCTTCCTCTAGGGAGAGGAGAGGTCAACTGCCAGCAGCCAGATTATCATGGGACGGTAAAAGACCATGAGATCCCCTGTAACCAGTGGAAAAGCGTCAACACTACTCAGTTCCAACCAGCCAGCACCTGCGATTTAGTGGCTAGCTGAATCACAATAGCATCGTTACATATATAATTATGTAGATTATGTTCTATTCTGACCTTATTTTATATAATTATGATATTTAACACAGACTATAGGACTACTGATGAATGGGAATCCCTAATTGGTCAGCAGATCAGAGCCGAGCGGATCGCTTCCAACCTCGACCAAGCGCATCTTGCGAACCTGGCCAATATCTCAATTGGGGCACTTTCTAATCTTGAACGAGGGAAGGGGTCGTCGCTGAAAACCCTAATTTCAGTGATCAAAGCACTCGGACGTACCGATTGGTTCCAGGCGCTGGCCCCTCCACTTGAGATTTCGCCAATGCAATTATTGACAGCGGGACACAAAACCCCTAGACGGCGGGTCAGAAGCCAAGGCCAGCACCCACTAGGTGATTCAAAGTGAGCTACCGAGCTGTGGAAGTGGTCGAAGTTCGCTGCTGGGACGAACGGGTCGGGGCAGTGGCGCTCGATCCCGGAACGGGATTCTACGCCTTTGAGTATTCCAGGAATTGGATAAAAAAAGGAATCGAACTCGCTACCACCACCATGCCAATCAGCGACCCTAAACATGTCTTCATATTCCCCTCGCTTCCGGTTCGCACTTATTACCGCCTTCCAGCAATGCTGGCCGACTCACTTCCCGACGATTTCGGCAATGCATTGACGAATGCTTACCTGTCAGGCCAGGGAGTAACTCCGGATAAGATCACTCCTCTTGACCGCCTTGCCTATTTGGGTACCCGGGGAATGGGCGCATTGGAGTTCCACCCAATCAGGGGTCCCAGGACTCGAAAATCTACAGCTATTGAGCTTCTGGAACTGGTGACCGCTGCCCGAGCAGTGATCTCCAACAAGATCGATACGGAAAAGGAATTGACCGTTGCGCTAAATCATCTCATCGCAGTTGGAACGTCAGCCGGGGGCGCCAGGGCTAAAGCCGTGATATCTATCAACCCTGAAACTGGAGAACTTAGATCGGGACAAGTTGCTCCAGATCCTGGATTCGAGTCGTGGATACTAAAGCTGGATGGGGTTGGGAATAACCTTGAGATGGGCAAGTCCGGCTCCTTTGGCAGAATTGAATTCGCATATTATCTAATGGCCAAATCAGCTGGAATAGACATGATGGAATCCCGCCTGCTTGACGAAGGTCAGCGGGCACATTTCATGACTCGTCGATTTGATCGAGACTCAAATGGTGAAAAAATACATTGCCAAACTCTTTGCGCAATGACGCATATGGATTTTCGCCAGATTGGAACCAATGACTACTCGCAGCTTTTCCACACCATTGACCAGCTAGGGATGGGCGCAGAGACCCGGGCCGAGGCTTTTCGACGGATGGTATTCAACGTAGCCGCGCTCAATTGTGACGATCACAGCAAAAATTTCTCTTTTATCCTAACTGAGCAGGGCACCTGGAAGCTCTCTCCCGGATATGACATTACTTACGCTCACTCCCCGGAAAGCAAATGGACTAGGCAACACCTGATGTCGGTAAATGGAAAAACGGAAAATATTACGTTTTTAGACCTATGGGAGATTGCAGACAGGTTCAACGTTCCAAATGCAACTGAGATAATAGAAAAGGTGCTTGACTCAGTCGCAGTCTGGTCAACGTTCGCAGATCAGGCCGGAGTTCCAAGAAATATTACCAACGAGATCTTAGAGGAGATTGAAAGCTTCTCTAAGCCACTAAGACCAATGGGAAGGCGTTCCAAATGAATTAGAATCGACCTCCAAGACAACCGGCAAAACCCTCTCAAGAAAGGGCCACCTATTTCCCAGTTTGCGGGCTCTGATATTCTCCTAGCCTCTCGAACATTATTCAGGCCCCGTTTTTGCGGTACCATAGTCATCACAACGCCCGACGATCAAACTGGAGTAACGGCCACAATGTCTGACACCAAAGGGAACCTCGGTAACGATCCCAGTTCGCAAGTAGAGAGAAAACTAACTCTGACCCGTAATCGCTTCGGCACAACCGGACTTGAGCCGAGCAGGATAGGCCTTGGGGCGATGGAACTCGCAGGACCACCCAGGGCTCCTTATCTCAGCGAGACGGAGGCAACTCGTCTTCTTCATGCCGCTTTAGATATGGGAATCAACTACTTCGATACCTCAATCGATTACGGAAAGAGCGAAGAGGTAATTGGGGCTGCACTTTCGAAGCACCGAGACAAATTCATACTTGCTACGAAGTGCGGCTGCCAAGTAGGTGTAGAAGCTCACGGTGAAGGATCCCATGTTTACACTCCGGATAACATACGGGCTGGAGTTGAGCAAAGCCTCCGAAGGCTAAAAACTGACCACATTGACGTTATGCAACTTCACGGTAATCCAACCAGAGAAATGCTTGAAAGCCAAGGTGGAATGGAAGCTTTACTTGAATTAAAGCGAAAAGGCGTCATTGGCCATATCGGGCTTTCAAGTCGCAAACCATACCTGAAAGATTTTTTAGATATCGAAGCTTTTGAAGTTTTTCAAATACCATACTCTGCCATCCAGCGTCAGCACGAAGATATTATTGAAACCGTCTTCGACTCTAATCGGGCTACTGTAGTCCGGGGAGCAGTAGCAAGAGGATCGGCCGCCAAGGCTTGGAAATCAATACCTATTGGAATGAAAGATGGTCAAGCACAAAGTGTCTGGGAAGGAGCCGGACTTGATCAAATTTTAGACGGAATGCCACCGGTAGAATTCATGATCCGCTTTGCACTGACCAATCCCAAAATTTCACTCTGCCTCACCGGGTCAAGCAACATACAGCACCTTATCCAAAACGTTGAAGCCGCAAATAAGGGACCTTTGCCAAGCGACCTTTATAACGAATCATTAAAAAGACTCGAAGCCGCCGGATCGGCGCCAGGGGATCCTGAATATGCAAGAGGCGGACCAAAGCCACCGATTACCTAAATGGCAAGCCTAAGATCAGCTTTCGTACAGGTCGTTAGAGACTAAAGACCTGTCATCTCTTTCGGCCACAAATACGTCGCCTCAGACCTCCCGAAGTAGGCTCCCCTCAGGCTCTTGACC
>JAJZLS010000082.1 GCA_021803345.1 Actinomycetes bacterium
CCTCCGATGCCACTGCGGACTTGAGCATACAGCTCCACCCGCTAGAAACTATTTCTTACTCCTAAATCACATCTGGCTGGCGTGCTCCGTCATGGGTGGTGAATGGAAACGTCAAGAGCTGAGTAGTAGTCATCTACGTCACAACCTGAAATTCCAAGTTCATCAGCCAAGGTGGAGTTTGATAAGTAATTGACGCTAGCCAGTTTTGAAGAAGGAGAAAGAGCCTGAGAAATGATCATTGCCAAAACCAGGTTCTTCTCTTTGGAGTTCTTGCCAAGTATGTCAATGAGATGTGAACTCTTTGCTAACTCATGAAGAAGTGCAGATGCACCATGTCTTTTACTGGCTGGAGATGATTTCGAGGTCGCTTCCAGCTTCAATGACTGCCTTTTTAGAAAGTGCCAAGCTGATTGCTTCGATAGCTGACATCGGAAGCTTTGAGACATTAGCTACCGTTTCGTGTTTTACCTTGCCACCTTCTCTGTAACTGCGCCGCACTAGATAGCTATGGTACTCCTTCTCACCTCGCCTGCTCACGACATGAGAAACATGCATTGATGCGTTCTTAGGATCCACATGCCTCTGCTAACACGATATAAATACATGTCAAGTATATTACTGGCTACATTTTACGGACAAAATAAGCCATAATGGCAGCTTGGGGTGAGAAATTATGGATATAGCTGGGGTAAGTTCAGATTAAAGAATCCCAGTCGGGAAGATGACACTTGTCAAAAGAAGCGACATTGCATAAAAGGCTAGAAGTATCGCTACCGCTGCGGCTACCGACTGTGGAATTTTCCATCGACGGACAAAGAGGAAATAGCCTAAAGTCCAAAGCGGCGCTCCTATCTCATAGCCAAAGATATATATCGCAGCTAGGAGTATGGCAGCTAACAACACAGCGAACCCCTGACGTTTAGCCTCTCCTACTTTGCTCTCAACCGGTTCCATTAGTGTCGTTTCTAGATCCTCCTCAACTTGTTCAACAGTCATCGCAGCAGACATCAAGCCGGAACCGCTTGAAGCTGCACCGTCTCCGCTAGGCGCCCCCATCGGCTCCGTATTAATAGGCGACTGTGGCATATTCAAAAAGTCCGGGCGAGTACCGTGAGTAACTCCGCGTAGCTTCGGCACAAAAGCACCGATAAGTTGTATCACCCCCACAATGAACATCGCGCCACCCAACCAAACTGGTCCAGTACTGGCCGGAGCTGGATATCTAGAGCCGATAATTACATATGCAGCTGACCCAACAACCCAAGCAATGTCAAAGATTAGCTCCCCTTTAGAAATCGGGCTGGGATCTTCCGCGACATTTTGGGCAACTGGAGTTCCAGGTAGACCGACTCCCAAAGCCTTTTGCTGTCGTGATCTTCGAACTCCAAATACAATGACCGCAATAATCGCCAAAATTATCAGGTCTGTAATTGGACGCTCGATGAAACGCCATGAGAAGATCTTTATGGTAAGTATGAGGTTATCTTCGGCTGTAGCTCCCAAAACAACGCCTACGATCACGGCAGGCAATGAGTAATTATTCCTACGCATCACCAGACCAATGGCACCCATAATCATCATCACCACTACTTGGAGTAGCTCAGTAGTGGTAGCAAATGTGCCTATCGCCGCCAGTACTAGTACAAAGGGTACTAGTACTCTTCCTGGTATCACCGTAATCTTAGCTAAAATCGGTGCCAACGCCAAACCCAGGACGCTTGCGAGAATACTTGCTACTGCAAGTACTATGACCATCCAAAAAACAAGCGGCAGGTGATCTTTCAGCATTGATGCTCCCGGCTGCAGACCGAGAATGGAAAACGCAGCAAGCAGTATAGCCATAGCTGGACCATTCGGAATTCCAAGAGCAATAGTCGGAATCAATGATCCTGCCTCTTTAGAAATAGAAGAGGATTCTGGAGCGACTATTCCTTCGGGAATCCCGGTACCATAGAGTTCGGGATTCTTGGACGATCTCATTGCATATCCATATGACAAAAAGTTCGCCGCCGTAGAACCTATGCCGGGAATGACGCCACACATTATCCCAATTGCTGCAGACTTTGTCGCAAGCCATTTATGTTGCAAGAGTTCCTTTACGCCACCACCAACACTGCCCCAAACCTCTCTACGGTTGAGACGCACATTTTCCGTACCGACAACGCTCCTATTCGAGGCAAAGAGAATAAACATCTGACTAATTGCGAACAGACCAATCGCAACTGCTACGATGTTGAGTCCGTTATAAAGACCAAGTGATCCAAAGGTATACCTAAGAGTTCCAGTACTTGCGGCTGCTCCAACAAAAGAAAGTAAAAATCCGAACAAGCCAGAAATAATGCCCTTAGTTGGAGAACCTGACTGCAACTGACCAATGAGCACAACAGCCAAAATGGTTAGAAAGAAATACTCCGGTGGATGAAAGATATTGATCAATGGAACCATCACCGGTATGGCCACCAGAATAGCTAGAGCTCCTATTAAACCACCGTAGCTAGTAGCGGCCGCTGATATACCGAGTGCTCGTCCTACTTGCCCCTTTTGAGTCATAGCATACCCGTCAATAGCGGTAGCTGCAGATTCTGGAGCTCCTGGAGTATTGATCAATATTGCCGTCGTCGATCCTGCATAATAAATAGCAGAGTGAGAAGCAAGCAAGAGCGCTAATGCAACTACTGGGTTCATATGGTAAAGAAATGGGAGCAACACTACCAGGAGTACGATTCCCCCAAGTCCCGGCACCACACCGACGAAAACTCCTAAAAGAGTTCCCAGTATTATGACAGCTATTGCTGCGATATTCCCAAAATTACCTAAGCCGCTCAAAAGGGATTGGAAATAACTCACCTATAGGGTACCTCCAACTCTGGCTTGCATATTATTTAACAAACTCACGAGGCGACACCGGTGCTGAACGGCACATACTTCCTTATTGTTGCTACTGTGGTGGGATTTATGCCGGCCTGGATGGCAGCAACTTCTTGCTGAGGGCTTTCATATGCAGAGCCTATTTGAGCCTTGTTTGCGGCTGAAATGAAGCCCGGTTGCGCTACAGACCATTTGATGGCCGCCTCAAGGATTTTCATCTTGCTTGCCGATATGCCAGCCGGACCCATCAGAGCCATCCCGGCGTCCAAAGCAGTAGCATTGGCTTCAAGTGCAGCCTTCTCTGAAGCTGTTGCCGGCGGATCTTTTGCCAGCAGCGTCTTCAAAGTGGGCACGTTGGGCTCTATCGGCCAGCTTGATCTCATTGACCACACCATCATTACCTTACCCTTGCCTGAGGTAACATACGAGGCATAAGATCCTCCCCAGGTTTTGTTGGTTAATTGGCCATCGCCACGAATAAGTCCCTGTAATTCAGCCAATGAGTTGGAGTACGAAGTCAGCGAAACAATCGGAATATGGTAGATCTTTTTCAACATTGGGATAGATACATCTCCCACGGAACCCAGGTACTTCACCGGAGTAGAGTGGTCCTTTACTAATGTAAATATGCTGGTCAAAGGTGCCTTCTTTGTGTTGACGCTAAACAGAACCTTAGTGCCACCACCTGTACCTCCGGCCAAAAAGCCTAGGTAGCTGAGATTCTGAATATTCTTGGTCTCATTTGGAACCTTTTCCCACCTGTTTGCCAACAGCCCCTGAATGTCACTCGTCCCTATTGTCAGGCCATTAGGTGCAACTGAGGCCAGATAATTCCAAGCAAGCAACTGACCGCCACCTGGCATGTCGACTACATCGGTAGTTGCATGAAGATACTTGGCAAGCTCTGGAGCGACAGCTCTCGCTGCCAGATCATGGGTAGAGCCAGCAGGTCCTGAGGATATTATCCTGATGGTTTTGCCCGCAAAGGGATTATTTGGAATATTTGGCGGATTTGAACTTGACGAAGAAGCTGCAGATGTTGACGAAGAACCTGCTGTTGTTGTTGTACTTGAAGCAGAGCTGCTAGAGCCACAAGCAGCGAGAATAGTTGCACTCGCGACTGCAGCCCCTACGGCGAAACGAATACGCATTTATACCCCCCAGATTTAATGGCGTGATAGAGTCGAGAACTGTCGCACACCAGTAATGCTGAAAAGAGCCTACAGCTCGGCTCAAGCATCGTCAATAGCGCTTGCCATTCTGCAAGACATTGGGAGCCCTAGTTTGCACTTCGTAAATCGGTGATATATTTCCCTTTAATTGCAGCCTAAAACAATATAGTTTTTTAGATATTTAGGTATTACCCTTATTCCTCTATATGTTTATTATCCTCCTCTAACTGCAGCGATACCAAAGTCGCTGAACAGGTCAGAGTGTTCACATTTAGAAGAAGTAGAATCAGTTTCGCTCAACAAATATCTAGGCGGGGACCACCTTTAAAAGTAATTTTAGTATCTTCTCTCATTGCTACTTGAAGTATTCGACTTTAAGCAAATATCACTGTTAGTGATATTTCTGATTTATATACACCCCAGCCCGGGGTCGAAGCACAGATATGAAGCAATCTCCCGGAGAATTTCCGTTCTGAACTGGCTCAAAGTATTGACAAAGTAACCATATTACCAAAGTAACCATATTACCATTTGTAAAGTTGCAGTTGCGATTGGATTTTTTTTGGTATAGTCCATACGTTCGCAATTTGTGCATCGGCTTTAGACAACCTTCAGGAGGCCAAATGAAGTACGCTCCTTACGACTCCCCTACCTGGGGTTCAGACGTTATGGCGGAGGTAGTCCGGGGACTTGGCTATAAATATGTCTCGCTGAATCCTGGATCATCGTTTCGTGGGTTGCACGACTCCCTGGTCAATTACTGCGGTAACGACGTGGAAATGATTGAATGCCCCCATGAAAAGATTGCCGTGGCTCTAGCACACGGGTATGCAAAAGCTTCAGGTGAACCAATGGCAGTTATCCTTCACGATCTGGTAGGACTGCTACATGGGACTATGGGAATCTACTACGCCTACATTGATCGGGTACCCGTGATGATCATGGGAGGGTCTGGGCCGTTTGTTCAAGACCACCGGCGACCAAATATCGACTGGATCCATTCCGCTAACGTGCAGGGCGAAGCGGTTAGAGCCTACACAAAATGGGACCATGAACCAAGAAGTATAAACTCGGTTCCAAGCATTATGGCACGCGCCCACCGAGTCGCAGTAAGTGAACCAGCGGGCCCTGTTTATGTGGCCTTGGATGCTGGGTTACAAGAGTCAGAACTCAATCATCCAGTCGACTTGTCTGAACTGGATAAGCTGTCAAAGGTCCCATCTGCGGTCGGACCAGATCCTGCTGCACTAAAAACTCTTGCGGAAAGACTTTGCTCAGCTCATCGACCAGTACTGATAGCTGGACACGCCGGGCGAGACCCAAAAGCCTTCGACCAGCTTGTCGAACTTGCCGAACTTGTAGGAATTGGAGTCATAGACACTGGAATCCGGCTCTCGTTTCCAAATCAACATCCACTTGAATCAACCGATACTGGTGCACTCGAAAAAACCGATTGCCTTTTCTTTCTGGATGTCAAGGATATGGGTAAAGCAACTCAAAAACTCGATTCCATAAGTAGGACGGTTGTCTCAAAAATTCCAAAAGGGGCATCGATTTTAGATCTTGGATTCAACGATCTTGGTCTTTCATCATGGAGCGAAGACTATGCCGAACTGATACCAGTAGAAGTGCAAGTAACCGCAGACAGCTCAATCGCCCTACCTCTGCTACTTGAACAATGCGAAGCCATAGTGGCACTCGATGATGAACAAACCCGGACTCGGAGGCAAAATTACAAAGCCGAACTGAGCGAGCTGCACCAAAATACTTGGGACCAATGGCATCAAAAAGCTGAGAAATCTAAAAACCAATCGCCGGTATCCACTGCGACCTTGGCTGGCGAAGTATGGAAAGTGGTAAAAAATTACGATTGGGTACTAACAGCGAATACGGTGGCAAACTGGGCCAAAAGAATATGGGATTTTGACAAACCTTATAGACATCCGGGTATCCACCTAGGCACCGCGACCCAGATTGGGATCTCCCTTGGCGTAGCATTGGCACATAAAGGCACGGGCAGACTGGTGGTGGATTTACAGCCCGATGGCGATCTTATGTTTGATGCCGGTGCACTGTGGGTAGGGGCAAAATATGAACTTCCATTGCTGGTGGTGATGTTCAATAATCGAGCCTATTACAACGACTGGGAGCATCAGGAACGACTGGCCAAGCAAAGAGGAACTCCGATGGACAGGGCAAACATCGGAATGGAAATAGATGGCCCTGCACCAGATTTTGCTTCGTTGGCAAGATCTTTTAGCTGGTGGGCTGAAGGTCCAATATTTGAGCCGGACCAGATTGAAAAAGCTGTCAGCAGAGCTGCAGAATACGTCACCACCACAGGAAAGCCTGCATTAGTTGATGTAGTCTGCCAACCCAAATAGCTTGTGCAAGGATAGGCACTGCTTCGCTAAACAACTTAAAGGCAGTGCCAAACTATCGCCAACTTAGAGTAGCGAAGCGTTTGGCTATTTGAAAAAATTAATATCGTATTCAGGTCTCATCTGGATCCACTCCTCGGAAGTCATGGCATAGTGAACGTGATCTTCCCAAACACCGTTGATCTCCAAATATCGAAGGGCCATTCCCTCGATTCGCATCTTTAATTTTTCCGGGACCCTTCTTGAGGCGAAATTCCTGGGAATGATTGATATTTGGATTCTGTGCAGTGACAGCGTTTCAAAAGCGAACCTCATGACTAAAGCCACCGATTCCGGCATGAACCCATTTCCCGCCATCGCCTGGTCAATCCAATATCCGATGCTTCCGTTTTGGAATGGACCGCGCTGAACCGACGAAATATTTGTTTCACCGATTAAGCGGTCACCAATAAAAAGACCAAACGCATAGGCGGAATCGCTAAGCCTATCACGCTCAGCGGTAGTACACCTAGCGCCGAAAAGTCTCTTGTCATAGGCTTCATACCCACCAAGCGAACTGCGTGGCTCCCACTTTCGAAGCCATTCGCTACACCGGATTCGCACCTCTTTCCACTGTTCGAAATCCTCAACGCTAAGCGGCCTTAGCTTCACCCTTTTGCCTTCAAGTTGGTATCGCACAAATGCACTCCGCTATAGACCCATGACCATAAACTAAGATTAACACTATCGAATGGTGCACTGGTGAGCTGACGTATTCCTTTATGTCGCTATCTTTTACGCTATTTTCCGCATTTTATAATCAACTAATGGTTCTCTAACTGATCGGCAGGATAAATACAACTTGACGCACTTCAACTTGGAGGAACAATTCTTGAAAGTCGGTGGGCGTTTCCATCTTCCTGCCGGCTCGCTATGTGGCCCACTTGAATTTGAAAATCCCAGATTCACATGGGCTACATTCAGGCTCCGGCTGAATGGACCAGGTCCATTCATAAATCCGCACTTGATAGTCGCCGCAGAGTCCCCAGACCAGGAAAATATTGCCATCCCGCTGACCCCAGTGGCGAGTCGAATCGACGAAGTTAGTCACTTCAAAGCCATCATCAGCAGGCAGCGTCTTCAATCAGAACTATGGATAGTGCCTTCTCTGTCAAATACAGTTGTCACATCAATGACCTACTCCGCCAACGAGATAAGGCGTTTTCAGGCTGGCATAGAAATTGGTAAAAAATGCATCGAAAATCCAGGTCTTTTGGTTAAATCGCTTAGAAACAAGAATCTGGGATTTACATTCCAACCCTGGGAGGATCATGTCACACTGACTGCCAAGATGGCTCAGCTAAAAGAACTCGCGAGCAGAAACGTGCCTAATCCGGATATTTACAAATTCGGCATCAATCCA
Organism: Actinomycetes bacterium; assembly: GCA_021803345.1. Lineage (GTDB taxonomy): Bacteria > Actinomycetota > Acidimicrobiia > Acidimicrobiales > Acidimicrobiaceae > SCQM01. The sequence goes on from JAJZLS010000082.1 coordinate 7,824, forward strand.
AGGTATAACGACTGGCTCAACCGAAACTACCAATCACTTATCCCAAGATCGAAACCAGCGACTTCGAAACTTGTAAGTATTTCGACAGCTGCAGTGACGTTAGACAAATATACAAGTGCTGATCAGATTGCCCTAACCGTCAATTCTTTGCTTTCCGCTGGTATTACCATGACAGAGATTTGCTTGATATTGGCAGATGAGACCGATCTTGACCTAGCGGATTTCAGACTGCCCAAAATAAGTGAAAAAGAATTTCAAAGCCACTGCGAAGACCTCAACAAAGACACCTTCCTACTAATACTCCGGGCGGGAGATACCATTGCTCGGGATTTGGGACGATATCTTGACACAGTTGGGCAAGATTTCCTCTATCAGCTCATCTATTTCGATAACGACTACATTGACCCGGATGGAGGTTTTAAAGACTTTGTGTTCAAACCCGACAATAGTCCGGTCACGCTACTTTTCAACAATTACGTTCGTAGATCATGTCTAATAAGCGTGGGTTTAGTCACTTCATGTATTGAAAGCTTTGACGAACTGGAAAACCATTCGATCTGGACCATCCTCTATACCTCAGCTATGACCGCCTCATTATTTAACCAACGCTACGTCCTGCATATGCCCCGTCCCTGCATTCATCTTTCTAATGAACCAGAAACCATACACAACGAAATTGCCAAATTTGAAGACGCCGCACGAGAGATAATTCTAGGCAAGGTGGCACCAGATATGAAAATAGAATCCGACAGCGACGGTGTGACAAGATGGAAACTCAGATCCACACCTGAACGTAAAGTGAGCATCATAATTCCAACCAGAGACCGGCTTGACCTCCTCAAACCCGCGGTCGAGTCGGTGATCCAGCACACCAGCTATCCGAACTATGAGCTGGTAATAGTCGACAACCTCTCACAAGAAATAGAAACTTTCAAATATCTTTCAGAGCTATCCTCAAGGGCAAAGATTTTCAAGTTCATCGAACCATTCAACTTCGCCCGGTTGCACAATAGAGTTATCGAACAGCTCGATACTGATTTATTACTCCTATTAAATAATGACACTCAGATAACCTCGAAAGATTGGCTTTCCAATTTGGTATCCCTAATGGAGCTTCCAAATGTCGGTGTGGTCGGAAACAAACTCCTGTACCCGGATCTCACAATTCAACATATCGGAGCAACCGGCGGACTTAAAGGTCCAATGTCTCATCACCTTGTAGGCATCAAAGACCTCAGTCATCCCTTCTTGAAATATCCAAGGGACGTGCTGGCCGTCACCGGAGCCTGCCTATTGATTGCGAAAACACTTTATTTAGATATAGGTGGAATGGATGAAGCTCTCGAAGTTAGCTACAACGATATGGACCTATGCCTAAGCGTAAGACATAATGCTGGCAAATCGGTGATAGTTAGCAGTTCAGGGGGTGTAATTCATAAGGAATCCAAGTCCCGGGGGAAATCCTTTACCGAGATAGAACAGCAAAGGCTCAATTTAGAGGCTGCTTATTTTGAATCGAAATGGCATGAATTCATACGGCCTGATCCCTTCTACAACCCAAACCTATCCCTCGACAATTATTATGATCTCCTCTAACCAACTTGACAACTGTTTACCAGAATGAGCATGGAGTTCCCCCTATTTACAATCTAGGCCGGGCAGGCACATAAAACCACGAAGGCTACGTAATAGAGATACAACGTGACCAGATCAATATTCACCCGTGGCTTTATCCGGATGCGAAAATACATCGATTCAAAATCGCGTGAACACAACCGATAATTTCCTGTATCCAATGCATATGGCTCGAATTCAGCGCACAAATGTGGGCCCCGACATTCTTTCCTCACGGCTAGGTCCCCCTAGACCTAGAATCCCTGCAGGTAAAGCCTGGCCCGGCAAAGCTCAGCGGCCCAAGGAATTGTCTGCTCCGTAGAAGGTGGGTTAATCAGCGGCCATAAGGACAATACAGGCTTTACAGTTGCCACTGTCAACTGCGCAACTTTTCATCACCTCGCAAAGCTGAGATCTGATCCAAGGTCCAGATTCCCACGGGGTCGTTACCGCCCATTAGTTGCCATGCCACGTGAGCATGAAGACACTTCACGCCGCGTCGGGTACCGGCTACTCCGCCAGTTGGCCTAACTCCTTGGTACCCTTGCGGAATTCTGGACTCGCGCAGGCGGCGATATCTTTCATGGGAGTCAGATATGAGCATCGAATCGATATTTGTATCTGCCCATTTGACCCCTCCTCCCGATTCAATCCTCGAAACATCTTGACGAAGATCCTTACCAATCAGCCAATACAGCGTAGGCATTGGTGTCCCATCAGAAAGAATCGGCGACGTTTCGAGTATCAGTGGACCACCTGATCGGTCTCGAAGACAGACTGACCACGGACCAAGAGGCTTACGTCCCAATAACCGCTCAACAATCAGTTCGTCATCAACTTCGAGCTCTGGGGGCACAGGCTTTACCTCTTGCGCTTGTTCCTACGCCGACCCAGCAAGAAAAGTACGAGTATGAGAGCGCCAAATCCACCCGGTATAAGTTTTTTCTTCAATGAGCCACCTGCTGCATTTAGCAGGTCTACTGGTTCGGGATCCTTATGGGCTATTTTCCTAGGGCCCTCGCTGCTAGACGCTGACTGAGTGGCTGAGGTAGCACTGGAGTTGTTTGAGTTTACTTTTGACTCTGACTTTTCTTCAGATTCAGTATTAGCCGTCGGTGCCTTTGAATCATTTTCAATCAGTTGCTCCAAAGATTGCACGAACTGACCCATCAACTTGGAGGAAACATCCGATAGGACACCACGGCCAAACTGAGCAACTCTTCCAGTGATAGCTAAATCAGTGCTAACCTTCACTTTGGTTGCGTCCCCCACTGCAGTTAGCTCGGCCGTAATAGTAGCAGACGCGTTGCCTTGTCCCTTTGTATCTCTGCCTTCAGCCTTTAAAACTGCCTTATGGGCATCTTTGTCCATTTCAATAAAGCTGGCCTTACCCTTATATGATGCAACAATTGGACCAACTTTTACTTTGACGGAACCGCTGTAAACTTCACCATCAATTTCTTCCAAGGCTGCACCCGGTAGACAAGGAGCAATTTTCTCAACATCAGTCAAAATTGCCCATGCTTTATCTATGGGCAACGAAACCGAAAATTCATTTACTAGCTGTTCCATCTGATCAAATCCTCCAAGGTATCAATGTCACGTGGATCACCTAAACAATCCACCTCTTCCACCAACTCTGGACGCAACTTCACCAGAGCTCTCGCACCTACATCCCCAGTAGTAGGAAGCAGTTCCCATACTGTGCTGTCAAGCCTTACTGGATTCCTTCTTTTCCCATGATAGGTTGCAATCGCTATCGGTCGCCCACTTGAGTTTGCGACGGCTCTCCAACTTGAACCCAATATTCCTGGCTGGTCACCAAGTCCTACTACTACTGAAGAAGCACCAAGCTCCTTAGCACATGCCACACCAACTTTGAGTGAGGTGGCCATCCCGTCAATCCAATCTGGATTGTGAACCCGTACAACCTGGGTTGGCAACCGTGATGAAAGGTCGACTGCTCCGTCAACAACTATGTTCAGGTCTAACTCAGCATCCATCATAGCCGATAGGCAGTGCTCAAATAAAGTGGTTGAGCCAAACTGCTGGAGAAGCTTATGCCCATTTCCGCTGAACCTGCTCCCTTGGCCAGCACATAGCAAAATACCTGCTACTTTCAACTCAGTCTAAGTCCTGTCATGAATTGCTCCGTCAGTTTCACTAAGTGACTTGGCCGACCTACCGGTACGTTTGGAAATTATCTCCGCACAAATGGAAATCGCCGTCTCCTCCGGTGTTCTGGCTGCAATATCCAGCCCAATCGGCCCCATCACTCTCTCTTTAAGTTCTTCCACGCTAACCCCTGCGTCAACAAGTCTTTGGCTCCGCTCTCTGTGGGTTCTCCGTGATCCCATGGCCCCAATGTAGCCAACATTTGTCTCGAGCGCCTTGGTTATAGCGGGTATGTCGAATTTAGGATCATGGGTCAGAACGCAAACTGCGTCCCTTTCCCCAAGTGAATTTTTTATCTTTTCAAGATAGCGATCAGGCCAATCAACTACGACTTCGTCAGCCATCGGAAATCGGGCTTCAGTGGCAAAAATCGGCCTGGCATCACAAACTGTGACTCTGTAACCTAATATCTTCGCAACTCTCGCCAGCGCAGCGGTAAAATCGACCGCTCCGAAAATCACCATTTGAGGTGGCGGAGCAAAGACTTCCAAAACTATCTCTACCTCTTGATGCCTCGCCTGACCATTCCTGCCGTAATGTCTGATAGTTGTTGACCCTGCTGAAAGTGCCCCGAGCGCATCACGTATAACTACTTGATCAAGATCTTCGCGTCCCAGAGAACCGGTATAGCTACCGTCACCGTAAACCAGCATTGAGGCTCCCAAATCGGGAAGTTCCCCTGTAATCGAAAAAGCATCTCGCCCTTCATCGGAGATCTCCCGGGTCTCATAAGCGTTTTCCATTGAAGGATCGAGCGAAACTACAGTGACCCATACAAAAGGTGTTTCTGTCTCAATATTCCGGCACAACTGGTCAAAAAAAACAGGCAAATCAGGATTTATCAAAATGTCTAGCACGCCCCCGCAAGTTAAACCCACGGCAAATGCTTCATCGTCAGAGTACCCGAAAGTCTCTACCGTCGGACATCCAATAGCCTCCTGATCCATCGAACCAGAAATGTCCTCACTATTAAGCCCTGGAACCTCAGTGACCCCCATAATCGTAAGGGCTTTAGTAACAACGGCTCCTTCAACGCAACCGCCGGAAACTGAACCCGCAACTTCCCCTGCCTCAGAAACTGCCATAGTTGCCCCAATCTCCCTGGGACCGGATCCCTCCACGCCTACTACCCGGGCGATTGCAACCCGTTTTCCTTGATTTCGCCAATTCTTGATTTCATCGAATACTTCTCTCATTTGGCAATCACCTCTGCAAGTTTTTCTAAAGATCCAAGTGAGTGACCTTCGATAAAATTATCTATATATGGGAGCGCAGCAGCCATTCCCCTGGCCAGTGGTGCATATCCGGGAGTGTACTTCAACGGGTTTACCCATATGATCTTTTCAGTCACTCTTGATAATCGAGCCATTTCTCTCGAGAGAATTTCTGGGTCACCTCGATCCCAACCGTCAGACATTACAACAACCACGGACCGCCTTGCCATTCCCCTGATTCCAAATTGATCATTGAACTGACCTATAGCCTCACCAATTCGAGTCCCGCCCGACCAGTCTTTTACTGCAACGCCTGCCCTGGCCAAAGCAACATCAGGATCCTTCCAATTGAGCTCTCTTGTAACTCTAGTCAGATGAGTCCCAAAGGTGAATGCCTCCACCCTTATACCACCTATAACCGCGGTATGTAGAAATCTGATCATTGCCCTGGCATATGGTTCCATAGAGCCGGAGATATCGCAAAGCAGAACAATGCGCCTGGGACGTGAGCCCTTCTCAAAATGGATCAGCTTTACTGGCTCACCCTGATTTGACATTGCGTCCCTGGCACTCCTCCTCAGGTCAAGAGGTCCCCTTCTCGAACGAGACGATATTCTTCGGTTACTTTTTCGCTCCGGAACAATTAGCGCTATCCTCTCCATAGCCCTGGCTGACTCTTCTAATTCCTGGGGTGTACACTTGGCGAAATCCTTATCCCTGAGCGATTCGTTCTTAGAAAATCTTAACTTAATAGAAATATCAGGGATAAATTCATCACCATCGTCAGTAGGTTGTTTAGGCACGTCATCATTGTCAGCATCTAATTCAATCGCCACCTTAATCTCAGAAGAGGCTACCTCGGTGTCCATTGCCTCCTGCTGAAGCCACCACCTGCTAAAGCAGCGATCCAAAATTGGAAAATCTTCTGGACGCGATATCAACGTTGCCCTGGCACTTAGATATACGCTCTGCTGCGAAGCAACCCCAATCACTCCCAGTGCCGAAGCGAATGCCAGCACTCTATCAGTAGGCACGTTCAGCCCCACACCTCTTAGCAACCTGGCAAATCCAACCGCGTAGCCCAAAAAGTCATCCATGTATAAAACTCCTATGCTGACTTGGACACAGCCGATCGAACCAAATCACTAATGGAATTTGCCTTGACTCTTTCAGCATCCTCTTTGTACTTAAGCACACTCCCGAGAGTATCAAGTACCAATTGCTCTGTTAGATCTTGCGCTCCAAGGATCGACAGGGACTTAGCCCAATCTATAGTCTCAGCAACACCCGGGGGCTTATAAAGACCCATTGTGCGCAGGTTAGCCACAACAGAAGCAACCTGAAGTGCAAGCTTTTGACCCACACCCGGTGCCCTTAGATTAACGATCTCAACCTCCCGCTCAAAACTTGGGTGCTCTACCCAGCTATACAAGCATCTCCGTTTCAGTGCATCATGCACGTCTCTGGTCCTATTGGACGTAATGACCACAATCGGTGCCATCTTTGCCTGGATGGTTCCTAATTCAGGAATTGTCACTGAAAACTCTGAAAGGACCTCGAGCAAAAACGCTTCAAATTCGTCATCGGCTCTATCAAGTTCATCGATCAACAGGACGGGAGGAACTGCCCCGTTATACATTAGCGCAGCCAATATAGGCCTCTTCAGAAGAAATCTTTGATCGTAAAGCTCGCTTTCCAGTTGTGACAGATTTGCCCGCTCGAGGTCGCTTACGAGCTCCGTTGCCCTTAGATGAAGTAACTGCTTGGAATAGTCCCACTCATACAGCGCCTGGGAGGCATCAATTCCTTCATAGCACTGAAGCCTGATTAGATCGGTGTTTAGCCACCTCGCCAATGCCTTAGCCACTTCGGTCTTACCTACACCAGCTTCGCCTTCTAAAAACAAAGGCCGGGACAGCGCAAGAGACAGAAAAATAGTTGTGGCAAGCGCATCGTCAGAGAGATATTGAGCCTTAGCCAACATCTCTCTGAGCTCACCTGGGGACTCAATTCCATACGGTTTGCTATTGGCATTTGGGACCGGCAAATCAATACTCCCTAATCGTTTTTAACCCGCGCATATACCTCCAGCCTAGAACCAGTTTGGCAGTTTGGAATCTTCCTATTGGGCCAGCGTTTCAGTGAGAGCTCGATTGACCAATACTTTGGCTAGATGCTTCCGGTATTCAGCTGAAGCGTTGAGATCAGAAGGGGGTTGCAATCCTTCGCTGGCTTTTTCGCTGGCTTCTTCGATGGATCCCCCGTTCTTTAGAGTCTCCTCCGTTGCATAGGCTCTTAGCGGAACTGAACCCATATTTACGAGTGAAACCTTTGTCTCACCAACGCTCACTGCAGCTACGCCAACTATTGCCCAGTCCTGAGCCCGTCGATTGAACTTCTGGTACGACCATCCACCGGTTATCTTCGGAACACGAATTTCTTTGAGAATCTCACCCTGACCTAGAGCTGTTTCAAGAAAACCAATAAAAAACTCGGAAGCCTTGATAATCCGTTCCCCCGAAGGTCCTTCTACAACCAGATCTCCATCTAACGCCAACACTGCAGCTGGCAGATCGCTTGCCCCATCACCGTGAGATATAGAGCCCCCTATCGTTCCACGATGTCTCACTGAAGGGTCGCCAACTAACGAAGCCACGTAGGAGAGAAACGGTACCGATTCTTTTAGCAAACCCGAATGCTCAATATCATGATGTCTGGTAAGTGCCCCAATTGCAATATGGTCCCCTTTATCTTCTATGTATGAAAGCTCCCGAATGCCTCCTATGTCGACAAGGGTGCCAGGTGCAGCCAATCGCAACTTCATTAGAGGCAGCAAAGAATGCCCTCCAGCCAACACTTTGGCATCGTCATCGTCGGACAATATTGAGATCGCATCTCGTATCGAATTTGCCTTTACGTATTCAAATGATGCTGGAAACACTAGAACTCCTTTTCAAATCCCTAACTATTGCTTCAATCCTGGTGAATTGCATTCCAAATTTTCTCCGGCGATGCGGGCATGTCAATATGCTTTACCCCAAAAGTTGACAGGGCGTCTACCACTGCATTTATCACTGCAGGGGGGGAAGCTATGCAACCCGCTTCTCCTACGCCTTTAACTCCCATGGGATTACTGGGTGAAGGAGTAAAAGTGCTGCCCAATTCAAAATTAGGTAATTCGGTAGCAGAAGGAACCAGATACTCAGCCAGAGTAGATGTAAGCAGATTCCCTGACTCATCATAGATTGCCTCTTCGAAAAGTGCCTGCCCTACTCCCTGAGCAATACCGCCCTCGATCTGGCCTTCAACAATCATCGGATTAATTTGGTTTCCCACGTCGTCAACTGCGACGTATTTAACCAGCTTGACATCTCCTGTGTCCTCGTCAATCTCGACAACCGCAATATGGGTACCAAAAGGAAAAGTAAAGTTAGGCGGATCCCAGGTGGTAGTCGCCTCAAGGGTTGGCTCCATACCATCTGGCAAATTATGGGCAGTGAAAGCCTCGAAAGCTACCTGGCCCAAAGCCATTTTCTTCTCTGAGGATCCCTTGACGCTAAAATTACCATCTTGGTACTCAAGATCCTCGGGCGCTACCTCAAGTTGATGAGCAGCAATCTGGCGGGCCTTGTCCAACACCTTTCCTGTGGCCATAAATATTGCCGTACCGCCGACGCTGAGAGATCTGGAACCGTAGGTATCAAGCCCATGAGGCGAAATGGAAGTATCCGAATGGAGCACTTCCACATCATCCGGGTTAATTCCCAATCGGTCTGCCACTATCATCGCCCACGATGTCTCGTGACCTTGACCATGAGGTGCGGTGCCAGTAACCACTTGAACTTTTCCGGTAGGCAATAAACGCACAGTAGCGGCTTCCCAGCCACCAGCAGAATAGTTCAGAGAAGCTAAAACTTTCGAAGGGGCCAAGCCGCACATCTCCACATAACATGACAATCCAATTCCAAGGTGCTTTTTGGAATTTTGCGACCTTAGCTGGAACTGCTCCTCCCGCAACTTGGAGTATCCCACCTTTTCTAGAGCCATTTCTAAGTTTGGCAGATAGTTGCCTGAATCAAATACCAAGCCGGGAGACGAGGAATAGGGAAACTTCTCTTTAGGGATGAAGTTCCTGCGTCGTATTTCAGCCGGATCGATCCCCATTTCATGGGCAAGGAGGTCCATCCCTCTCTCAATGGCAAAGGTTGCCTCAGGCCTTCCAGCCCCCCGATACGCATCGGTGGGTGTCTTATTCGTAAAAAGTCCGGTGCACTTGAACGAATATGCAGCCACGTCATAAAGTCCGTGATATAGGAACCCGCCCAGAAGTGGCACACCGGGAGTCAGTAGTTGAAGATAGGCTCCCATATCCGCTAAAAGATTGGCCCGAATCCCCAATACTTTGCCATCGGAATCGGCAGCCAGCTCAATTTCCTGGATTTGGCCTCTCCCGTGCACAGTAGCTAGAGCATTCTCACTTCGCTCTTCCATCCACCTTATGGGCTTGCCGGTCTTTTTCGCCAGAGTAAACGCAAGAAGCTCTTCAGCGTAAACGTTCAGTTTGGAACCAAACCCTCCACCGACGGAGGGTGCAACCACTCGAATCTTGGATTCAGAGATTCCCAAGGTTACCGCAATCATGATCTTGAGAATATGGGGTATCTGAGTCGAACTGTAAAGCGTATACTCCCCGCCATAAGGCTGAGGCACTATTAGAAGTCCCCGGGGCTCCATGGCAGAGGGAATCAATCGCTGCTGGACGAAACGACCTTTTACCACATGGGCAGCCGAGGAGAATGCAGCCTCCAATTTCGCATTGTCAGGCTCTAATGCCCAGACATAACTTGTATTGGTTCCTAGCTCGGGGTGAATGACGACTTTGTCAGTGGCTGACTCTTCAAGATCCAAAACTGGAGGTAATTCCTCATACTCAACTTCTATAGATGCGACAGCATCGCTGGCTATCACCTTGTCATTAGCCAAGACAACCGCCACCGCATCGCCCATGTAGTTCACTGAATCGACCGCCAGAGGAAAGTGGGCCGGGTTCTTCATATCGGGAGTGACCACCCATGCGCAGGGCATTGGCTGCTGCCATAGATCTTTAAGATCTCTGCCGGTGTAAACCCCGACTACTCCATCAATAGCTCTGGCAGCAGAAGTATCGATCGAAATAATTTTGGCCCTGGCTACCGGCGAACGAACTATAGCCATGTGCAGTACATCCTGCTGGGCAAGGTCATCTACGAACTTCGCCTCCCCAGTTAACAGCTCCGGATCTTCCCGGCGCAAGAGCCGCTGTCCGGTCACCCTTTCAGAAGAGCTGGTCTCAACTGCAGTCATCTCGCACCTCCCATTTCACCAGCGGCGGCGAGTACCGACTTTACGATATTGTGGTAGCCGGTGCACCGACACAGATTTCCTTCCAACGCTTCGCGCACCTCTTTCTCAGTGGGGCTGGGATTCTCATGAAGGAAAGACGCAGCTGCCATAACCATTCCGGGTGTACAGTAACCGCACTGCAAACCATGATTCTCCTGGAAAGCTTTTTGTATTGGATGAAGGCCACTTTCTGACGCCATACCTTCGATTGTCGTTATCTCTTGCCCGTCAGCTTGAACCGCAAGCACAGTGCACGATTTGACCGATTCCCCATTGAGCAATACAGTGCATGCCCCACATGAAGACGTGTCACAACCCACGTTTGTTCCCGTCAACCTTAGAACGTCCCGAATATAGTGGACCAACAATGTTCTCGCCTCTACCTCGTTTGTATGAGACAGACCGTTTACAGTAGTCGAAATCTGCATTCATTCCTCCTTCGGACAAAAAGTTCCTAAATGATCGTACGGACACACCCACTGATAACTGCGCTACAAATGCCAAATCCCACAAAAATCAACATTAGATTATTCTCACCGTACCATCTGGCCGTGGCCAGTAGGTGTCAGTTTGTTTTGATTCAAACAATATCCCCAAAATATTCACTCGTAAATAACATTTTGGTAAAAAGTAAAAAACAGGGATGGAGCCGCTGACAATGCCACCAATTTTGAACAGACTCGTCATAAATCGGCTATCGGCCAATCAGTTTCATAGAAACGGAAAAGGAAAATGAGATAATAACCTACATCCCAAAACCTGACGAAACCGCTAAAGGACGATATGGAATCCAAATCGTCACCACAACCGCCGCGAGCATATCCGGCAAGGCAGAAGATGTTTAAATATTCCAAGCTTTCACCGGTAGACAAAACGTCACCTCTGCTTAGCAATTAAATTGCATGAGACTACTTTTTCGATTGAGCAAGTGTTGTTGTGGTAGTCGAATCTTTAGGGGGAAGTACTACATAGGCCTTTTCGCCCGGCTTGATCAAGCCATAGTGACTTCTGGCTATTTGTTCAATCTGCGAAGGAGAATTCATTGAGTCAATCTTCTTCTGCAATGTTTGATTTGAAGACTCGACTGCCCTCACTTGTGCAATGGTGTTTCTTACCTGACTCCGCTGAAGCAGATAAGAACGAGTCGGGAAGACAGCCAGCAGGTATACAGCAATACCTACAACGACTAAAGCAATGGTTAGCTTCTTCCCTCGTTTAAACAAACTCTATCCTTTTCTAGATCCAGCCAAAGCAGACTTGCCCATGAACTTGGCATTCTGACCCAGATGCTCTTCGATTCTGAGCAGCTGATTATATTTTGCCACACGATCAGTACGAGCGGGAGCACCTGTCTTAATTTGTCCAGTATTTAATGCCACAGCCAGGTCTGCAATGGTTGTATCTTCCGTTTCACCCGACCTATGCGAAACCACACTGGTGTATCCGTGCCGGGTGGCAAGACCCACCGTCTCGATAGTTTCGGTCAAAGTACCAATTTGATTGAGCTTGATAAGAATTGAATTGGCAACACCTGTCTCTATCCCCCTTGCCAACCTCGCAGAATTAGTGACAAAAATATCGTCGCCAACCAACTGAAGCGATCCGCCAAACTTGCTGGTCAGAATTCCCCAGCCTTCCCAGTCCTCTTCAGCCATTGCGTCCTCAAGGGAAACTATTGGGTACTTGGCAGCCAATTCCACCCAATAGTCAGCCATTTCCGCGGCATCAAGAATTCTGTTTTCACCGGCCAAGTGGTATTTCCCAGACTTATAAAACTCAGTCGAAGCTGGATCCAAAGCAATGGCGATTTCTTCTCCTGGGACTCTGCCTGAAGCTTCGATGGCCTCAAGCAGAACCTTGATTGCGTCCTCATTACGATCCAGATTCGGTGCAAAACCGCCCTCGTCCCCTACTGCAGCCGACAATCCTTTTTTAGCTAAAACATTCTTCAATGTGTGATAGGTTTCAGCACACCATCTCAGAGCCTCGGCAAATGAAGCGGCGCCTATCGGCATAATCATGAATTCTTGAAAATCAATCGAATTGTCTGCGTGAACACCACCGTTTATGACATTCATCATCGGAACCGGAAGAACCGAAGCGTTGACGCCCCCTATATAGCGGTACAGAGGCAGGTCACAGTATTGTGCTGCAGCTTTAGCAACCGCCAGGGAAACTCCCAAAATTGCGTTGGCACCTAGGTGACGCTTGTTTTCAGTTCCATCAAGTGAGATCATTGAAGCATCCAAGTGTCGCTGGTCCAGGGCATCCATCCCCACCACAACATCAGCAATTGTGACATTGACGTGTTCTACAGCTCCCAAAACACCTTTGCCCAGGTATCTTGACCCACCGTCTCTTTTTTCAGACGCCTCAAATGCCCCAGTGGAAGCTCCAGATGGTACAATCGCCCGGCCAATTTCCCCAGTTGAAAGTGTAACCTCTACCTCAACCGTGGGGTTTCCCCGAGAGTCCAACACCTCTCGGCCAATTACCGATTCAATTATGCTCACTTGACCAGACTCCTTAAATCTTCGAACTAAAGTCCCCTTTTACGATAGCCTACCTAATCAGCTTCCACCTCTAAGAAACGGCAGATCTCTTTATCCCATATAGGGATATCGACCTAGGAGTCCATTGATCAATCCATGATCAAAAGGTCAATCAGCCTCTCAACTCTGAACAAAAGTAACGATTCTGTTATTTTGGATCAAAAATTCTGGCTGTTTCTCACTTTACAATCTTTGTTTT
>JAJZLS010000084.1 GCA_021803345.1 Actinomycetes bacterium
CTTTTCGAAAACAAGACCTGCTATAGATTGCGGCTGCAAAAGGCAGGAATTCGTAGCGGCAATGCAGAAAACGAATGAGCGGGCTAACCTACTGCACCGGAAACTGAATTGTTCAATGGACTCCTAGTCCTGCGCGAGTCGAGTTCGGTTGGGGATTACGTATTACATTCCAGATGACTCCGACAGGAGATCTTCTTGGATTTCGGGACTACAAAAATAGTAGTGCTCAGACCACAAGTGATATCATCTTTGGAAGCTTGACAATCATCTTTTTGATTTCCTTGCCGCCCACCGCAGCAGCTACCTTTTCTGACTGATTAACCAGGGCGATTGCAGTTGGCTCGTCAATGAGCGGGTCAACCTCTATCTTGTCTCTCACTTTTCCGTTTACCTGCACAACCAGAGTCTCCCGATCTGCTTTGAGGAGTTCAGGATCAGCAATTGGCCACTTTTGCGCATGAACGAAGCCGCCATTTCTTCTCTCCCAAATCTCAGCGCTGATATGGGGAGCCATGGGAGCCAACAACTTAACTAAGGTATCGACAGCGAAGGTAAAAGTAGAGCGCTCGGCGCTAGCCCCCCCATATTTATACAAAAGATTAGTAAATTCCATCAATGCCGCTACGGCAGTATTGTAGGACCATCGTTCGTAGTCTTCCGAGACTTTCGCTATCAGGCGATGGGTCTGGCGCAATACCTCGGTATCTGCATCGTTCAGTTGCCGATCGGTAATTTCTATCTTCACACCTGGGAAACTTTCAGCTTCGCCCAGAGAAATCCGCCATACTCTGTTCAGAAATCGAAAACAGCCCTCAATCACATCGTCGGTCTGGTCTGACCAGTCAAAATCATCCGCCGGAGGACCAACAAAAAGATGAAAGAGTCTAAGGGAATCAGCGCCAACCGTGTCAAAATACTTCTGTGGCGCAACCAGGTTACCTTTAGACTTCGACATCTTTGAGCCGCCCAGGCGAATCATCCCTTGAGTGAACAATCTGCTAAAAGGCTCACGAATATCATTAGACAGGTATCCGAGATCCGAAAGAGCCTTAGTAAAGAATCTGGCGTACATAAGGTGCAAGATGGCGTGTTCGATTCCGCCAATATATTGATCAACCGGCATCCAGGTTTTTATGGCCTCCTGAGAAAACGGAAGCTGATCATTGGTGGGATCGCAAAAGCGAAGAAAATACCAGGAGGAGTCGACAAATGTATCCATTGTGTCGGTCTCCCTGATTGCCTCCCCGCCACAATTGGGACAGGTAGTATATTTGAAGTTACGATGAGTCGCTAAAGGAGACTCTCCCGTCGGCAGGAATTCGACATCATCTGGAGCCAGCAGAGGAAGCTGGTCTAATGGCAAAGGTACCAAACCACAATTTTGGCAGTCAACGATTGGAATAGGACAACCCCAGTACCGTTGCCTTGAGACCAGCCAGTCACGGAGCCGGTATTCGGTCGTGGTCTGGCCCAGGCCTATATTGACTAGGAACTCATTGGCTTTCGCTTTAGCTTCGTCAATTTCCAGTCCGTTTAGCCATTCGGAATTAATCTTTTCACCAACACCTGTATAAGCTTCGCCTTGAAAATCTTCAGGTGGACGTACAGTTCTTATAATCGGCAACCCATACGTTTTGGCAAAGTCGTAGTCACGCTGATCCTCTCCTGGCACAGCCATAATCGCGCCAGTTCCGTATCCCATCAAAACGTAATCTGCGACAAAAATAGGTACCCTTTTATTTGTAAACGGATTCACCGCATAACTACCGGTAAATGCACCCCTTTTGGTCTTGCTGTTCAGGTCAGTGGACTGCCGTTCAATATCGCTTCGCTCCAGCGCCTCGGCTCTGAATGACTCCACCTCCTGCCTGCAGCCAGTGGTGGTAAGTTCCTCGATCATCGGATGTTCAGGAGCTATAACCGCATAGGTCATTCCAAATGCGGTATCAGGTCTGGTAGTGAACACCTCTAAAAACAAGCCGTCTCTACCTTCAATCTGCATACTGAATTTTGTTCCGTAAGAACGGCCAATCCAGTTGCGCTGCATAGTTTTGACTCGCTCGGGCCAATCAAGTTGGTCTAAGTCATCCAATAACTCATCGGCGTATTTTGTGGTGGATAAAAACCACTGCTCAAGATCCCGCTTTATGACCAGATCGCCTGATCTCTCACAAGTTCCATCAGCAAGGACTTGCTCATTGGCTAGTACAGTTTGACAGCCGGGACACCAATTAACCGGGGCATTTTTCTTGTAGGCCAGGCCAGCTTCAAAAAATTTCGTGAATATGTACTGGCTCCATTTGATGTAAGAGGGATCATGGCTTTTTATCTCCCTCCTCCAGTCATAAACTGCACCAAGTTTTCTCACCGAATCTTTTAATTCAGCTATCCGCTCACCAGTGAAAACTCGGGGATGAATCCCAGTTTTGATAGCTGCGTTCTCAGCCGGAAGGCCAAAAGAATCAAATCCAAAGGGCGACAGTACCGCGTCACCTTTCATTGTCCTATAACGGACAATAAGATCGCCAAAGGTGTAGTTTCTGACATGACCCTGATGCGCTGCACCTGAAGGGTAAGGGTACATACAAAGTATATAGACTTTGGGCCTTGGGTCATCGTTATCGACCTGATATAAACCTTCGGTCTCCCACCTGACCTGCCACTTAGCCTCTATCTCTTTGACGTTGTATGATTCAGCCATTTAATTCCATATCCCAAGCAACCAATTATCAAATTTATGCATTACAAAGCTAGTTGCTCAAGCAAATATATGCCTTACAGGCAGTGCCAAAAGTTATAAAACCATTCATTTTGAAATCTATACAGATTTAATGATGCAGTTGGCCATGAATTACACTAATCTGATCTAAGTCTAAGCGGGGGCGTAGCTCAGCTGGAAGAGCACTTGACTGGCAGTCAAGAGGTCGTGGGTTCGAGCCCCATCGCCTCCACCGCAAAGTAGCAATTAAGAGACTATGTTTTTGGATTTCCGATTTACGTTGCCCGGAATCTTCCACTTTCATTTCCACTTTCACAGTTTTTCAAGATGTTCTCAAGGTGGAGTATCTCTATATTTAGGTGGCTTTGAAGCCTGCCCAAACAGAGAGTCCATTGCCTCAGCACCAACCCTCAGACGCTCTGTAGTCAAATGCCCGTAAGTGTCTTTCGTGATTCTGATACTTGAGTACCCAAGTACGTCGGCGAGGACTTCCAGAAGTACCCCTTTGCATGAAAGATAATGCGGAATGCCTGAGCTCGTGCAACTGCCACTCCCCTATTCCAGCTCGTCCGCACAAAGTTTTAATAGTTTCGAAGTATTATCAGG
>JAJZLS010000012.1 GCA_021803345.1 Actinomycetes bacterium
TCCAGTTTCAGCGGCCGGAACAGCTTCATCGGCATCTTCCTCGCCCACTGGAGGATGATCAAGGCCGGATAAAGATCTATTAGGTAATCGAATCCTTTGCAAGAGCCTGCTGTTCTTCTAGAGGATTCGATTACTTTTTTAACTCTTCGCTTTAAAATGCTGAATTCACCTATGTATATGCCGAATTGCACTCAATCGTTTTGGCATATACAAGCCAAGCTGGTTCCAGATATTTGCTCCTGTACGTCATCCCCTCTATACCTACAGAGGCAGAGAGTGGATTTATCGAGGGAGATTTGAGCCAAGCGTTTCACTCTACCAAGTTCCTCCGGCGTATTAAAAGGTGGAAATACTAACAGTTAGTGGTAAAACTCTTTATATGAGCTTGAATATCAAAAATGATGAAACCGTACGGTTAATCCGCAAATTAGCACAGGAGACCGGCGAAAGCATGACACAGGCAGTTACCGTCGCTGTTAGCGAGCGTCTAAATCGTCTGCACCACCTGCGAGACCGAGAAGCGACTGAGAGAGCAGACCAAATTCGAACTATAGCCAGTGACGCTGCTAAACGATGGGTCGAGCCATATCAAAGCTCGGACCACGACGAGCTGCTTTATGACAAGCTTGGCTTATCCAAATGACTGTTCACACCTCAGCAATTACCGCAGTATTACGCGGCGAGCCCGAAGCAGAAAGTTTTATAAACGCTCTCGCTCACGATCATCGGCCACTAATTTCGGCCGGAACCTGAAGCTGAAATTATCATCGATTCAAACCATGATCCGGTCTTAAGCGGGCAATTTAACCAGCTATTAGCTTCAGCATGTATCGAGATTTAACCAGCTACAAAGGAACAGTCACTCATAGCCAGAGAGGCTTACCGAAATTTCGGCAAAGGTAGCGGGCACCCCGCCTCACTGAACTTCGGCGACTGCTTTGCCTACGCACTATCTATTGCCACCTCACAGCCGCTATTATTCAAAGGAAAAGACTTCGGACAAACCGATGTCAAGCCGGTCATACAACCACGGGCATAACCACAGCTCAATAACAAATTTTCTAATTGGGCGTTGTTTAGTTTTTCAGCTTCTGGACCACTGCGGTAGTTTTGCCATTGTGCTCGCCACCGACCAACCAGGCAGTTGAGCCGTTTACCAAAACACCGGCATTTGACACCGCGAGAGGCAGAGTCGCTGCTTGAGTGAAGTTTGAACCCCCAGAGTATGCCCAAACCAATGAATTACTGGTGAGATTGTTTCCTGAGCCGCTATCGCCTCCGGCCAAATACATCCGGCCTCCCAGACTGAACGCTTGCGCACCTTCAAGCGGTATCGGTAGCGTGCCGACCACCTTTGTTACGCCAGTTGATATGTCGATCTGCTGAATAGTAGAAATCGCTTTGCCGGCATTGGAACCTGAGACACCAAGACCTCCGAATACGTATATAAAACCATTCTCACTGGCTAGTGCGGCATAGCGCACCGGAACCTTAAGCTGAGAAATCTGGCTAAATGTGGATCCGTTAGTGGTGGACAGAACAGTTGGGTCTGCACTGGTCCCGTTATATCCACCGATTATGTAGGTGACGCCCCCAACGGTTATGGCACTGCAGTCAGAGCGCGGTTGGGGCAGGTCTCCAGCCAGAGTACCATTCCCGCCAGAAGTCGCGACCTCCTCTACTGACGAAACGGTATTCACCGATCCACCACCGAAGACAAAATAATGACTACCTATTTGAGCTCCACCAGCATCATGAACACCAGCCGGCAGGTTGCCAATTGAGCTGAGCGATCCATTTTTGAGGTTAAGTGCAAATACACCGCTAGCCGAAGTGTCAGCAGCAGTGAGTCCGCCTAAAATAGCTGCTCCGTTATTTCCGTAGGGGAGCAGAACCATCCGGCTCAACGGCGCCTTTAGCTGCCAGGAAGGCTCAGAAACACTCAATTGTATAGGTGCCTGTGTGGTGGTTGTGGATTTAGCCGAAGTTGTATTTGGCGCATTTGAAGATTGTCCCGAACTCCCACAAGCTGCCGCTGCAATCGACAACAGCGAAAGCCCAGTCAGATTAATTCTCTTCAGTGAGAATTTTCTTGTAACTTTAGAATCTGACTTGTTTGAATGGTTATCTATGACATCTGAAATATCGGGATGAAGTGGAAAAATGGCCATTGATAAACTCTAGGGTGGCTGGTTTCAAACTTCAATCATCGCTAGAGAGCTATTAAATGATCCTACTTAGGAAATCTTTACTATTTGAGTTTTCCGCTACAGTTCCCTGGGAGATTGGTCTTGACCAAGAATGACGAAGCCATAAAAGTCCCCCTCACCTCGAGTCAGGTCTGCCTCAGACTCCAACTTGCGCAGCTGGGGTCCCAATTTAGCCTTCTTATGCCTCAACGACACCGAGTAACCCTGATCCCTCCAGATTTGAGCCTGTTGGTAGACAGCGTTTAAATCTTCGCCTTCATCAAATAAAACCGTTAGATGGCGCCTCTTAGTGCCGGAGGTAATCTCAGGGTTCTCGCTGAGAATCGAAATTATCCGTTCAAAACCAAGCGAGAAACCTACCGCTGGAGCGTCAACACCATATCGGGAAAGCATCTTGTCGTATCGGCCTCCGCCGGCAATAGATGAAGACCAACCCGGATATGAAATCTCAAATACCGTCCCTGTGTAATAGCCCATCCCCCTTATAACGGTAGGGTCTATCGAAACAGAAAATCGCCCTTCGGCGATCGATCTAGCAAATGAAACGATCCTCTCAGCGTCAGAAATTAATTCGTCATCACCGCCGATTTCGGAATATGACTCAAGTGGATCCTTTCCTGATTTAAGATCCTCAATAAACTTCACGGTTTTCTTAATAGCACTGTCGCTGTGCCCACTTGCGACGAGTTCAGCTGCAACTCCGTCGATTCCGATCTTGTCGAGCTTATCCAGGGTGATAAAAAAACCCTGGTGAGCTTGAGCCTCGATCCCGCAATAGCCAGCCAGCACTTCGAGCGCTCTTCGATCATTGATCTTGATCTCAAAACCTGACAAACCAAGTGTGGCAAGCGCCTCAAGGGACGCTCCAATAAGTTCGATCTCTGCCAGATAGGAGGACTCCCCTAAAATATCGATGTCACACTGTGTAAATTGGCGGAATCGACCTTTCTGGGGCCTCTCTGCCCTGAATACCGGCCCGATTTGAATCGCCTTGAAAGGTTGAGGGAGCTTGGCCCGATTATTGGCAAAATATCTGGTCAGTGGAACAGTGAGATCAAATCGGAGAGCCAAGTCACAAAGATCCTCCTCGCTACGGATATTGGACAAGTCCAGTTTATCCCCGCGTTTGAGAATTTTAAACAGAAGCTTTTCGTTCTCGCCGCCAATACCACCCGTAAGCCAACCGATGTTTTCAATAATCGGAGTCTCAATTTGGCTGAATCCATGCTTTAGGTAGATATCAGTGATCCTGGAAATAGCCCAGCTGCGCAGCTGAGCCTCAGCTGGCAAGATATCTTTGCTACCTCTGGCTGGTGATGCATTTCTATTACTCAAGAACCATTCCAAACACTAATAAAAACCAAATTTGTTAACCGTTAGCTTCTAGAGATATTCATAATCCGATAAACCAGATTACAGCCACTCAATCAGCATAAATGCCCATCAATGCGACGCGAGAAGTTTACTGCGGAAGAAAAAGCTAGAGTTAACTTGTAAAGACTGATATAAGGAGAACTCCATGGCCAATTCTTGGGATTCGCCCTCGTTCCAAAGTGATCTCGGCAAAAATGGTCCACTTGAAACTCCAAGAGGCATGTTCCCCTTGGCCACCTTTCGCCAGCGGGCTTTGGCCTGGCTTATCGACATGGTTATTTTGACTCTGATAAGTGAAGTGTTTTTTCAGATCAACCAGACTGATGCCAATACCATCGCTGCAATTGTTGATCTGGGCTATATGGTGCTGCTCTTGGGTGGTCCATACGGACAGACCGTCGGAGCCAAGATTGCAAGAGTCCGAGTGGTCAGGCTGGACGGTAAACAACTTGGCTACCTGAGAGCTGCAGCCAGATATTTAGTAGCTGGGATCAGCGCGATCGTCTTCGCTCTTGGATACCTCTGGATGCTGCGGGATCCAAAGAAGCAGACCTGGCACGACAAAGCTGCAGGTTCACTGGTTATATCCCTTGTGCCAATCCCAACAATTGAGACTGCCCAAGCCGAATACCCTGACCGACCCTACAACTAGCAGCGACAACAGGCTTTGCCCCGATCTGTCTTTGGAATGATGTGCAAGCTATACCCTATGGGGTATATAATGTACATAAATTACTGCTTACGTGGGGTGAAAAATGGTTAGCTATAAAACAATGACAGCTTACGAATTGGCTCAGCGCTTAGGCAGTTCTGACGAGCCTTTCCTGCTTGATGTCAGAGAGCCTGACGAAGTATCGGAGTGGTCAATCAGGGAAGGCTACAATATACCGCTGGGTGAGCTGGCCCAAAGGGTGAATGAAATTCCAAAAGACAGAGAAATTGCAACTTTATGCGCAGCCGGAGCAAGAGCCACTACCGCAGCTGAATTCCTCGCAAGTAATGGATTTAAGGCCACGGTGATCGAAGGCGGAATGGGTGCCTGGGGTCAAGTTTACGATACCGCAGAAATAACCCAGGATGAACTCACCATTGTTCAGGTCAGACGCAGAGGCAAGGGATGCCTGTCATATCTGGTGGGCGGTGAAGGTAAGGCCTTCGTAATAGATCCTTCCCTGGATATACAGGTTTATATCGATATTGCCAACAAACATAACTGGCAAATCGAAAAGATTTTCGATACCCACCTTCACGCAGATCATCTCAGCGGTGCAAGGGAACTCGCAAAGTTCGCTTCGGCATTGCTTTACCTAAATCCGGCCGATACCTTCAACTTTGACTTCGAACCACTAACCGACGGTGAAGAATTTGAGCTCGCCGGTGGACACCATTTCAAAGTGGATACCTGGTACACTCCGGGCCACACCAATGGCTCAACAGTATTTGAGGTATCGAATTTGGCACTTATAAGTGGAGATACCCTATTCGCAGACGGGGTGGGAAGACCAGATCTGGCCGACAAAGTTAGGGAATTCGCGTCCAACCTCTACGACTCGCTGCACAAGCTGATCACGACTCTGGATGACCAAGTACTTGTGCTTCCGGCCCATTACTCAAACAGCGTGAAGGTGGAGCCGCAAAAGGTTGTCGGAGACACCATTGGAAACCTTAAGACTCGACTGAAACCGCTATCAATGACCAAAGACGAGTTCATTGACTGGGCCGAAGAGAAAATAACTCCCAGACCCCCCAACTATGCCGAAATCATTAGGGTGAACATGGGAAGATACGACGGAGAGCTTTCGGAAATCCGCTACCTGGAATCTGGACCAAATCGCTGCTCAGCATAACGAGATGCATTAAAGCGCTGTTGCAGAACCTTTTTGGGACTGAAACCAACCATAGCCAAAGGTGGATTACCCAAATAATCACCCTTGAAAGAAAAAATTATTGCACAATTTCTAATTCCTGACTATAATGATAAGAATTATGGGAATTAGATCACAGATGTCAAAAACGTTCACCTTTCCTAACCCCGTCAATGAGTACGCAGCTCGTTCAGTAGCAGCCGGAGTGGTGCTACTGGCACTTGCCACCGTGGTGTCGGGATTCCATCCGCTGGTGCTTGTGATACTGTATGGATTTCTAGCCAGAGTTGCTGCTGGACCGCGTTTCAGCCCGCTTGGTCGCTTGGCATCGGAATATATTGCTCCAAAATTACCGGTCCAACCCAGATTCGTTGCAGGCCCGCCCAAGAGATTTGCACAAAGCATTGGCCTCGCCTTCTCATTGGCAGCAACAGTAGCCTATTTCGTGATCGGTTCAGCATTTGCCGGGAATCTGATACTGAGTGTTTTAGCTTTATTTGCAGTTTTAGAGTCTGGATTTGGATTCTGTGCTGGATGCAAGATCTTTGCCATCCTGATGAAGCTGGGTCTCATTCCCAACGATGTATGCGTGGAATGTTCCAATATTTGGACCAGACAAAAGTCACCCGCTATCTGATATTCCATAGTTAATAACCGATTATTTAGCAGTTCAGAAATCGAAAGATTTACAGCTAAATCTCAGCTAAGTTGTGATCAATTACAGTTACACTCTGCTACCACGGCTAACCCGTCAGATCGAGGTTTGTCTGGTATATAGCGTCGCACCATTATCGATTGACAACCCTGTCACTCAATCAATCATCTGCCGTGAAGACAAGTGATATCAACGCTGATAGTCCGGCAATTGTCACCTAAACATAATAATTGCTCGCTAACGACTGAGTTGTTATAGAAAACCCAATAAAAACTAGTTAATAATCAACAAAATATTGAAACTGCATTATGAGAGGCCAATGTTACCTCTAATGTTGAATTATGTCCCCTAAACCCGGTTCTAAAGAGATGCTTGCTGTCGCCAGAGGTGAAGCTCCCGCAGACATCTTGATCGTTGGGGGAAAAATATTTGCTCCTACCACTAAAGAGTGGATAGAAACTTCAATTGCTATTAAAAACGGGTTTGTAGTTGGCTGGGGAGACCGGGAAGCCCACGAAATTATAGATGTCAAAGGTGGTTATATTTCCCCTGGTTTCATCGATGGTTACGTGACAATGGAAACCAGCAAACTGTGGATCGACTCCTTCGTGCAGACTCTTTTGCCCAAAGGAACTACTGCAGTGGCTCTTGATCCGTTCCAACTGTCAAGTGTTTTCGGGATTCTTGGGATCGAAGAATTGGCTACGGCGGCAGACAAGCTGCCGTTTACTTTCGGAATCTACGCCTCGAGCGATGCCCAGTCATCTCAGTTTGATTCAACCGGGGAACACGTCAGCGCTATCAATATTGCTGAGCTGCTCAGGGACTTCGGAGCAATTGGAGTGGGAGGGTTACTCCATCATTCAAGCATCGTAAATGGCGAAGATGACGCCTTGGCTAAAATTGCTGCTGCCAGGGGACACAGAGTGGTAGGACACGCACCCGGGTTGCAAGGAAAGCAACTCGATGCATACCTTACCGCCGGTGTTGATGCTGACGTTTCGGCTCTCAGTTACCAGGAGGCATTGGAGAAACATCGCAAGGGATTATGGCTGTTCCTTCGAAATGGAACCGTTCGTAGAAATCTGGAAACACTTCTTCCGATTGCAATCGAATACGGATCCAAAAATATGGCCTTTAGTACCGATGACAGAGAACTTGAAACGATCCAAGCAAACGGTCATATCAATGAATCGATCAGGATTGCGGTAAAAGCTGGCCTCAGTCCGGAAGACGCTTTAATCATGGCTTCCACCAACCCGGCAGAGTTTCATGGATTTACCCAACTTGGCTACCTAAGCCCCGGATACCAGGCGGACATTGTCGTACTTCCAAATCTTGAAGATTTTGAACCTTCGATGGTGTTTCAAAAAGGACGTTTGATGGCCAGAACCGGAAGAATTATGGTCTTTTCGGTCCCACATATACCTCCGTCTCCGACCATGCTCGAAGGGGTCCAGGTGGACCTCACTAAATTCGGTGCCGATAGCTTGACATTTCCCACTGGCGAAGGGCACCCAGCAGAAATTATCGCTGTCAATTCAGATAACTTCCTGGCGGAAACAGTTGAAGAACCCTACAGCAATGCAGACGCCACGCTGGCAAAACTGGGAACGCTTGAAAGAAGAAGTCTTGCCAAAGATATTGCGGTAGGACTTGTGAGAGGTTTCGGCATCAGAGAGGGCGCTATAGCCACTACCGTGGCCCGAGGACCTCACAGTCTGATAGTCCTGGGGGCAAATTCTCCTTCCGGGTCAGCCGACATGGCGGAAGCGGTTTCGAAGCTGATCGAATTGGGTGGTGGCCAAATAGTCGTTAAAGATGGAAAAGTTATCTCAGTGGTGGAACTGCCGGTGGGGGGAATAATTTCAACTACGGCTCCCTCTGAACTCCTGGAACAATTCAACGCAATTAACTCCACTGCCCAAAGTCTCGGAATAACATTTTCCGATCCCTTTAGAAGGCTGGAACTCCTGGCTTTGGCCGTAATTCCAGAGCTTAGAATCACAAACATCGGTTCCATAAATGTTCTTCACCTCATCGAAAACGATCCTCTTCAAGCCAATCCGATGAATAATTAAGTTCCTTTAGTCCCATTAACTCGATTTTGAGACAAGGGGTAAGGTAAAAGCGACACTACGCTTTCAAACCGCAGGGTTTATGTATCCATTTTTAGCTATAGCATCTTATGCTTACTTAGATCGAGTTGCAACTTGGTGCTGTTACGATTGTAAAACTGCGGCTAGATCATGACCTGGCCAAATACCAAAATGGAGCAAGGAGGGGAATATGGGGAAAGTGCGGAGCGACTCTTTCTTCGATTCGCTCGGTAATCCTGAGGAAGAGGCGAAGAAGTTTGACCTGTTTCACCTCCCACAAGGCTATTTTGACTTCCCCTATACTTGGTATAGGCTGTTGCGCGACTACGACCCGGTACATCAAAATTCAGATGGAACTGTCCTTTTAACCCGTTATAACGATGTCAGGACCTTGTGGAAAGAAGTAACCGCCTCGGTTGATAAAACAGAGATGTTCTCAACAAAATTTGGAGGGGGTCCGCTTCTTGAACACCACACCCAGTCAATGCTATTCAGGGATCCTCCAGATCACGACCGTCTAAGAGCGATAGTCAGCCCTTTCCTGACCGCACAATCACTGACTCAATTCAGTGAATACATTGAAACTCTGATTGGACAGCTACTCAATCAAGTTCAGGAACTGGCCGAATTTGACTTCGTGACAGATTTCGCAGCCAAGATCCCAGTTCAGTTAATCACCCGGGTAATCGGAATACCGCCCGAAGATGGCGAATTCCTTCGTTCGATAGGGGCGAGAGTCCTCTTTCCGCTCAATCCTCTCGTTTCACAAGACGCCATCGAAGGCGGCCACAGGGCAGTAGCAGAATTTAGCGAGTACCTTATTCCCCGAATCAAAGCCATTAAGTCAAAATCGCCTCAACATGATCCTCAGTGCATTCTTGAAGCTCTGATTCAAGCACAGCAGTCGGGTGTAGAGATTTCTGATTCCGAAATAGTTCACATGTGTCTTCTGGTTTTCAATGGAGGCCACGAAACCACCACCAACCTGATGGCAGTGGGCACCGATTCTCTGGTAAGTATGCCCGACCAGTATAGAGAATTAGCCCAAAAATCAGAGGAGCTTGGAACATTCGCAATCGAAGAAATTATCAGATACGTTACCCCACTCCAATTACAGGGAAGGCGAATAACCAAGCCAATGGAACTTCCATCTGGGGTTACGCTTGCCCCCAACACCGAAGTTATAATCTCCCAGGCATCAGCAAACCGGGATGAACGAGCATTTGAAGATCCCCACCTGCTAAACCTGCGGCGCAGACCTAATAACCACGTTGCTTTCGGACTTGGCGTTCATAGTTGTGCTGGAATTTCGCTGGCACGACTTGAATCAAGGATAATGTTTCCAAGACTTGCCAAACGTTTTCCGGCCTTAAGGCACAATGGCGTCCCAATCTTCAATGAAAACGTAAGGTTCCGCGGACTGAAAAGCCTACCTATGAGCATTTCGTGATCAGATTGCCATCTGACAAGATTGCAGGTATCGCCTGAGACCATAATAAGGTGCCGCAGCCTACCGCTAACACCTAAACTCGCTAGTGTCAGATAAATACCAAGAATCTGCATTTAAAAACCACCCAATGAGATGAGATCTTACGAATCTGGCTAAAAATGACCTCCTGCCTAAATCTGAGCAAGCCCGAATGCCAGCGAACCATAGTTCACCGACCCGGGTTTCCGTAACCAGCCAGATATAGTAATCTCAAAACAAGCTAGAGAAATCTGGGGGACCAAATGGACCAGGCAGTGATAGTAGATGTGGTAAGAACACCCAGCGGCAAGAGGGGAGGAAAGCTCTCTGGATGGCATGCTGTAGATCTGGCAAGTGAGCCGCTAAAGGCACTAATCCAGAGAAACAACCTAGATCCAGCTCTCGTTGAAGATGTTATCCTGGGATGTGTAACACAAATCGGGGAGCAGGGAGTAAATATTGCCCGCAATGCAGTACTGGCAGCGGGGATGCCCGAATCAGTGTGTGCTACAACAGTTGACCGCCAGTGTGGCTCATCACAGCAAGCCTCACAATTCGCAGCCCAGGCAATAATAAGTGGATTCCAGGAAATTGTCATAGCAGGGGGAATAGAGGCTATGACCCGGACCCCAATCGGGTCGAATATGGCCCTGGGCTCAGCGATGGCCTTCGGTCCGAGAATGCTTTCAAGGTATAAAGACCGTGGCGGAATTGTACCCCAGGGAATCAGCGCAGAGATGGTGGCTGATATGTGGAACATATCGCGTGAGGAAATGGACCAATACTCATATCAGAGCCATGTCCGGGCTCAACGCGCCAAAGATGAGGGCCGTTTCGATAACGAAATTATCAAAGTCCAGGTCAAAGATGCAAATGGAAAAGACACCCTTGAAGAACTGGACGTTGATGAAGGAATTCGCGGAGATACTTCTCCAGAAAAGCTAGCTTCTCTTAAACCAGCATTTACCGAAGACGGCAAGATTACCGCGGGCAACTCATCGCAAATAACAGATGGAGCATCTGCAGCGCTGATAATGTCAGAAAGAATGGCCAACAAACTTGGTCTACGACCCCGAGCAAGATTTGTCACATTTGCTCTCGCTGGGGTAGACCCGGTATCGATGCTGACCGGACCCATCCCCGCCACCAA
The DNA here is from genome assembly GCA_021803345.1 of Actinomycetes bacterium. Taxonomy (GTDB): domain Bacteria; phylum Actinomycetota; class Acidimicrobiia; order Acidimicrobiales; family Acidimicrobiaceae; genus SCQM01. The sequence goes on from JAJZLS010000012.1 coordinate 10,822, forward strand.
AAAGATCCTCGACAAAGTAAATATGACCATCGATGACATGGATCTTATAGAAATTAACGAGGCCTTCGCCTCGGTGGTGTTGGCATGGGAAAAAGAGCTAAAGCCTGACATGGAAAAGGTCAATGTCAATGGTGGTGCCATAGCCCTCGGGCATCCACTTGGGGCATCGGGAACCAGACTATTGGCGACTCTGCTATGTGAACTCGAGCGAACCGGAGGCCGATTCGGACTTCAGACTATGTGCGAAGGTGGCGGGCAGGCAAATGCGACCATCATCGAAAGACTCTAAGTACCAACCCCTCTATTGGTATCTGGTCGCGACCCAAAACCCAAATCCCAACAGCACAAGTCCCACAAGCAGATAGTAGTTTGAGGCCCCGCCGGGCAATACGGTCAGGTAGTTGAGGATAATAACCAGAACCCCAAGCCCTAAAAGGACAAACATAAGCACCGCGACCCAGGTTGGGGATCTGTAGGAGGCAGGGCGCTCCGACTTCGGTGTATACCTTCCAGGTTTTTTCTTGTCTTTTACCTGAGGTTGGTTTGTAGATCTTTTGAACATCTTTGGCCTTTCAGTCACACTGGCTAGGATAGTAGTTCAGAGGTTAAAACCAAGTTAGAGCTTGTCTAATCCCAGCTGAGAATTAGGGTACCGTGATCACAAATACTCAAAAACTAAACATTGTAGTCATAGATAATTACGATTCGTTCGTCTACAATCTGGTCCAGTATTTAGGAGTTGCCGATGCTAATCCAATGGTATTCCGAAATGACCGGATAACGGCGGAACAAGTTCTTTATTTAAAACCGGACGGAATCCTGATATCACCTGGTCCTGGAACCCCATCTAAGGCCGGCGTAACCAATAAATTAATACTCAAGGCCGCTGAAAATGGAATCTTTGTTTTCGGGGTGTGCCTTGGCCATCAGGCAATTGGTGAAGTATTCGGCTCTAAGATAATCCGTGCTCCCCACCTCATGCACGGAAAAACTTCTATGATCACCCACGATGGCCAAGGAGTTTTCACCGAGATTCCAAGCCCTTTTCGTGCCACCAGGTATCACTCCCTGATCGTCGACGAGGACACAGTTTCTGATCAACTGAAAATTACAGCCAGAAGCGAAGATGGCTTAATAATGGGTCTGCGGCACAAAACCTTACCCGTGGAAGGGGTGCAGTTTCATCCAGAATCGATATTTACAGACTCAGGTCAGCAAATGATCGAAAACTTTCTCAAGCTCGCGCAAACTTCGCCGGCCAAATAGATCTATCCATCAAGTATTTCGGTCTATCCTGCAGGAGCAGCTGGAGTAGCAGGAGCCGTAGTAGTCGTGCTTGAAGGTGGAGACGTAGTAGTCGTGCTTGATGGCGGTGCCGTAGTCGTTGTTGTGGTGCCAGGACCGTTTGAAGCTACTACGTCTACCGGGGTCTTGGGGGCTACCGTGGTACCCGGAGTTGGATTGGTTGATATCACGTCTCCATTTGGTACAGTTGGCGAATTCTGGTAACTCACGTTACCTAACTGAAGCCCTTTGGAACCCAAGGTATTAGCTGCCTGCGCCAACGGCTGACCAATTACGTTGGGAACCGGTACCTGAGATGGACCGTTCGATACATCTACCGAGACAGTCGAACCTTTAGCTGCCTGGGTAGAGCCGGCAGGAGTCTGAGATACCACAGTTCCCACTTTTGCGGAGTTATTGACATAGTTGGTGGAAACTTGAAATCCCGCCCCAATCAATGTTGACTCAGCCTGCGCCACCGGCTGTCCTACGACGTTAGGTACCGATACCTGCTTGGGACCCGAACTGACTACCAGGGAAACCGTGTCACCTTTTTTCACAGATGTGCCTGCTGTTGGGCTTTCAGACAGCACGGTTCCCGAACTTTCACTGGAATTCTTTTTCGTTATAGACGACTTCAAACCATCATTTGCCAGTGTTGCCACCGCATTGGACTGGCTTTCACCTACTACCGAAGGTACCTGAACTGTTGAAACTACAGGTACCGCCTTGGGCGAAAAGAGTCCTTTGGCTCCAAGCAAAAGAGCCAGAATAATTATCACCAGAACCACAATTCCGGCCAGTAGCCAATTCCGTCCCCGGTTGTTGGATTCCTGCTCGTTGGAGATCGGCGCAGTTCTCAAAACCTCAGTTCTGGGTTCTTCGCCCAGAGGTACTATTGGAATAGCCTGGGTGGTATCTGGATCGAGTGGAACATACGCCATTACGTCCTGTTTATTGAGATATCGATTCAAATCCTCTCTCATCTCAATAGCACTCTGATATCTGGCGGCTGGATCCTTTGCCATCGCCTTTAGCACTATTGCTTCAAGTGCGGCTGGAATCTCCGGGATCAGCTCTCTAGGATGAACTGGCTCTTCCCTGACATGCTTGTAGGCAATCGAAAGTGGGCTGTCACCACTGAAGGGAACGTGTCCAGTAAGCATCTCATACAGGACTACCCCCAGAGAGTAAACGTCACTCCGGCCGTCTACAACTAAGCCCTGAGCCTGTTCTGGCGGTATATAAGTGGCAGTTCCCATCACTGCACCTGTTTGAGTGAGATCTCCATCAGCCGTGGCAGCCCTTGCAATTCCAAAGTCAGTCACCTTTACCTGGCCATCCTCGGTAATAAGCACATTGGAAGGTTTTACATCCCGGTGAATTACTCCATGCCGGTGCGCAAATGAAAGTGAGGCTGCAACTTCAGCCGCTATATGTGCCGCTCTATCCGGTTGCAGATGACCGCTGTCTTTGATCAGAGAAGAAAGTGTAACTCCGTCAACCAACTCCATCACAATAAAATAGGTATTGTCAGCCTCTCCCCAGTCAAACACCGAAACAATATTGGGGTGCGACAAGTTGGCGGCAGCTTGTGCCTCCCGTCGAAACCGCTCCACAAAGGATACATTCACCGATAATTCCGGGAACAGCACCTTTAGAGCCACTGGCCGATCAAGCAGCTGATCTTTGGCCATGTAGACTTCGGCCATTCCGCCACGAGCTATCTTTTGAATTAGCTCATATCTACCGCCATATGGTTTATTTTCTGTTGGGAGCATTATGTATATGCTTTCTCTAATCTAAGACAGGCCCAAGGCTGTCTGGATCATGGCTTTGACTACCGGTCCGGCATAGGCTGCGCCAGTTGAATTGAAACTTAGCCCCTTCTGAGATGGGACTACTACTGCAATTGCAATCTTAGGATTTTGCGCGGGGGCAAAAGCTATCATCCAGTTGTCAGATCCTCCAGCTGAAAGATTACTCGATGCTATAAGATTCGTCTGGGCTGTTCCAGTTTTGGCTGCAATTTGAACTCCAGGAATTGCTATACCCTGGGCAGTTCCGTTCTTGACTACTCCAATCATCAGCTGGGTTACCTGAGAAGCAGTCGCCGCCGAAGTGGCTTGTTTCCAAAGTTTAGGAACATAATTCTTGATCACCTGGTCCTGACTGTTTCTGATCTGGCTCATCAGGTGAGGCGCCATTATTGCTCCGTGATTGGCAATCGCGGCTGCTACCAAAGACATCTGAAGTGCAGTAGCAGCCACATTCTCCTGGCCTATTGCCGAATATGCCAAACCAGGCAGGTTCTTTGCAAATGAACTTGCTTTGGGAAAGTGGGCGGCGGCGACACCGGGCACGTCAAGCGGAGGCACCTGGTTGAATCCAAAAGACTGTGCTTCATTGTGAAGATTGTTTGCTCCCAGAGACAATCCAAGCTGTGCATAGGCGGTGTCACAGCTCACTGCCAAAAGGGTGGGAAGCGGTCCTCCACAACTCTCATGAGCGTAGTTAGAAAGCGTGGTTGTAGTATCCGGAAGGGAAATCTGCGTCTGATATGGAAAGACTTTTGCAGCCAAACTCGGATCGTGATCAAAGATAGCTGAAGTAGTGACGATCTTAAAGGTGGAGCCGGGAGGATAGTCCCTGGCGTATGCCCGTGGCAACATTGGTTGGCTGGGATTGCTCTGGTATGTGTGCCATGCCTGTTCCACTGCGGTTGCATTGTGAGACGCCAAAAGGTTTGGATTGTAGGTCGGGCTCGAATACATTGCCAAAACAGCCCCAGTAGAGGGATCAATAGCTACCACCGCGCCCTTGAGGTTACCCAGAGCCTTGGCTGCCTCCTGCTGCAATTTAGTGGACACGGTAAGCACAACCGTATTTGTTACGTACTTCTTATTATTTGAGAAGATATCAGAGAGCGAAGTGATGGGATTCGGCTGAGCTACCAGATATTTGTTATAGCTGGCTTCAATTCCGTAGTTTCCGTAAATCAGCGAACTGAATCCTGTTATATCTGCGTACAGAGGACCCTGGGGATACTGTCTCAGGTAGTGGTACTGATCTTTAACAGGCACCGACTCAGCAAGTACTGTTCCGCTTCTTGAGACAATTTGGCCCCGAGGTTGAATACTTACCGAAGAAGCTGTAAGAGAATTACCCGGTTTGTTATCAAGTTTCGATGCCTGAAATACCTGAAGGTTGTTGAGCTGCAAAAACAGCAGGCAAAACAATAGCATCAAAAATATCCCTAACCTGCGAATTCGCTTATCCACCGTTCACCGCCGTAGTGGTAGGCGAAGAACCACCCGCCACGGTGGTCGACGTTGTCGGAACTGGAGAGGTAGAGAAACTAGCCTGGTTCGCTTCGCTGGAAAGATTATGCACAAAGGCAAGCGCCGCAGAATAAGAAGGCTCGATCACACCTTTTTTCAAATCGGGCAAGTGATAGGGCAGTACTTGGGAAACGCTAACGTTAGTACGATCAACCACTTTGGGGTCATACCATAAAAGGCCCCCTGGTCGACCCTGATATATCCCGATATTATTGCCGTCTAGTCCGACGTAATAGGAATGATTTGCGTATATTCCGACAGCGCTGACCCCAAACGCAATCACCACAAGCAATAGAACTAGAAAGATAAAGATTCTCAGCAACGAGCCAAGACGGGATTTCTTCTCAGTCGCGCGCCTCGGAAGCGGCATTGGTATGGCTGAAAGTTCCGTGGCGCGTGTGCCTGAGGTGATCACCGGTTTTACTTTTACCGACGAAACGCTTAGCCTTGACTCAAGGTCACTTTCAAGGATTCTTCGGCTTTTCGCGCTTTCCTCGCGGTCTCTTACTTCGGCTATCCTGTCTTGCCTGGCCTTCGCTTCTGACTCTCTTTTAATAAGATTGTCTGCCACATACCTGTCGCGTTCCAACGACTCAGATCCAACCACGTGGGACGCATTTTCCAACCTTTCCCGTAGCTTTCGCTGGCTGGGAAGTTCAACAATCCTTGATCCGGTTCCGGCCTGATCATCAGGCTCTACCGATTCGACCTTTATAACCACGCAGGTTACATTGTCAGAACCGCCAGCGTCAACAGCACCTTTGACCAGTTGCTTGGCTATGTCGTCAGCAGAGAGCTCTTTGCCCAGTATTTGAGCAATCTCTGGATCTGTAAGTTCATTTGTCAGTCCGTCACTGCACAGTAGATATATGTCAGATTGTTTTGGCTCTATCTTCCAATGGTCAATATCTACCTCTTCATCCACGCCCAATGCCCTGGTTAAAATATGGCGGGCTCTATGGACCACAGCTTCGTCCCTTGTAATCTCGCCCGACTTGACCATTTCCGAAATCAAAGTGTGATCGTCAGTAAGCTGGTAAAGCTCATTTCCTCGGTACAAGTATCCCCTTGAATCTCCCACGTTGACCAGGGTGAGTTGGTATTTATCGTCGCCATCGGTAACTGATAAAAGACACAGTGTTGTCCCCATTCCTGCAAGTGAAGGTTCTTCAGCAGCTTTCGATAAGATGGCCGAATTCGCGCTTTGAACGACCTCTAAAACATCTACTCCATCAGGTGCAGACGCAAATGCGGAGCTGAAAACGTCAATCGCCAACTTCGAAGCAATTTCTCCACCGACGTGTCCTCCCATCCCGTCGGCGACTGCGAACACGTTTCCGTCGGCTAGATATGAATCTTGGTTATTTTTTCTGATGCGACCAACATCGCTAGCCGCACCCCAAGAGAGTGATATCAAACGCTAACCTCGAATATGGTCTGCCCTATCTGTATTCGGTCACCTGAAACAATCATTTGGCTCCCAAGGACTTTCTTACCATTTACAAAGGTCCCGTTAGTTGAGTCTAAATCCTCAACATAAAGGTCATCTGCGTTTTTGTAAACTCTTGCATGAACGCTGGAAGCGAAGGTGTCTTTCACCATGGGTATGCCGCACCCCTGGCCTCGTCCAATAGTAATCGCACCATCGACTAAATATTCTTGACCCGGAACTGGAGAAATCCCAGAGACTACCACCAGCTTTGGACCAGTCACGGTAGCTTGAGCTGAAGTTCTTCGCTTGCTCTTGGAGGGTTTGTTAACTGCAATCGGTGTCTGAGTTGTGGTGGTCACCATCATTGGCGATCCTGAATTGCCCTTTGACTCAACCCATACGGCCCGGAGAACCCGGAGAAAAAATAGCCATATCAGAACTATCAGCAGATATTTGAATATATTCAGTAGCGGAGCCGGCATTCAGTTCTCCAAAAAGACAATTCTCGACGATCCTATAGTAATTTCGTCCTGCCCTTTCAGTTCAGTTCTGGTGACTCGCAGCCCATTCACATATGTTCCATTCGTAGAGCCAAGATCTGTGAGGATAACCCGGTCCTGATCAACATACACCTGCGCATGTTGTCTTGAAACCTTGGGATCATCTATAACTATGCTAGACCCAGGCATTCTTCCAATGGTAACAGATTGTTTATCCACTGGTACTTTGACTCCATTTGGCAGTAGAAGACTACCACCTGCCATGAAATTGATATCCTCATGAAATTCAGCATCTATAGAAAACGTATTCGGTTTATACGATTCATCCTGAGTCAAAGCTACGGTTACCGGACCCGGAAGCCGATAGTTATGCTGTGCGCAATGCTCGGTTACGAGTAACTCAAATTCACTGCATACAGTCGAAGAAAAACCTTCAAATTCCTCAAAATCCCGAGGAGACAGGGTCACCGAGAAACTATTCGGCGCGACAATGCCGCGCAATCCCACCCGCCGTTCAATTTCGATTGACCGAATCAAACGGCGACCTATTTCCGCAGGCTGAAGCCCTCTTTTTGAGGTTCGTCCAAATGCGCCTTCAACTAAACGCTCTAATCGAGACTCGAAGCTAGAAAGACCCATGCTTATAATCTAATAAATTAAGTTCAAGATAAGGTTGCAGGTTATTCAACTGGCTTTCAGCCTGAATTTTAGAGATAAAACCAACGGACTAACTTTATCCCTAAATCTACTAAGGTATTTCTGCCGACGGACTGATTTTTCCGTTGACCAGGGCGAGTGGCGGAATAGGCAGACGCGCAGGATTCAGGTTCCTGTATCCGAAAGGATGTGAGGGTTCAACTCCCTTCTCGCCCACTCATTGCCGACGTCACAACATTCTGTCTGGCAAATCCGTCATGCTATGTCTGCTCGCGGTTATGGCTAGAGTCGCTAGACCCAAAAGAACGGGCATCATGGCTGTCGATTACAATCGCCTACTTTGAAATGCAGCTCTCTCCTAGGCAAATATTAAGCGAAGTTGGGATCCTACAGAAAATACGAGTCGGTTCTCGGTTATACCTAACAAAGTCCCTATCAGTAATCGACAATTTAAGCCAGCGGAGCCTCCTGCTAACCTCCAGCTATAGCTCCCACTATTTGCAGTATCTCATCACCAGCTAAAACGTTTTCTGGCAGGAAAGAGTCCAAGCCGTCAAGAGAAAGGTCTTCTCCATTGGCAAAAAAGCGAATAAATGCCCTTCGGTTTCCTGTGGAAATATCTCGGACTGCACCTTTCAGAACCGGATATTTGGACTCCAGCGCATCAATCAGATCATTTTGAGTTTTGCAACCCGGCTGATCAAGCTGAACATTGCGTGCGATCCCGGCAAATTGACTCAGATGCTCTGGCAGCCTGACCAGGATCATGTTATCGACTGAACTTCCAACGAGAGTACAGGCGGCAAATCACGTACAATCGCGTCCCAGTTGTCTCCGGAGTCTTTGGAAGCGTATATTTGCCCACCCGTGGTACCAAAATAAATTCCACAATCGTCCAGATTGTCTACCGCCATTGCGTCGCGCAAAATGTTCACATAACAATTTTTCTGCGGTAGCCCGTTTGTAAGTGACTCCCACTCCCCACCTCCGGATTTGCTTCTGTAAACCCGTAACGATCCGTCTGGCGGAAAGTGCTGGGAGTCACTGGTAATAGGGATCACGTAGACCCAGTCAGGATTATGCGCGTGAATATCAATCACGAACCCAAAATCCGAAGGCAGATTACCGCTAATTTCATACCAGGAATCTCCGCCATTCTCGCTTCTCATCACGTCCCAGTGCTTCTGCATATATAGGACCTGGGGATTTTCCCGGTGCAAAGCTATTTTGTGGACACAGTGTCCTACCTCGGCTGTTGGATCGGGGATATAGTTTGAAACTAGCCCCTTGTTAATGGGCTTCCAGTTCTGGCCGTCATCAGTGGTGCGAAAAACTCCCGCGGCAGAAATTGCCACGTAGATCCGGTCTTTATCGATTGGATCGGTAATGATTGTATGGAGGCACATTCCCCCTGCTCCAGGTTGCCATAAAGGCCCGGTTTCACTATTTCGAAGACCGATTATCTCGTCCCAGGAATTACCACCGTCAGTGGATTTAAAAAGCGCTGCATCTTCAACTCCTGCATATACAGAGTCTGGATCGTTATGGGACGGCTCAATGTGCCAGACCCGCTTAAATTCCCAAGGCCTAATGGATCCGTCATACCACTGATGGCTGGTAGAGGGACCCTTATAGGTGAATTGATTGCCAACCGGGTTCCAAGTGGCCCCACCATCATCGGACCGCTGCACGTGCTGTCCAAACCAGCCGCTTGATTGCGAGGCATAGATGCGATCGGAGTTCAGCGGAGAGCCCTTCATGTGGTATATCTCCCACCCTGCAAAGAAGGGCCCAGTAATTTCCCAGTTTGACCTGGAACTATCGGAACTCAGGATGAACCCGCCCTTTCGAGTTCCTGCAAGAATTCGAACCTTTGCCAATCTGCTCCCCCAATAATGGGCAAAACCACAGAAATGATTCTGCCGGGCCCTTAGTTTTATCAAAAAACTAATACAGTCCAGCTAAATCGTCAACAGTGAACTTACCAGTTCAAACTTCGGTTAAGTTGACATCTTCCCCTCGGTTACGGAAGGTGATTCCTGAGAACCAGCAGCTCATGCCACTCGTCCTTCAGGTGGTTGACGCTTCACTGGGCCGCTGTGCTCAGCCCCTGTGGGCTTTTGCTGCAGTGTCCATCTGCGTCCTGTGACCCCCCAAAGGGGACCCAGTCCTGCGGTGAGAATGTTCCTTGCTGTGTTGATATCTGCATTAGTGGTATATCCACAGACGATGCAGCTAAAGACCGCTTGGCTCTTACGGTTGTCTTTAGCTACTTCTTCGCACTGGGGACAGGTTTGGGATGTGAACTTAGGATTTATGGGTATAACAAGTACAGGAGAAGTTGCATTAGCTGCTTTGTCCTTCAGTCTTTTTCTAAATAGTGCCCAGGCTTGGGATCTATTCAGCCCTCTCTTCTGGGCTACGTTCTTACCTGGGTTGTCTTTGGTTCCCTTAGAAGAACGGGACATGTTCTCAACTTTTAGATCCTCTATGACAATCAGGTCATAACTA
>JAJZLS010000056.1 GCA_021803345.1 Actinomycetes bacterium
ACCTCAACCATTATGAAACAGGTACAAAAGTCAGCGACGAAGAGCTTGCTAACATTCCTCTCAAACGTCACGAGTTTCATGGTGACTGGAATTACACAATTGCTCAATCAGACTCTCGGTGAGCCCTTAGCGAATAGGTGTTTAAACCCTGGAAAAATGGCATCTAGACGCCTACCTACCGTGATATTTTTTAACCGTGGCAAATCGGCCATCAATGCTGATGAAACCCGTTCTCAAATGTCAGTGCGACTTTATGTTCATGGCCAGGAAAGGGATTTCTATAAACACACATATCGCAGTTCATCATTTGGACGTCTGGATTAAGCACTTTTGAAATAAGAAGGTCGGCGATTCTGGGGTCGGGACCCATTTCGGCTGCAAGAGCCAATTCGATTTCCGGATGCTCAAGATGCCAGGCTCTGCTCTCATTGTAGATTCTTTCAAGTAAAGCGCCGGCAAAGAGAAAATAAGGTGTGACAGCGATTTGAGTGGCTCCAAGTTTGTAAAGCCGCTCCAATGTGTCGGTTACCTTAGGTAGAGCCAGTGAAACAAATGCAGGATGTACTTCGCCAATCTGACCCCGTTCGCTAAGGAGCCTGGCGATCTTGTAAAGGTCGGAGTTGGCGTCAGGGTCAGTGGACCCTCTTCCCACTAAAACAACATGGTCAGGCCTAAATGGTGCAGGTTGCGTGAATGGTTGCAACGTGCGCTGTTCGATTATCTCCAACAACTGGGAGGTGATCGAAAGATCTCTTATGGAGTCGAACTTGATATTTGGATGTGCTCTTCTCGCATCAGCGAGTGCTGCGGGAATGTCGTTTTTTACATGGCCCGCGGCCAGCAACAGAAGCGGAACCACCGTAACTTGGTCAAGACGGTGATTAGTGACGAGATTTTTGAGGCCTATTGAAATTTCCGGCGATGCCAATTCAATAAACCCGTATCCGGTTGGGAGTGATGCTTTCTCAGCCACCTGATTGGCCAGATTACAAAATTGTTCGATCCCAAGCCCGGATTTAGTCCCATGGCCGATAATAAACAATCCAGAATTCGAACTGCTCATCTGTGTGAAACTCCTGGATTCTCTCTTAATCGCAGCAAGGCATTCATTGCCGCACTGGCCGCAGGCGATCCGCCTTTGTTACCCTGATTAGTAATAAAGTTGAATCTACTATGAGCCAAAAGGTTCTTAGTTTCTGCTGCTCCGATAAATCCGACAGGAAGTCCTATGATCAGCGCCGGATTAAACCAGGAGGCATTTTCTAACTCTACAAGTGCAGCTAAGGCAGTAGGCGCGCAGCCTATTACAAATAAGCCGTTTTCGGGATTGAGCTCGGCTGCTTTTGCCATCGCGCTGTAGCTACGTGTTGGAAAGCCGGCAGGTGACGAGGCAACCGCATTTAGGTAACAATTAGTAGGGTATTTAGTGATGCCGGCACGAACCATTTCGACGTCGCAGGTGACCACGCAGCCTTTTTCTAAAGCGTCAATTCCGATTTCGATCGCCTTAGGAGAAAACAGCAGCGACTGTCCTAGTTCGAAGTCCGCCGTTGCATGGACGATGCGTTTAGCAATTTCACCTTCCAATTCGGAGTAGCGAGTTGCATCGAAGTTTTCGTTTATGACTTCATAACTCTGTGATTCAATTGGGTGTTTCAAGTCCCACCTCTCTAATTGCATCCCTGGGACATACTTCAATGCATTCATCACAGAGATCGCAAAGACGATGGAGAATCTCTGGTTTGAGCTGATTTTTGACGAGAGCCCTCGAGTGACACGTTGAAATACAAATGCCGCAAGCGGTACATGAGTCATTTATTTCCAGTTTTAAAATTTCAATCACAGGAGCTGTCACTTAAATTCTGTATCCCCTTGGTGTAAATATATAGTCGCCGAAACGCGTAGTGGTGGAAGAACCGATGATCACCACGGAGTTCATGTCTACAATGCCCGGGTCCACTGAATCGAGGGTGGAGATTAATTTCTGTTGGTTTTGTCGACCCACGTTTTTTACAATTGCTACCGCTGTTTGCGGTTTTCTATGCTTAGCGATAATGTCAAGTGCTTTCGGAAGTTGCCAGGTTCTGGTTTTAGATTGTGGATTGTAGATAACTATTGTTATGTCTGCCTCAGCAAACTTCTCTATTCTGTTCTCAATTGTCTCCCATGGGGTGAGAAGGTCAGAAAGCGAGAGATATGCGTGATCGTGGCCCAATGGGGCACCAAGCAGGGCACCGCTGGCAAGACCGGCGGTGATGCCGGGTACAACGGAGACCTCGGGAAGGTCCGTGGGTTTGGTGCCATTTGAAATTGAGGTGGAATGAAGAACTTCAAATGTGATTGACGCCATCGCGAATACCTCTGGATCCCCTGAACATACAATCGCAGTCGATCTCCCAGCACTTGCATATTCAAGCGCCAACTTCACTCTTTTGAGTTCATCACCGATGGGGGAGCGAATTATCAATTGGTGTGGGGAAAGTAGCTCCTGGCATTGTTCGATATAGGGCTGATAGCCTATTACCACTTCGGATCCCAACAGCGCTTCTACCGCTTGTGGTGTGCGCATCATGGATGAGCCAGGGCCTAAACCTACCAGTTTTATGGATCCCGCGGGTCTAATCCTGGCGATCGATACCGTGGCCTTGACACTTTTTTCTTTGGTAACCAGAAGTTGTCCAAATCGTGAGCCCAAAATTGCTGCGGCTTCTGAAACTGACCGGGTGCCAACGTGATCACGGACAGCCTCTGAACCGTTAGGTACGTCTACCTGGTCCAGCTGCTCTGCTGTGAATGATTCAATTTCAATGCCCTGTCCCACGATCGCCGGATGATCCCTACGAATTTCGATGGTGGCTATTTTAGCCACAGCTCTGATGTCGAGCGAATTCCGTTCAAGTACGGTCTCGATAAGCGAGCCAACCTCTGCCGCCGAGGCGTCACTTGAGCATCCTATTCCTAATACAAGGGACGCAGGAATAAGCTGAACCTCTGGGGAAGCCTTGTTTTCAGAGAGTTTCATCTTTTTGTCTGAAATAATGATTCGGGCCGGTCCAGCGCCATTTTTCAGGTTTATCGGACCGGGCCAATTGATTTCATTATCGATAACAGGATCAAGCCCTTCCAGCATCAACTCAATCAGAGCAGCCACTTCTCCCTGAGCGCTGAATCCGCTCAGACCGTCGGCTGCGGATATACCTTTTTTTTCAGATGCGGTGGTAATCACCGCGGTAGAACCTTTTCTGGAGCTGAGCTCTGAGGCCAACCGGTTCGCGCCTCTGTGTCCACCTAGGACAGGAATTACGAACTCGCCACTTTCGTCAATTGCTATTACCACCGGGTCAGTATCTTTATTGAGGTTTCTGTTTGCAAGCAGTCTTACAACAATGGGCAATGCCATCACCAGAACCAGCGAATTGGCTTGATTCCAGTACCGGTCCAAAAATTGAGAGGGCAGACCTACCTCAACTTTAAGTCCAAGTCCTATGGCTGTTTTTGCACCTCGCTCGTTTATGGCTAGTGAGTAAATATTGGACGTATCGAAATTCACGGCAGAAATCCCCAGGTTAAAAAAACAGGGTTTTCTCCTGAAAGACGCCATGAGCCGTCCGGGAGTTTCTTGCCTGTTGGAAGTATCACCTGCATCAGATTACCGAGAATGTCCGCAGATTCCACCGCTCTATTAATAGAGGCGTAACTTGCCAGCACAAATGTTGGTCGGGTCAGAGTTTCCCGGAGTCTCCGTACTACCGCGATTCCTCCCCCTCCAATAAAGATTGCATCTGGATCTGGCAATGAAGGAAGTTGTTTGGCTGCGTCGCTATTGAGGATTGTCGCATTTTCGAGGTTGCCGCAGTTCAATTGAAGCAATCTGAGTGAAATTGGATCCTTGTCGATGAGTACAAGCTGAGTCTCAGGCAGGCGATTTCTAACCGAGAGTGCTATGCTTCCACTGCCAGCCCCGATATCCCATAGACATTTTTTGCCGGTGTCCAAGTGGGGTTGAAGTTTTGAGACTATAACCTCTCGGACTTCCTCCTTGGTAATCATTCCCCGTCGGTGGTACGGTTGGCCACTCCTGTGTGCTAGGACATGATTTCCCACTGTGGCCTCTGGCCGTCTTTCCCGCAATACAATCAGGATCGAAAGACTGTCGAATGTCTTTTGACATATGGACTGAAGTGACAGTTCCTCGATTAACTCGTCTTGGTAGCCGATCCTCTGTAATACAAAACAGTGCTCAAATGTTGCCCTGGCATCAAGGAGTATCTGTGCGATGAAATCCGGGGGATTATCTGGAGAGCAAAGGACAGCGAGTTTCAGATAGGGGTCACTCGAGTCCACAGCATCGAGAAGCTTCATTAAGAAGTCTCCGTAGCGTCTTCCATGTGCACTGATTACTACAGCATCTTCCCAGTTGAGCCCTATGCGGGCGAAAGCCAAAGAAATCGATGATGAAGATGGATGGACAGCTAGAGGTATATCAGGCCAGGCTTGCGCGATAGACCTTACGATTCCAAAATATCCGGGGTCACCTGAAGCGAGCACCAGAACGTTCCCCTGGTGGGATTCAATTTCAGCTAACATGGCTCTGTCAGTCGCTTCCCAGGTTTGAACAGGTATCCCGGTTTTGCTCAAGAGCTCTGACAGCAACTGAATTTGCCTTGTGCTGCCCAGCAGTACGGAACTCGATTGCGCCAATTCAATGAACGCATCATCTGTCATACCTATCGTTCCATTACCTTCGATGCCGATTACGCTTATCGTGTCAGGCATGTGCTATGACCGATGACCCTTCGAAATCAACCATTATCACAGAAATGTCGATTGTGTCCGAAACGTAATTGGCGCATGCCCGCTTGGCCAGTTGGCAGAGGATCGTTAAAGGCTCTGTCTGCTGCTCCTCTATGCACACTTCATAGAAATGCCTGGCAGTGTTGGTGGCTGTAGCAGCTTCAATCACCTTTTGACTTGCACCGGCTTTTAGGGCTGCCTCAAGCAGGATCTGGTTATTTATGTCCGACCGGTGAAAATGCGTCATCATAACTTCGTTGGCTAATTTTGAGATTTTACCTGCCATCCCCACCCAGCTGACTTTGATTATTGCCCGACTTTGCGCTCTTTTTAGCGCAATTCCAGTGAAGTCACCAACTTCAACAAAGCAGACTTTGTCGAGATGGGAAAATAGTTCCATAGCGCAGGTTTCAGAGCGCGATCCGGTGGCAAGCACGATTTCTTTTTCCCTCTGCGCAGCTGCCACGTCAATCTGCTGTACCACTGAGGCTCGATAGGCTGAAGTGGAAAATGGGCGTACAATTCCGGTTGTCCCCAGTATGGAGATTCCACCAAGTATCCCCAGCCGTTCATTGGTGGTCCGTAGCGCCATATCTTTCCCCCCGGGAACGCTGAATGTGAGTTCGAGTCCCTTTTCAGTTACTTCCCTGACTGCAGCTTTAATCATTCTTGAAGGTACCGGGTTAATCGCAGGTGCTCCAACTTCTAGTCCAAGCCCAGGTTTGGTTATCGTGCCGATACCGTCACCAGCGATATAAATAAGTTCACTCTGGTTATCGAGCAGCTTGGCATGCACTGTGATCCTTGCCCCGTCCGTGCAATCCGGGTCATCTCCGGCATCTTTTACCACTACGGCTCCGCCTGTTCCACTGTCTTCGACCGGAAAGGAGATTCGTTTTCCGGAAGGTATTGCGATTTCAACCTCCCTGGGCAGCTCTCCCGTGAGCGTTAATAAGGTGGCAGCCTTAGCTGCAGCGCTGGCGCAAGTTCCTGTTGTCCACCCTGTACGTAGTTGTTTTGGCTCTGTGGGGGTCATGGGCAAAAATCCTCAATCAAAAGATAATTGCGAGTCTACAATGACGGATTGTAAGCCGATACTTGAGAATGGCTCCAGCACTGTTTTGATTGCCAGCTGACTCGACAGTTCTAGGCGTCATTGGGTCGGATTTTAGTCGGCCTGCCAGAGGTTGTGCCGGAGAGCGACCTTTTACGGAATCTATGAGCATACTGTGGCGAATAAAGGTGAGATCTTTGAGTTGGTCCGCTCAGAACCTCTCCCACCACCACCAGCACGGTTCTATTGGCACCACTGGAAGCCATTTCGCTGGCGAGTGACCCAATGGTTGTCTTCACAACCTTTTCATCTTCCCAGGTTGCCCGAATAACGATAGCCGCAGGCGTATTTTCATTGAAAGCGGAGCCATCGCAAAGAAGTTCATTTTGAAGTTGCTGAGGATGTGCGCCGGATAGAAATATACCCAGTGTTCCACCAATTTTGGCGAATGCGCTAACAGATTCCCTTTCCGGCATTGATGCCTTGGTTTTACCCGCCAGTCTGGTAAATATTACGCTTTGGGATAGAGCCGGGATGGTGAATTCGCGCTGAAGGATTGCAGCGGCAGCAGCCAGTGACGTTACCCCTGGAACGATCTCAAATTCAAGCTGAGATTGAATGCAGAAGTCAATTTGCTCCTGGATAGCACCGTACACTGATGGGTCACCCGAGTGTAGCCGAACGATCCTGGAGCTGTTTCCGGACCTGGAATAGACTTCAAGGACGTCTTCAAGCGTCATTCCGGCAGAATCGAATACAGTTGCCGAGTCATTTTTGTATCTGAGTAATTCACTTGGTACCAAAGATGAAGCCCAAATAATTATCTCAGCGGCAGCAAGCCTGTTGCTGCCCTTTACTGTGATCAGTTCTGGATCACCCGGACCGGCGCCTACGAAGCTTATCATTGAAGTGATTCCTTTTTTATCTTTGAATATCCTGTAAAAGGTATGTTTCTAACAGGGGGGACGATTACGGTGGCCAGATAAGCGATCGATGATTCTTCAATCTGATCAAGTTCTATAACTCTTTCACCATCAAGTCCCAGTAGTTCTCCAACCATTGCTCCACTTAGCCGATCGGCTTTCGCCAGCTGTTCTTTGATGTCGCCAATGTGCCTCCCGCCTTTGTATATGACAATTGCGGCTTCTGGGTGATCGAGCGCATCGCTTAGGTCATCGAGAGTTTCGTTTGCGGTTATCAGGAAAAGTTTTTCGGTCTCATTCAGAAGTTCCACCTGAGATTCGGAGGCAACCTGTTGAAATGCCATAATTCCCGGCACTGTGGTAATCGCGATCTTAGGGTCGAGCGCCCTTATTTGGTTTGCCACTAATGCGAAGGTTGAGAAAACATTGGGATCCCCCAGGGTAATAAAGACGATGTTTTGACCCCGTGAAAGGGGAGCAAGAAGTTCTTTGGCAGCGTTTTGCGCAGTTCGTTTTCTGGCTTGTATTCCAGATTCTCCGGTTGCCATTTCGAATATCAATCTTTGATAGCGGATCTGCGGCATGACTTTTCGCACTATTGATTCTGCCCTGCCTTCAATATCCGGTGCAGAGCACGGTGAAATCACGAGGTCGGCATTTCGGATGGCGTCAAGGGCAGCCAGTGTTAGCATTGCCGGGTCGCCGGGACCTACACCCACCCCAATCAGCTGTCCCGGTTGTCTATGTGTTGAGTCTGGCACTAGTAGCTCCGTTGAAAATAATTTTAAAATGAGCCTAATGACAGCGGAGGTTCTTTGCGCGCAGGGAGTGGAGAGGTCAATATTGGTTGGTTGAGTTGGCCAGTTTTGAGACCTGACCGGCAATCGTTTCTGTTGTTGGCTTTGTATTTTACAAAGAAATTGCTTGTACTAAAGTTTTCCAGTCAGTTTGCTTAGGATCATTTGGTTTGTCATTTGCTGCACCGGGGCATGGTTGTCACTAAGGACGATTCCTGGGCCTGGATGTGGGGTGCGCCATGAGTGGGAAAGATTTGTGTCTACCGGTCTTAGGAAGTTTGGAAGCTGACTGGTACGGGGCAGGTTGAGACGACCTCGGCTTCCTATTAGCAGCTGATTGTATTCTCCAGGGGCTTTAGCGATATAGACGTGTGGAAAAACGGTCATCAGAGTGCGCTCAATAGCCCTAAGCAAGGAGGCATGGGCAGAGGTTGCGTTCACGTTCATCGCTAGAATTCCGTTAGTCTCAAGGTGGTCAAGACATTCCTGAAAGAATTGTTTGGTTGTCAGATAAAACGGTATGTAGATTTCCTGAGAATAAGCATCTACGATCATTAATTTAAATTTTGACTTTGTGGTTCTAATGTACACCCGGCCGTCTTGATTTATCACCTTGGCGGCAGAGGGCTTTAGGTGAAAGTATTTTTTGCCCAGTTGGATCAGCTTTGGGTCGATCTCAACCCCCGTCATGGGTACTTTGGCCCTGAAGGGATCCACATCGCGTAAGTACAGGGTCGGGATGGTTCCTGCCGCCATTCCTATTAGTAGAGTTGGGACCTGTTGACTCGAAGGGAACATATAAGGGAGAACCAGGTAGGCATCGTAGTACAAACCGGTAAGTCTTGAAGGGGTATATATCGACTGTATTCCTGCCGAATCATTTACCGATAACGCTGTTTCGGTAGAATTGAGCCTATACACCTGGGCGAACTGATACGGGGTCTCCACCTCAGTTATCAGGCCTGAAACGGGTTTAAGCAGTGGCGATGATATCTGGCTTACTGCAAGGGGGATAAGGCAGGCGATTAGCATGACCGGTTTTTTAAGTGTTGCAGCCCCAAGCAGTATGAGGAGCGTGGCTGAAATCCAGAAGGCGGTTCTTACGCCATAGGTGGGAATAATGTAAAGTGTTGGAACAAAAGTTCCTATCAGGCTGCCAAACGTAGACCAGAAATAGAGAGAGCCAGTTTTTGTGCCAGCTGAGTTGGCATTTATAATTACCAGTCGGACCGCATAGGGTGAAATTGCTCCAAGAGCTGCAACCGGCGGCATGAACAGGATCACAGTACCGGCAAGCGCAGAAATTACCAGGCCAGCCGGTGTGTTGAGAAGCCCTCCAGATACTGAATTAAGCAAGGGATTGGCAATTGAGGGAAGAACCGCCACATAGATTCCTGCGCCGAGTGTGAGGAGGCTGACTCCGGTCATGGTGGGCCATTTGTCAGCGATTCTTCCTCCGATCCAGTAACCCCCAGACAGGGCGAGAAGTATAACCCCAATCAGAGTGGCCCAAACAATTTCGGAGTTGCCGAAGAATGGTTCGAGCAGCCTCTGTGCGGCGAATTCCACAGACATCACCGCTGCTCCAGTGATCAACACATAGAACCGTAAAAAACCCTGCTTAACTCTCCAGTCACCTGACGATTGGCCATCTTTGGGCGGCATAGCTCGATTGCTCTCACTTTCATTTATCTAGGCCGCAATACCCATTCTTTTGGCGAGGGTTATGGCCGATTTCCAATTGTCTCACGAACCAAGTTCGCCGAGTTGTTCATTGAACTAAAAATTGGATTATTTTCCCGGTTATCGACACGATGCAACGAAGTTATCAGCCAGATGCTGCTGGGAACCCAGATGCAGATGAAGGTAGCTGGCAAAAATATTTGGAGCCAGGAATCCCGATAGCTTTTCCCCGTTTCTGGATTGGAAGCGCATTCCAGATCCATCGGGGATGCTTTTGGAATAATGGAACTCGTGGCCATAAATAAGTTGGCCGGGATCACAAAGGCAACTTGACTCCACCGGAGTGGCTTTTATGTATCCAAGGGTAAGTTTATCGGTCATTTCTATTTCAGCTGGAATGGCTCCAACCATCTTGTTGGCTCCAACGCTGCTCGACAACCACATCAAACCGCCACATTCTGCCCATACCGGGAGACCATCTTGGATCAGGCTTTTAGTTTGATGCAAAAGTGAGACGTTTTTAGAAAGTTTTTCGGCGTATATTTCCGGAAATCCACCGCCCAAATATAAGCCGTCTATTCCGGGGGGAAGTTCCGGGTCAGAAATGGGATCAAAGTAGCTTACTTTTGCTCCGGCCTGCTCCAGCGCACCCACATTCTCGGGATAGAGAAAGCTGAATGCTTTTCCAGCAGCAATTGCGATATTGGCCCGTGTAGTTACTCTTAGCGCACCGGGAGTTGGGCTGCTGCTAACCGTTGTTAGCGGGGCCGATCTGGCGATTTGAAGTATCTTTTGCAGTTCTATATGAGGCTTGATGGCGCTCGAGAGGCTTGTCAATGAGTTGAAGATTTCTTCTTGGCGTTCTATCGTTGGTATCAGTCCCAGGTGTCTGCTTCGCCATGCTTCCACTGCTCCACGGGGTATCGCTCCAACGATTTCCACCATTATGTGTTTCATTGCACTTTTTATCAGGTCCAGATGAGACTGAGATCCCAAATTGTTGATTATCACCCCTGCGATATTTACTGACCCCGAAAAATTAATAAATCCTTCCAATGTTGCCGCCAAAGAGGAAGAGACAGCAGTTGCGTCCATAACCAGCAGAACCGGAGACTCGGTTAGTGCTGCGATTTCCGCAGTTGAACCAGATGGTATTTTTGGGTCTATCTCGATCGAAGCGTCCTCTCTTTTCATCAGGGTTCCATCGAAAAGGCCCATCACGCCTTCTATTACTGCGATGTCTGAGTCCTTGGACAACTGATATAGCGTTGAACGGATTGAACTGTCTTTGCACAAGAATGTATCGAGCGTTCGACCCCGTACGCCGGCTGCCAACTCATGATATGAGGGGTCAATAAAGTCGGGTCCAACCTTGGCCGGGGCCACGCTCAGGTCGTCTGATCGCATAATTGTCATAAGGGCGGTGGCAATAGTGGTTTTGCCAACGCCGGATGAAGTTCCCGCGACGATAATTCTGGGACCCAGGGTTGGCGGCGTATCCATCACCGCTTAGTACTCGATGCCTTTTTTAGCTTTGATTCCTTGGTCGTATGCATGCTTTATTTTTCGCATTTCAGTTACAGTATCGGCAAGCTCAATAATTTCTACCGGGCAGTCTCTTCCGGTGATTACGACGTTGGTTTTGGGACTTCGGGTTTTCAGGGCTTCGATAACTTCGTTTACTTCTATCCACCCATACTTGACCGCGTACGTCAGTTCATCAAAAATCAGAAGGTCATAGTCCCCACTTGCCAGCATCTGGCTGGCTACTTCGAAAGCATGCCTTCCTTTGGCCGCGGTCTCATCCAAATCGGTTGATTCCCAGGTGAAGCCGTCACCAAGTGTATGCCACTCAATCCCAAGGTGGTCGGCCAATTTTTTTTCGCCGGTTTTCCACTTTCCGCTTTTGATGAACTGCACAACCCCAACCCTCCAGCCTCGGGCCCATCCGCGGGACATGACACCAAATGCTGCAGAGGATTTACCTTTTCCGTATCCGGTATTAACTAATATTATTGATTCAACGCGAGTCATATCTAAGACGGTAGTATCTCTTTAAGTGCAATCAGGGAATTCGGTGAAAATCCGGAGCTGTCCCGCAACTGTAACGTTGAGCTGAGTCCACAAGGAGACCACTGCCGTAAGGTGGGAAGGTCGGGCAAGGTGTTGATGCGAAGCCAGGATACCTGTGCACTCTTATTTGGTCGAATGGTCGATTAGGAGATGCGTGGACATCAAATTTACCGGGAAATGTATCTTTCTCGGCGGAACTCGCTCAGGCAAGTCGGAGCTTGCTGAGGCGTTTCTTGCCAGAGACTATGCAAGCATGTGTTATATTGCAACCGCTCCCAGGAAGTGGATAGCTGACGATCCGGATTTTCGGGACAGAGTCGAACGCCACCGAAACGTAAGAGGAAACAAGTGGAGCCTTTTGGAGCTGGACTCCGCCAAGGATCTTTATTCTGTATTGGAGGAGGCAAATCTTCCAACTCTGATCGACTCAATTGGCACCTGGCTGGCTTCCGAGATCGAGTTTGTCCCTGATCTAGAACGTTTAAGCAACGCTATCAGTAACTGTAAATCTCCGTTGGTTTTTGTCTCTGAGGAAGTTGGACTATCTATACATTCCGGCAGCAGTTCCTCACGGCAGTTCATAGATCGGCTAGGCCAGGTGAATCAGACCATCTCCAAGGCCGTAGATTTGGCATTTTTGGTTATCGCCGGCCGTGTTTTAGAGCTAGGGCCTCCAGGGGTTGGCCGACCATGAAGAACGACTTGCTCGGTTCGATCAGTTTTTTGACGGTATTCGGGCGCGGAACCGAGCCAACTGAAAATTCCAAGTATTGGTTCTTCATACCTGGGATTCTGATTGGGTTGTTGGCAGGGATAATTTGGTACCTTACCTACGGGTCATTAAGCCATGACCTCTCTTCAGCGCTAACCGTACTGTGCGTAGTAGTTGTTACGGGTGCGATTCACTTTGATGGATTGGCTGATGCCGCAGATGGCCTTTTGGCTCATCTCGATAAAGAGAAGCGTTTCAAAGTAATGGCACAGCCGGAAGTAGGGGTGTTTGCGGTTGTCGCACTGGTTATGGTGCTTTTGCTGATGTGGGTTTCGCTGGCATCAATGGTCCCAAATTATCTGTTTCTAATAGCTGTGTTCACGCTGTCGAGAGAGCTGTCTGCCATCTCTGTTGAACTATTCAGTTACGCAAAGGTGGACGGAATCGCCAGCAGTTTCCGCAGTTTGACCGACAGTCTCAGGGGCACTGCAATTTTGATTTTGGAGGTGCTTGCCAGCTTGGCATTGCTCGGATACTCAGAGGGAATCAAAGGTCTTTTAGTCGGGATAATCGGAATTGCCCTTTGGTCGGTTGTTATGTGGAGGGCAAACAGGTTGCTGGGAGGGTACACCGGTGATGTGCTGGGAGCCGCGATTGTTTTAGTGGAAACTATCTGTCTCGCAGCGGGAGCAATGATGTTTCTATGAAACGTTTAGTCAAAGATATTGGACTGCGGTTTTTGGGCTCAGGCTGTGCGCTGTTTGCCGACCGCATTTTAGGAGAACCACCATCCGCAGTGCATCCCGTAGCGCTTTTTGGTCGACTTATGGAAAAGTGTGAGTTTTTTACCTGGCGGGATACCCGGACAGCAGGGGTGGGATACAACTCTGTTGGGATCGCCACTGCAGCGGTTTCTGCGTTGCTGCTCGATAGTCCGCTACTGGGCACATTTGTGGCGACCTATCTGGCGGTTGCCGAGCGGGCGTTGCTTCAAAATGCTTCAATGATTGAGGGAAACTTGCAAAGCGGAGACTTGGCAGCAGCCAAGGAACTTCTTCCTTGCTTAGTCGGCAGGGACGTCAGTTCTTTAGACTTGTCTGGTTGCGCCAGAGCAGTTGTGGAATCGGTGGCTGAAAACTGCTCAGATGCCGTAGTTGCTCCAATGGTATATGGAGCACTGTTCGGAGCATTGGGTTCACTGGTTTATAGAGCAATCAACACCATGGATGCGATGGTGGGATACCAGTCAGAGCTATATAAGAATTTTGGATGGGCTAGCGCCAGGGTAGATGATCTGGTCAACTTTGTTCCAGCACGTTTGCTTGCCTGGGTCACTGCGATCAGCCCGGAGGGTTCAAAAGTTGATTTCAAGGCAGCCCTTCGTGACGGAAAAAAACATCCCTCACCAAATGCTGGAGTTGTCGAGTCGTTTTATGCCCATAAGTTGGAAGTCACCCTAGGTGGTACAAATAGTTACCTTGGGGCTTTGGAGGTGAGGGCTGTGATGGGCAAGGGAAGGGCAGTCGTACCTAAAGATATAACCAGGGTCTCTGATCTTACAAAACGCAACGATACCCTGATTGGGCTGTCTTTCATAGGCGTTGGACTGCTGCTTTATATTTATGGCCGGATGGCAGGATGAAAGGCCTCAGTCTAAGCCAACTGGAAACGGCTAAAGAGCTGCTGTCTCATCGAGATCACGGTGGAGGGGCCAGATTTTTAGAGCAGTCTCTGGGCTTGAATGACGGTCATATTTTGGATCTCTCAGCCTCGATGAATCCGGTAGTATCCGGGTTTAGTGCGATTTTAGAGCGACACATGGATTCGCTACTTGGTTACCCGGAAACTCACTGGGCCAGGGAGGCTTTAGCGGATGCCATATCCGTGCCTAGCGACCAATTACTTCTCACTAATGGTGGAGCTGAAGCAATCGCGCTTGTCTCTCGGGTTTTACCGTCAGGTTGGGTTTCAGATCCGGAGTTCTCGCTGTACCGCAGACACATCAAACACCTTGATCCAAACGGTCCGTGGTGGGCGTCGAACCCTAACAATCCTACAGGAGCGTTGTTGCCTTCAGATCAGAGGCCCAAGGTGGTAGACGAGGCGTTTTATCCATTGGCGACTGGGCAGTGGTCGCGACGGGATTTCGAACACGGCAGCTTGGTTGTTGGTTCATTGACCAAGTTATTTTCGCTGCCCGGTTTGAGGATGGGATATGTGATAGCTCCTGATTCGAGTGCATGCGAGAGGCTGAGTGAAATTCAGCCCCGCTGGTCGGTGAATTCTCTTGCCGCAGCGGTATTGCCAGAGTTGCTTGAGGCTATTGATCTGGTTGATGTAAGCAAAAAGATATCGCATCTGAGGAGTGAATTAACTGGAATTTTATCCAAATATGGTCTTCAAGTGTTTGATTCCAAAGCTAATTACCTCTATGTAGCCAAAGCTGCTGATATTTTTGAGCGTCTTTTGGCGGGCGGAATACTGGTTCGCAAGACTGATTCGTTTGGGTTGCCTGGAGGGGTGCGGATTGCTGTACCCGACAGTAAGGGGATCATGGCCCTTGAACAGACTCTGTTCCCCAAACAGTCCAGGTCCAGAACTAAACCGTTATCGAAGAAGTCGCTCATGATAGTGGGTACCACTTCAGACTCAGGCAAGAGTACTTTGGTTACGGCGCTTTGCAGGGTTCTATCAAACAAGGGTTTGTCGGTAGCCCCATTCAAAGCACAGAATATGTCTCTCAATTCGGCAATTACCCCGGACGGTTACGAGATAGGTCGTGCCCAGGCTAGGCAAGCATACGCGGCAAGAACCGAGCCTAGGGTTGAGATGAATCCCGTCCTTATCAAGCCAAATTCCGACCTGACCTCTCAGGTGGTGGTCATGGGCCTGCCGGTGTTCAATACCAGTGCATTTGACTACCAGAAGAGAAAGGCTGAATTATTCGATGTTGTAATAAGCGCCTATGAAAAGCTGTCTTCGCAGCACGATCTTGTAGTGATTGAAGGAGCGGGATCGCCTGCTGAAATAAATTTGGCGGATTACGACATCGTTAATCTTTCTCTTGCAAAGAGGGTGGAAGCAAGCGCATTGCTGGTGGGCGACATCGACAGGGGAGGGGTATTCGCCTCTATGTTCGGAACTATCGAGATACTGCCCAAGGATCTTTCCAGCTTGATAGTCGGATTTGTAATCAACAAGCTCCGTGGTGATGCCAAGCTTTTAGATAGCGGAATCACGATTTTGGAGAGACGGACTTCGAAGAGGGTGTTTGGGGTATTACCATTCTTCGATCACAAACTTATCGATTCTGAAGATTCAATGGGGCTTACAGAATACGTCAGCCGTCAGGTGGAGGGTGAGGATGCTTTAGACGTTGTCATAATTGGCTTACCTCGTTTTTCCAACTTTACGGATTTTGACCCTCTGGTATATGAGCCTGGGTGCAGGGTGAGAATCGCAAATCACCCAAGTCAATTACACGGTGCTGATTTGGTTATAATTCCTGGCACCAAAGCCACTGTAAATGACCTTATATGGCTGAGGGATAAGGGATTTGAAGCCGGAATCCGTAGTGCAATCAAAGCAGGGTCGATTGTACTTGGTATATGCGGAGGGTTTCAAATGCTCGGCAACGAGATAGCCGACGGAATTGAATCAAGTCAAGCCGGCCTGAGGGGGTTGGGTCTTCTGAATGTATTTACGGAGTTTCTCAACACCAAAGTGACCCTGGTCCGAAACGGTGTAAGTCCTTTATTTGATGGGGTAGCCATAAACGGATACCAGATTCATCAGGGCAGAGTGCACCTAAATGGAGGTCCTTCTTTGTTTGAGCTTGGCGATCCGGTTCGTAGAATCGAGGTGGTTGGTAACTCCGAAGGGACCGCGGACCCTGGTCGCCAGATTTTCGGCACCACATTGCATGGAATATTCGAAAACGACAAATTTCGGGAGCGCTTTCTTTCTCATGTTGCGGCTAAGGCTGGGAAAAGCTTTGTCTCGAATCTCGAATTTGACAGCCTGCGGCAACGCCAGGTGGATTTTCTGGCTGATTTTGTAGATAAACACCTTGACCTGAATGGTCTTTTTGAAGCTGCGTCGATTTATTTGTAATAAGCATGGGAGTTTAATCAATTGTTTTTGTATATCACCAATGCGGATACCGAACTTCTCACCTTTAGGGTTGTAGCCGACGCGTTGCATGAAGCAGGAGTAGAGTTCAGGGCAATTTCAGCTGCCTCAGCCAGATGGAAACAGGAGGCTGAATCAGCTGAGATTATTTGCGTGCGGCTACTAGGTGGCAAGGACGCATTTCTCGAAGGCTTAGAGGAATTGTCAGAAATTGCGGCTCGAAGCGGCAGCCATTTGCTGTGTTTTTCCGGTGAATCGACGCCAGACCCTGAGCTTGCGCTCTATTCAACTGCGCCAGTAGGAATTGTGAGCCAAGGATTCGAATATCTGATTCGAGGGGGAACGGAGAATTATCTCAATTTTGTAAAGTTTATCTCTGACACCTGTCTTTTCAGTGGACACGGGTTCCTTCCTCCCGTAACGTTAGATGAGACCGGACTTTACGGTGTGATAGAGAACCCGGCTTCCCGGTTGAGCGTGGCCATCATTTTTTATCGTGCTCATCTTATTTCGGGGAACACCTTTTTCATCGAGACTTTGGCCAAAGAGATAGCCAAGTCAGGGGCGAGTGTCTACCCAATCTACTGCTACTCTCTGCGCAGTGGTCTGAACCAACACAGCCAGGTATTTGAAATTTTGGAGCGGATCAAACCCTCGGTAATAGTAACTACCGTTCTTGCCGGTGGGTCCATGGATAGCGATGGCCAGGTTTGGGATGTAGGGGAAATGAAGGAGCTTGGGGTTCCAATAGTCCAGGCAATTGTTTCCTCTTCAACTCGAAAAGATTGGCAAGCCAGAATCAGCGGACTTGTTCCAATGGATGTCACCATGCAGGTGGCCATTCCAGAGTTCGACGGCCGGATTATCACCGTCCCGTTCTCGTTCAAAGAGGTAGTGGACATAGATGACCAATTCGGCACAGAAGTGAGTGCTTATAGACCGGATTTGGAACGAACTCGACGGGTTGCTGAGATTGTCTTTAGGCTTGCTCAACTCTCGCACAAAGAAAACAGTGAGAAAAAGATTGCAATTGTGCTGTCTGCATATCCAACCAAGCGATCGCGGCTTGGAAATGCGGTAGGGCTTGACACACCCGCATCGGTCATAAAATTGCTCCATCAATTGAAAGCTCAGGGGTATAAGATCGATCGCATTCCGCAAGACGGAGACAGCCTGATGGCTGAACTTATGGAAACGTTCAATTATGAAGTTCCAACACTCAGCTTTTCGCAGGCAGCCAAGGCTCAGTTCAAATGGGGGGTTGAGAGCTACATAAAGGCATTCGATAGTTTTGGTGAGGAAGTAAAAGCAAAGTTGGTCGATGCTTGGGGCGATCCGCCAGGATCGGTGTATGTGGATAACGGCCAATTTATATTTCCTGGGCTAGCTATCGGTAATGTGTTTATAACCATTCAGCCTCCCAGGGGCTTCGGCGAAAATCCAATCGCTATTTATCATTCTCCAGATTTGGCTCCAACCCATCACTACATGGCTTTTTACCGGATGCTGGACCTAGAGTATCAAGCTGATGCCGTGATACATCTTGGTAAGCATGGAACTCTGGAGTGGCTGCCGGGTAAAGGCATAGGCCTTTCTGAAAACTGTTTTTCCGATCAGGCGATTGGACCATTGCCTTTGATCTATCCGTTTGTCGTCAATGATCCCGGTGAGGGAACGCAGGCCAAGAGGAGGGCGCACGCGGTGATCGTGGATCATATGGTTCCACCGCTCACCCGTGCCGATACCTACGATGAGCTTGCAAAGCTGGAGTCTCTTTTAGATGCTCATGCGAGATATCAGGGAATGGATCCTTCCAAATTACCCAGCCTTAGAAAAGAGATATGGGAAGTTCTGGTTGACGCCAAGATTGCAAACGAGCTAATGCTGGAGGAGAACCCCGACTTTCAGGCTGCCCAATTCGATGACCTCATTGGCGAAATAGACGGATATCTGTGCGAGATTAAGGATGCACAGATACGAGGTGGTCTTCACGTGCTTGGTGACGTCCTGGGTGGACCCCAGGAGGTGGATATGATCGCGGCACTTACCAGGATCCCCTTTGATGACGAACCCTCTTTGCGTTCCGTAGTTGCAACTAAGTTGGATATAGATTTGCAAGCCAACCGCACCAAAGACATTGATATGGTTGAAGCCGAAGTGCAAAGGGTGATTGGTTTGGCTCAGGCCCATTATTTCAGCCTGGACTTTTTGGACCAGGTTGACAAAGAATATCAAGCCGTATTACATAGAATCTGCACCGATCTGGTTCCACGGCTTCACTCCACCCCCCGTGAACTTGATGCTATCGGGGAATCTCTGGATGCGCGTTATGTCTCTTCGGGTCCGTCAGGGGCTCCATCGAGAGGGATGTCACAGGTGCTTCCTACCGGGAGGAATTTTTACTCTATTGATCCCAAAGCTTTGCCTTCGATTCAGTCTTTTCAGGTTGGACAAAAACTGGCGGATTCTGTCATAGAAAGATATCTCAGAGAGGAAAAGAGATATCCCAATTCGGTCGGGATTGTGGTTTGGGGAACTGCTGCAATGAGGACTGCCGGGGACGATATTTCACAGGCGCTAGCTCTCATAGGGGTTAAGCCGAAGTGGGATATTCAGACAGGACGAGTTTTGGGCTGCGAACTGGTTTCACGAGAGGAGCTTGGACGGCCGAGAGTGGATGTGACGCTCAGAATCTCAGGATTTTTCAGAGATGCTTTCCCTCATGTGATATCTCTTATGAACCAGGCGTTTGAACTTGCCGCATCAAGTGGCGAGTCCGACAATCCGCTCCGGGAAGAGAGTGCCACCCCACGTATTTTCGGGCCGAAACCAGGGGCATATGGATCGGGTATCCTTCCCTTGATTGAGTCGAGAAACTGGCGGTCGAATGGGGATTTAGCCAATGTCTATATTACCTGGTCGGGCTATAGCTATGGAAAAGAGGAGTTTGGAAAATTCGATCTAGAGGCCATGACTTCAAGATTCATAAATATCCAGATTGCTTCTAAAAATCAAGACAATCGTGAGCACGATATCTTCGATTCAGATGATTATATGCAAGATCATGGAGGTATGATCGCTGCTATTCGAGAACTTTCCGGATCAGACCCAAAGTCGTATTTTGGTGATACCGCAGATCCGGCTAGGCCCAAAGTGAAGTCTTTAGCGGAGGAGGCCGCCAAGGTTGTGCGCTCCCGGGTGATCAATCCGAAATGGATTGAGGCCATGAAGAACCATGGCTATAAAGGGGCATTTGAAATGGCGGCCACCGTTGATTATTTATTTGGGTATGACGCTACCGCAAATATTGTTGAGGACTGGATGTACGAGCGGGTTACCCAAGCCTATGTGGCGAATGACTCAATCAGAGAGTTTTTCAAACATTCCAACCCGGGCGCATTGACATCAATTGCTGAGAGATTGCTGGAGGCAGCCCAGAGGGGAATGTGGAACGCAACAGAAGAGTCCATTGTCGCGATCAAATCGGCGGTGCTTGAAGCTGAAGGATGGGAGGAGGCGAAATGAAGGAGTTTCCATTCGTAGCCATAGTTGGTCAGGACCAACTGAAGATTGCGCTTTTACTGAATGCCATTGATCCCAGAATCGGAGGAGTTTTGATTCGGGGTGACAAAGGCTCAGGGAAATCGACGCTGGCACGTGGCTTGGCAGAACTCCTTCCAGATGGAGCGCCTTTTATTGAAATTCCGGCTGGGGCAACAGAGGATCGAGTCAAAGGCTCTGTGGATTTGGAGAAGCTGCTAACCGATGGATCAATTGCAAGCAACGGCGGGTTGCTGGCTGCCGCAAATGGGGGCGTTTTGTATGTTGATGAGGTGAACCTGCTTCCTGACCACATAGTTGACCTATTGTTAGATGCTGCATCGAGCGGCATCAACAGGGTTGAGCGAGACGGCGTATCTGCGGTATTCCCGGCTCAATTTGTCCTGGTGGGGTCGATGAATCCGGAAGAGGGGGAGCTCAGGCCGCAGTTCTTGGACCGGTTTGGGCTTTCGGTGAAGAGCAATGGCATCGATGATCCAAAGCTGCGCAAAGAGGCACTTAAGCGACGGCTACAGTTCGATGCCGATCCTGAGGCTTTTTGTCTCGATTACCTAGAGGATCAGATGCAGGTGGTTATGCGCCTCAAAGATTTGCGTAGTGGAAATAGCGTCGGAAGTTCTTACCAACTCTCTGCTGAACTGTCGGATCACCTGATGGATATGATCTCTGAACTGTGTATTTCATATCAAGTGGAGGGGCTCAGGGCTGATCTCACCCTGGCCAGAGCCGCAGCAGCTTATGCCTGCCTTATGGGTCGGGAGGAAGTTGAGGAGGGCGATATATTGGATATTGCTCCTTTGGTAATGGCTCACAGGGCCAGAAAGGATCCGTTTCAGGGCGTTGATGAGCCGTCCCGCTTTTCGAGTAATCAGGAACAAACAGGCGCCAAGAACAGCCGTAATGAAAGTATCAACGCTTCAGCCGAGGCTGGCAACCAAGGCCAGGGTGCTGAACGCGACCCCGGCCAAAAACCGCAGGGCGAATCAGGTGGCAGCGGCAGCGAACCTCAGGGATCGAGCATCACTTTTGGTAATAGCAGAGTTTCCATCCTTGGTTCTCTGGCAAGAGCCAATCAGGCTTTGGACTATTCCTCGCGGGTTGGCGGTGGGTCGAAGGGCTTTGCACCTACTGGATATCGTCGCAAGACGGATGGCGGGGATTTGCCGGGAGTTGGACTTGACATTGTGGGAACGCTAACTACAGCTACAGCAAGGGTAGCTACGGAAGATAGGGATGTAAAGCAACCTTATGTGAGAGTTGATGACCTTGTTTTCAATCGGAAACTCGCCAGACAAGGCCGAACCGTACTGGTTGCTATCGATCTTTCTGGTTCTGTCGGTATGAGTTTTCGAATCGAGCTGTCGTCGATGGTGATTGAGTCGATTTTGCTGGAAGCCTATCAAAGTCGCGATCAGGTTGGAGTAATTGTTATCTGCCAGGGCGAAGCGTCGCTGCTTCAACGACCCACCAGATCAATAGAGATGATCAGGTCAAAGTTGTCTTCACTTTCAACCGGTGGAGTCACTCCGCTAGCTAAAGGGATCGATCTGCTGAATGATCAGTCATCGAAACTACGCCAAGTGGGAGAGGAACCGTATTCAATTCTGATTACGGACGGACGCGCAACCGGTGCCCCGTCTGCTTACCAAGAAACGCTAAGTGCCTGCGGCCGATTCCGGTCGGCACGGCTTGACGGATGTGTAATTGATATAGAGAATTCTCAGATCTTGCTTGGTCTGGCTGCAAATATCGCTGACGAGATGGGAGTTCGTTTAATCTCCGGAAGTTCGTTGATTCGAAACTCAGACCCCGACGTTATCCGCAGTTCGATTTTTGGAATGGATCAGTTGTGAATTGGAGCGGTGAATCCCTATTTATCATCGCTTATTAACTTTTGGGTCAAAATGTATTTCTCTTGCCAGCCGTGATGTTTTAGAGGCCATTGAGCCTTATTAGCATACCCCGATGGTTTTATGGCTGTGTCGTTTTGCTTTAGGTCTATTTGACTGCGAGATGGACTCAAGGTGGTCGCACGCTCGTTTGATATCTTCGAGGAGCATCGAAGCCATATCTTCGCTAAGGCCTTCTCTAACCACTATTCGCAGGACTGAAATATGTTCAGCGTTCGGAGCCAGGGTGTAAGCGGGTACAATCCAGCCTCTCCCTTTCAGGTACTCCGAAAGATCGAATACGGTGTAAGGAAGCTCAGAATTTGCTTTGAAGCATACGACAGGGAGGGCATCTATTTTTGAAACCACTTCAAAGTGGCCCATCTCAGAAATTTCTTTGCTGAGGAATTTGGCAGTGCTGGAAAGCGACCTCATTATTTCACTGTAACCGGTTCTGCCAAGCCGGAGAAAGTTGTAGTACTGAGAGATTATCTGGCCTGTGCTCCGGGAGAAATTAAGGTTGAATGTCGGGTGGTCCCCGCCGAGATAATTTACGTGAAATACCAGATCTTCTGGAAGGTGTTTTCTGTCTCTCCAAACCACCCAGCCAATTCCGGGATAAACCAGGCCATATTTGTGGCCGGATGTATTAATTGACACGACGCGGTCTAGCAGAAAGTCCCACTTCAGATGTGGCTGGATAAATGGAGCCACGAATCCTCCGCTGGCGGCATCGACGTGAATTGGAATGTCGAGTCCAGTTTTTTCCTGCAAAAGGTCGAGAGCTTGATTGAGTTCGCTGATTGGTTCGTATTCGCCAGTATAGGTTGAGCCTAAAATACCTACTACCGCTATTGTGTTTTCGTCCACCAGGCTGATGGCTTCTTCGACGCCAATAATATACCTGGTTTCACTAAGTTCCACATAGCGTGGTTCGACGTCGAAATATCTGGCAAATTTTTCCCAGCAAACTTGAACATTATGCCCCATAACTATGTTCGGTCTGTCGGTAGGTTTTCCCTGCTGGCTCATCTTTTCTTTCCAACGCCATTTGAGGGCCAAGCCGGCCAGGTGGATAGCTTCAGAGGAACCAACTGTGGCACATCCAACCGCATTCTCGTGATCCGGGGCGTGGAAAAGATTGGCAACTATATTGACACACCTGTCGTGGATTTCGGCACTTTGCGGGTATTCATCCACGTCAACAAAGTTCTTTGAAACGGTCAGAGCCATCAGCTCCTTTGCCTCGGGCTCCATCCAGGTTGTTACGAAGCTGGCTAAATTCAAGGCAGGATTTCCATCTAAGTTCAATTCGTCAGTAATGAGCTGGGCCACGGTTGCCGAAGGAGTTTGGCCTTGCGGAAGTTCATATTTAGGGATGGGCTGGTTTAGCTCGCGGGAAGCATAGATGGGAGAAAGAGTCTCCTGGTTGGCCTTATTGGCAGTGTTTTTCTTCTTTTGCGAAAGCATATTTTGATCTAACCTTCCAATCGAATGTGGACTTCGATCTGTTTGTAAGCAGAGGCAAGGTACCGCTGAATAATCGATGCCAGACTTGAGCCTAACAAATTAATTACCTGGTTGTTATTCAGAGCGAGAGGGACCTACGATGGCTTTTTCTCGGTTTGGGCCGGAACTTGATCGATTTTAGCGGGTAAACAGTTCAGCGATTCAGAGCAGCTTTGCAACCAGAAACTCGCCCAGCACGGTCGCGGATGAATGTTCGATGTCTTTGGTGGCCGTCAAAAGCAGCAGGCGATCACAAGCGGTTTGCTTTGTAAGTATCCCAATGGTGACCGAGAGGTCGGCATTTGCCAATTCGGCAAGATACCGATCTCTAAACAGGTCGAATCTGTCTACCTGATGGTCATACCATTTTCGCAGTTCGGTGCTTGGCGCAAGTTCCTTAGCCCAATAATCCAGTTTAAGGCTATTCTTTGAAATGCCTCTGGGCCATAGTCTGTCCACCAGCATCCTGAAATCTGTTTTGTGGCGATCGATATCTTGATAGACTCTGACGATTTGAAGCGACTCAAACTTGGTCACGTCTCTATTTCCTGACTGGTATTTTGATCCACTCGGTATGACAATTTTCCGGCATTAACTTCAAACTCCTAGTGAAGCAACTATGAGCTTATCAGGCGGTTTTCCACTTGGAATTTCTGAATTCCATCGGTCCATCTAGGTGGAAATTATCACCTGAAGCTGTCAGTTTGGGGGAGCTAAATATATATTTCGCTGTAAAGAGATTTAATGCTGATCGTTGATGGAGGTGCCGATTTTCGAAGGCCGGAAAGTGTTCCGCCCGATCCATTCAGGGTCCATTGTGCGCTCCAGGTTTCCTTGACGCTTATTGTGGCATTACCACTGTTGTCATAGACATGGAAAATGGTTCCAGAAGGCCACGGATTTCCGCAGCTCGTGTACGGACCCGACCAGGATAAGTTGGTATTCCATCGGACCCAGATTTGTCCCTGTGCCCGTATTTGCGCGGTTCCAATCGGAGTTTGATCATAAAAGGTGCGGTTTAGCACGCAGTTTGATACAAGAAATGAAGGCAATCCAGTCAGCGCGAATCCGGGAGGGATCGAATAGTTGAGCGATGGCAATCGGTTGATTATTGTCTGATTCCAGTAGGTTGTAACTACTTGGCTCGGATCTATATGTACCGTGGTGTTGGTGCTTCCCTGTTTGTAGCGACAGAGTGGATAGGATCCAGCCAGCACATCCCAGGTCTGCAAGGCCTGTTGCTGGAGTTGATAGGCTTCCCAGTAGCTTTGGATCGCTTCACTCTTGGCTACCGCCAGACATGGCTGATTTTGCAGCGATGGGTTTCCCTCGACAACCTGGGGCGAGTAGACATAATAGACGGGAATGGTCTGCTTGAATGGCCATCCGTTGTAGTACACATATTTTGTGGAAGTAGTTTGTTCCATTCCTCCCGGAGAGGCGCTGGTTATTGAACCGGAAGAGTTTACAATGATCACTCCTCCTCCTCCGGTTACTGAAGTGTCGGCATACGAGGCTTGCGGGAATGCAATTGTAAAACCACCGCAAATGGCGCCAGAAATTGCAATCCGGCGCATCCGACGGCTTAATCGGGTTGATTTCATGGGTCCCCAGTAGAGTCATGGGCCTTTGCGGCCTGGCTTTATCAAGGGGTGGGTGATATATATTTCTATAACCCGGCCCAGAGATTGTCAAGAGAGTTTTCCCGGGTTGCCAGTTAGGCACCCATGGCGTGATAGCCTCCGTCGACATGGACAATTTCTCCGGTAGTTGCCGGAAACCAGTCGGAAAGAAAAGCCACTATAGCTTTTGCAACCGGTTCGGAGTCAGTGAGGCTCCAGCCAAGCGGTGACCGGTCTCCCCAAAGTGTCTCGAATGCATTGAATCCGCTGACAGATTTTGCAGCTATGGTTTTAACTGGACCGGCCGAAATCAAGTTCACCCGGATCTTGTGCTTGCCAACATCGCGTGCCAAATATCTGGACAAGGATTCGAGAGCAGCTTTTGAAACTCCCATCCAGTTATATCCAGGCCATGCCACGGTCGCATCAAAATCCAGCCCAACTACTGATGATGTGCCAGCCGTGATAAGCAGCGGAAGCATTCCTTCAACCAAAGCCTTTAGTGAGTAAGCTGATACTTCCAGAGCAACTGAGACGTCGCTCCACTGGGCATTAAAGATATCACCCTCAAGACACGCAGACGGAGCAAAGCCAATCGAATGGAGAATGCCATCCAGCTTGTTCCATTTGGAGGCAATGTGTGACTTGACCGCATCGAGATGGTCCGGGTTCGTAATATCGAGTTCTAGAACTTCTGGGGTAATTGGAAGTTTGCGGGCTGTTCGCTGAGTTATGGAAAGGCCGCGTCCAACACCGGTGAGGACAATCTCCGCCCCTTGTTCCTGGGCAAGTTTGGCTGCCCCAAAGGCAAGAGACTGGTCATTGAGAACTCCGGTAATTAAGATTTTTTTGCCTTCAAGTATGCCCATAACTCCTCCACTATCTTTTAGCCTTGATTGACGATAGCAGCTGCAAAGGGAATATTGTCTCAATTAATAAAGCCAGCTGAGGGTTTAAGATAATACTGGAGGGTTCAAGAAAGGCTCGAATTGCTACTTGGAATTGTTGGCGGTACCGGAGCCATGGGCTCATCACTTGCTTTACGGCTTTCTTCACATGGTCATCGTATCTTATTGGGCTCGAGAAATGCTGATAAGGCCAAAGAGGTTGCTGCGTCGTTGGCGGATCTAAAGAAATCCGGAGCAGGAGCTATAGATGGTGTAACCAACCTGGAGGCAGCGGAGGGGGAAATGGTGTTTATCACTGCCCCGTTTGAAGGAGTACAGGAGTTAGTCAAAGAGCTGTCTGTCAATCTGTCTGGTAAAGTCGTGGTTTCCCTGGTAAACGCCTTGGTGAAAGTGGGATCAGAGATGCAGCCGCTCACTTTAGCAAGAGGATCAGTGGCGCAATCGATTCAAGCGATTTTACCTGCCAGTCTCGTGGTGTCGGGGCTGCATCATGTGGCAGCTAAAGATCTGGCAAAGGTGGATTCTCCCATGGATGTCGATGTTCTTTTATGTTCTGACTACCCTGATGGCAAGGATGCCGTCACAGGTTTACTTGGAGCAATACCAGGGATTAGGATCCTAGATGGTGGCTCTCTATCCAGTTCGGGGGCGATTGAAGCTATGACAGCTGTTTTGATTAACCTCAACATTAAGTACAAGACCAGGACGGCACTTCGGATTACCGGAATTAAAGAGCGATAGGTGGATTTATGCGACTTTACGATACCGCAAAGCAGGCGATCACCGATTTTTCTCCCGATAAAGAAGTTTCGATTTACACCTGTGGAATAACGCCCTACGATGCAGCTCACATGGGTCACGCCGCTGTATATCTCACTTTTGATGTTTTGCAAAGGAGACTTAGGGATATCGGATATCAGACCAGGTGTGTCCGAAATATTACTGATGTGGATGACTCGATTCTTTCAAAAGCTAGACAGTTGGGAGTCCATTACTTAGATTTAGCTGCATCGGAGATGGCTCGATTTGACCGCGATATGGGTGCCCTGGGCCTATTACCCGCTTACTCCGAGCCTCGCGCAACCTCTGCGATCAGCGACATTTTGAAGCTCGTGGAAGAGCTGCTCAGCGCCGGTTTTGCCTATACATCTAACGGAAGCGTATATTTCGAAATATCCAAGTTCGAACGATTCGGTCAGATTTCTCATTTAGACCGTGACGCGATGCTGGAATTTGCCAGGGAGCGGGGAGGTAACCCGGATGATCCAAACAAAAGGGATCCTCTTGATTTCGTACTTTGGCAGCCGTCGGAGCCGGACGAGCCGGCGTGGGATTCTTTGTGGGGTCCTGGCAGACCAGGTTGGCATATCGAATGTTCCGCTCTCGCAATGAGAGAATTAGGTCGAACAATTGACCTTCATGGGGGTGGGGGAGACCTGATCTTTCCTCATCATGAATGCGAGGCAGCACAGTCTGAGGCCGTTACCAAAAAGCCATTTGTCAGGCATTGGATGCATGTCGCTATGGTTCACCTGGATGGTGAAAAAATGTCGAAGTCATTAGGAAATCTGGTATTCGTGGAGCATTTACTTTCAAAGTATGATTCTCGGGCGGTAAGGCTGTCGATACTCAACAATCATTATCGAACGGCGTGGGAGTGGAATGACGAAATGATCCGTTCTGCAGACCAACGTCTAAATTTATGGTTGGAAGCCGGAGCAGGTTCTGCCGGACTTGAAGATGTTCGGTCTGCCTTAGACGAAGATTTGGATGTTCCGGCTGCAATCAGAATCATCGATGACGCAGCCTCAAAAGGTTTGGGTGTTTCTGACGCTGCTGCGCTTCTTGGTGTGAACATTTAGTCTGAGCTGTGATGAGTTAAATTTTACGGAAAGGTACGTTAATGGAGATATCGGTGGTTTTGGCGGACGGCACTGAACGAAAGGTTCCGTCAGGCTGTACCGTTTCTCAACTGGCTGGGATGATCGGTTCCAAATTGGCAAAAGACGCCATTGCTGCAAAAGTAAATGGTGATCAGGTAGATCTTAGGACAGAGCTGCATCAGGGTGACAAGGTTGAAATCATCACACCTGCAAGCGAAGAAGGCAGAGAGATTCTTCGCCATTCGACAGCGCATGTTTTAGCCCAGGCAGTCCTGGATCTTTGGCCCGGAGCACATTTTGCCATTGGACCGGCTATCGCTGATGGCTTTTATTATGATTTCGAACTTCCCAATTCTTCGCATTTTACTGACGAGGATTTGGTAAAGATAGAGGCTCGGATGAGAGAGATTGTCTCAGAGGGTCAAAGCTTTACGAGGGCAGAATATTCCATTCAGGAGGGTTTGGAGCTTTTTTCTGAACAACCCTTTAAACAGGAGATCATCAAAAAGGTCGCTGACGGGGAAGTCCAGGATGAGTCACTGGATGCAGACGAATCCGATCAAGGGGTTCAAGGCAGTTCGGTGTCGGTATACCGTAACTCTTCCGGTTTTACAGACCTTTGCCGTGGTCCCCACGTTCCCTCAACCGACAAACTGGGCTCATTCAAACTGATGCGGGTGGCCGGAGCCTATTGGAGGGGCAACGAAAAGGGCCCTCAGCTTCAGCGGATCTATGGAACTGCCTGGGAGTCGGATAAGGCTCTGCGGGAGCATTTAATCCGGCTTGAAGAGGCTGAGAAGCGTGATCATCGCAAGATCGGTCTTGAGCTTGATTTGTTTCACTTCCCACCAGAAATTGGTGGAGGTTTGCCTGTGTTTCACCCTAAGGGAGCTTTGATCAGGCAAATTATGGAGGACTACTCCAAGAAGGAACACAGGCGTGCCGACTACCAGGCCGTCTGGACTCCCCATATTGCAAAATCGACCCTATTTGAAACCTCAGGGCACCTTGGCTGGTATAAAGCAGGGATGTATCCTCCAATGGAAATGGAAGGTGCAACCTACTATCCCAAGCCCATGAACTGTCCTATGCATATTCTCATTTACAAATCGAGAGGTAGATCATACAAGGAGCTGCCTCTGAGGCTGTTCGAGCTGGGTACTGTATATAGGTTTGAACGTTCGGGAGTGCTCCATGGACTTGCGAGGGTTCGTGGCCTTACCCAGGACGATTCGCATATCTTTTGTGCCCCGAACCAACTCAGTGCTGAACTGGCAAGACTTCTTAAGTTCGTAATTTCCATCTTGCGGGCGTTTGGGCTCTCAGACTTTGAAGCAGAGCTTGCAACCAGGCCTGAAAAAGCTGTGGGCAGTGAAGAGGAATGGAATCAGGCAACTTTGGCGCTTGAACAGGCGCTCATCACCTCGGGCATCAGCTACACCATTGCCGAGGGAGAGGGTGCATTTTATGCTCCCAAGATTGACGTGCACCTAAAAGACGCCATCGGTAGGCGGTGGCAGGTATCAACTCTTCAGGTGGATCTTCAGCTACCTCAATTATTTGATTTGGAGTTTGTCGATTCCGACAATACCCGTAAGCGTCCCTGGATGGTTCATAGGGCGTTATTTGGTTCAGTGGAGCGGTTTTTTGCAATTCTTTTGGAGCATTACGCTGGAGCATTACCGGTCTGGCTTTCACCGATTCAGGTAAGTATTCTTCCTGTGCGCGATGATCATAGCCAGTATGCGGAATCGGTTGCATCGGAGCTCAAGAAACTTGATGCCAGAGTAGAAGTCATACCGGCGGATGAGCCGCTTGGGGGCAGAATTCGTCGGGCAAAGATGGATAAGGTTCCATATGTAATCGTGGTGGGGGATTCTGATGTTGCCAACAGAACTGTAGGAATTAATGCTCGTGGCTCGAATGCTCCCGAACGGGATGTTGCCCTTGGGGATTTCGTCCTTCGGTTAGCTCCTGAGCTTGAGGGTACCCCTATTGGTGAGTTAAATGATTGAAAATCTATGGGCCGGGTGGAGAATGAATTTTCTTCAGGCCTCGGACGGTACGCCTGTAGGCAGCTCTACTGGTTGCATACTGTGTGAACTCGGCCAAGGTGGTGATGGCGATTTTGACCAGGAGCATTTTGTTATCCATCGGGCCAAGAGGTGTTACATAGTTCTAAATGCCTACCCTTATGCCGCTGGACATCTAATGGTGGTTCCCTATGCGCATCTTGGCGACTTGCTCGATTTTGAGCCTTCAGCCAGTCAAGAAGCCTTGGAGCTGGCACGTAAATCAGTTGCCGTACTTCGTAATGTCTATAATCCGGAAGGATTTAATTTTGGCGCCAACATTGGCAGGGCCGGGGGTGCTGCATTTGGCGATCATCTTCATTTCCATGTGGTTCCCAGATGGTTGGGTGATACCAACTTTATGACCACTTTAGCCAGCAGCCGAGTGATTCCTGAGGCTTTATCTGATACCTATAAACGGTTGAAAGACCATTTCAGAGCGTAATTATTTATGTTCAGACTTATTTAGGATGGCGAGGGTGAACAAAAATCGGCTAAAATCATGACGATTCATACTTTGAGGAGTGCTTTGCCGTGTTCGACGGTCATCTGAGAACCGAGGTGGACAAAAGGACAGGTCCAATTGGGGCTGCTCTAGCAAAAACACCTCTGAGCGCTGATAGCCTTACCATAATAGGTATCGTTTTTTCGATTATTGCCGGAATCTTTATAGCTCAGGGAGAGTTTGGATTTGGATTAGTCCTTTTAGTATTTGGCGGTATTCCCGATCTGCTTGATGGCCCCTTGGCCAAGGTGAAAGGTACCTCATCGAAGAGAGGTGCCTTTTTTGATTCTTTTTCCGATCGAGTATCAGACCTGTTTCTTTTTGGCGGTCTGGGATGGTATTTTTCCCATTCGAATCGTCCGGAGTTGGCAGTCTTACCGTTTGCCGTATACGGAGCTGCGTCGCTAATCTCCTACCAGAGAGCCAAGGCCGAATCTCTTGGATTTAATGCTAAGGGTGGGATAATGGAAAGGGCTGAGCGCCTGGTACTTCTGGGATTTGGACTGCTCTTCTCATCACTACTGGTTCCTATTCTCTGGATTACCCTTGTCCTAAGCGCAGTGACTGTTATACAAAGGTTTGTAAAGGTATGGAGCCAGGCAAGTTCCTCCATGGCTCGGGCTGGTCAGATATCGAGACGAAGTCATGGCGGAGCCAGTTCCCTGGTTGTTCAATCGCCAGAGTTTTTTCGCCAGAGGACAAGGAGTTACAGGGTTTCCCACCCGCGAAGGAAAAGCTCAGCCCGCAGTAGCTCGTCCTCGTTTTCACGATGGCTGGAACAGCGTGGATCCAGATCTTTCAGAGAGCGAAATCGTTGAGAAAGTCTCCAGTCTGTTCAGCCTGAATTCTCTCTTTTCCGGAGCAGTTAGAACTCAGTGCCCGCCGCATGTTTGCCGCAATGGTTTCCAGATAAACGAATTGGGAGAATGAAACTTCACAAATCATCCAGGGACAGGCTAGTAGTGGGTTTGTACAAGTCTGGAGCCTTCTTACTGAAGGTGTTTCCATCTGAATTTACGGACTTGCTATCTGTATTAGGCGGCACCTTTGCGTTTGTGGCAGCACCTAAAAAGCGCAGGATAGTAGCTGATAATCAAGCCCGGGTGATTAGTAATCGTTTGAGTAAGACAAGCTGTTATTGGTTAGCCATCAAAGCGTATGTTTCCTATGCCAGGTACTGGATAGAGGCCTTATCTGTTGGGAACTTAGCCAAAGCCGATCTAGATGCCAAAGTAAGCTTTCATGGCTTCGAAAACATTTATAAAGCACTTGGCGAGGGTAACGGAGTGATTGTAACAAGTCCTCATTTGGGTAATTGGGACCTTGGAGCTGCATGGTTTGCGTCCAAGGGCTATCCAATTACTGCCGTAATGGAGAATCTTGAGCCACGGGAACTGTTTGATTGGTTTGCGGAGCATCGAGTTTCTTTTGGGGTCAGGGCCATACCCGCCTCAAGCACTGTATTTGGCGAACTTAGTAAAGCTCTTGGGCGCGGAGAGATAATAGCACTCGTGGCAGACAGGGATCTCCTATCGTCTGGCGTAGAGGTAGATTTTTTCAATGAGCGAACTCTTATCCCTCAGGGTGTAGCTCTGCTGGCCCTTAGAACCGGAGCGCCAATAATTCCAACCGCTATTTACATGCTCCCAGGCGGTTTTCATCTGGCTATGGCGTTGGATCCAATTGTGGCAAAGAGAGAGGGCGATTTGCGCCAGGATGTGAAAAGAATAACCGAAGAAGTGGTGAAAAGATTTGAGATGCTGATCACTGCTGATCCGGTCCAATGGCATCTATTCCAACCTAATTGGCCTTCCCAGTCGGAAAATTTTCCGAAGTAGCCTACCATGGATTTCAAGACTTCTGGGTATTTCACAGATGGGATGGAAAGTAAGTGAAAATAGCTGAGCTATGTCCCTATAGCCTTTCGGTGCCTGGCGGAGTACAGGGACAAGTTATAGCTTTGACTCGAGCCATGCGCAGACTTGGTC
The DNA here is from genome assembly GCA_021803345.1 of Actinomycetes bacterium. Classification (GTDB taxonomy): domain Bacteria; phylum Actinomycetota; class Acidimicrobiia; order Acidimicrobiales; family Acidimicrobiaceae; genus SCQM01. The sequence goes on from JAJZLS010000056.1 coordinate 32,105, forward strand.
ATGAGGTGGAGATTATCGCACCTTGCGATGATTTGTCTCCCACCGAGTCGATGCGTAATATCGGAGGGTCGATCCGAGTCCCAGCAAATGGATCAAGGGCTCCAGTTGGCATATCTCCGCGTTCACTACTGAATACCGCCTCTATGGTTCGCGATGGAGGCTATGAGGTAGTCCACATTCATGAGCCATTTGCACCAGGCCCGTCTCTAGTGGGACTGATTGCTTCCAAGGCTCCCGTGGCCGGAACATTCCATAGGCACGGCGTCACGCTTCCATACCGGGGTCTAGGCAAAGCAGTTTCCGGAATAGGCAAGAAGCTTCAGATGCGCTTTGCAGTCTCTGTCGATGCAATGCTGACCGCTAGAAGCGTATTCGACGGTCATTATCAAGTGGTTGGCAACGGTGTGGACCTTCAGGCATTTGAGTCTTCTCCTGTGTGGCCCAAAGAAAATCAGGTAGTTTTGTTTATCGGACGTCATGAACACCGCAAGGGTCTGGAGGTCCTACTTGAGGCGTTTATGGGAATCAAGGATCGGGACCTTACCTGTTGGGTGGCTGGTGACGGTCCGCAAACACCATATTTGAGATCCATAACAGCTCGGGACAAGAGGATTGTATGGCTCGGGAGAATCTCTGATGCTGAAGCGATGGCCCGGATGAAAGCAGCCGATGTACTTTGTGCTCCATCTTTATACGGGGAGTCTTTTGGCGTCGTTCTACTTGAAGGACTTGCGGCTGGTTCCGTTGTAGTTGCGACTGATATACCAGGATACCGTGGGGTAACCAGAGATAACGTCGAGGCAATACTTGTGCCTCCAAATGAAGTTGGGCTACTTCGTCAAGCGCTTACCCGCGCTTTGGCGGATACCGATTTGATCGAACTGCTTCGTGAAAACGGAAGAAAGCGGGCGCTTGATTTTTCGGTTGAGAATTTGGCCAAGGTATATTTGGACAGCTTTGCGACGCTGATTGGCTAAATTTGGCCTATAATCGAGGCTCATGCCTAGATCGTCAACAAACAATCGTATCTGGGGAGATGTCGAACAATTTGATACCGGCAAGGCCGTGGTTGAAGTAGCGCTTTATTACTTGTCTTTTGTTGTAATTGCTGGATTGGTAAATGCGTTAATCATCTCCCAAGTCCTTCTTCTTTTCAATGTGTCAAGAAGATTCCAGTGGGCGCTGATTGTCGGTTTTGGCATTTCCATCATTGCGGCGGCAATAGTCGGATTTCGTGCAGCATCTAATGGAGCCAAAGGTCTGACCTTACAACGGGTGACCATGGAAAAGGTTCCAAGCTTAATGAATCTGACTGAAGGTCTCTGCTTGAGTATGGGAATAGAAATGCCGCGGGTTCTCGAGTTGTGCGAACCTCAAATCAATGCCGCGGCATTTTCCGTTGGGAATAAGCGAGCTGTGATAGTCATTACCTCTGGAGCGCTTGAGGCTTTTACGCGTCTGGAGTACGAGGCTGTATTGGCTCGAGAGTTGGCCAGGATTAGGTCGGGGGAGATCTTCTTCGAAGCCAGGGTGAGGGCGCTTGAAAAGATGACAGCCCCTTTATTTCCATTTATAATTCCCAAAAAGCAGAGTAAGGATTTAACTGCTCAGCTAATTGCGGGTGATTTGGCGGGAGTGTTTTTTACTAGGTATCCGGTGGCGATGATTTCCGTGCTGAAAGCAATGCAGGTTGATCCGCATGCGCGTATAGCTAACAGTAGCATTCGACGCAGAGTACTTGCTCCCTATTGGATGCATCCTGAGCTCGAGGATGCAGATCTGACTCCGAGGATCAAAGAACTCGAGTCTTATTAGAAATTTTAACCATAAGGAGTAATTTACAATGAGGATGCGGAACGGATACTGGCCACTTTTGGCAGTTGGAGTTTTGGCGGCATCATGCGGAGCAAGTTCGCAAGCTAAGGCGCCAGCAACTACAACCACATCTGCAAAGTCAGACCTAACCACCACTACTACTCAAGTGGCTAACACGGATCTTTCGCCTCTCACCGGATTGCCATATTCAAACCCATCTGATGTCACAAGGCCGGCTATCGCTGCAAAGATCGATAATGCTCCACAGGCCTGGCCTCAGTCCGGCCTTTTGCACGCGGACGTTATCTATGAAGAGATGGTGGAAGGTGGACTGACCCGGTATATGGCGGTGTTTCAGTCACATAACGCAGCAGTTTTAGGTCCAATCCGCTCGGTTCGAGCCTCTGATGCTGATATTGCAGCTCCTCTCCATGGATTTTTTGCTTACTCGGGAGGTATTCCGAAATTTGTGAGCGATATTCGTGCTTCCGGCGTGAAAGATATTGGAGTATACGTTCTTGGAAATGCTTATTACAGACTAAGTTCCAGGCCAGCGCCACACAATTTATACACATCAACTACAACTTTGTACAAAGATGCTGCTGCAGCTGGAATTACCGCAGGTCCACCACCGAAATTGTTTGATTTCAGGAAACAAGGAACCGGTTTTACCGCGTCCGGAGCAAGTAGCCTAAGCTCGGTTACTGTGGATATTTCCGGTAGCGCGGTTGACAAGTGGACCTGGGATCCTAGTAGGGGATACTGGACCAAGACTATAAATGGGGTGCCTCAGCACAACAACACTGGAATACCGGAAAATGCACAAAATGTGATCGTCGAATTTGTTAGATACACCAACACCGGATTTGTTGATCCGGCTGGAAATCCCGTTCCACAGGCGCACTCAGTTGGAAGCGGTAACGCAATTTTTCTTTCTGGCGGCAAAGAGGCCAGTGGGACCTGGTCAAAGGCCTCGGAAAGTTCAGTCACCAAGTTTAGGGACGCTTCAGGTCAGAAGGTTTATCTGGCTCCCGGGCGTACGTGGGTGGAGTTTGCACCGATTGGCACGCCTGTTACCCCCTCCTAAACTTCGTAGGAACTAAAAGCTTACGGATTTACTAGAATCAATGTTCTGGAGGAATCGTGGAAAATAAAGAGATTAGCACAAATGTAACGGGTAGCTCCCGGGTCAAAAGAGGCCTTGCTGAAATGTTGCGTGGCGGCGTCATTATGGATGTTGTAAATGCTGAGCAGGCCAAGATTGCCGAAGATGCAGGGGCAGTCGCAGTTATGGCACTCGAGCGGGTGCCAGCTGATATTCGCCGTGACGGCGGGGTGGCTCGAATGAGCGACCCAGTGTTGATCGAAGAGATACAGAGTAGCGTTACGATTCCAGTGATGGCAAAAGCGAGGATTGGCCATTTTGCTGAGGCTCAGATACTTGAGGCTCTGCAAGTGGATTACATTGACGAGTCCGAAGTTCTGACTCCGGCCGATGAGGCGTATCACATAGACAAGTGGAAGTTCTCGGTACCGTTTGTGTGTGGAGCTACCAATCTTGGCGAGGCATTGCGCCGCATTTCTGAGGGCGCAGCCATGATTCGTTCCAAAGGCGAGGCTGGTACTGGAAATGTGGTCGAGGCTGTCAGGCATCTGCGGTCGATCATTGGTGATATTAAAAAGATAACTCAGGCTGATTCGTCAGAGCTATATGGATGGGCTAAGAGTCTGCAGGCACCGATTGAGCTGGTGGAGGAAGTGGCGAGCACTGGGAAATTGCCAGTGCCGCTGTTCTGTGCCGGAGGGCTTGCAACCCCAGCTGATGCGTCACTGGTTATGCAACTTGGAGCGGAAGCTGTTTTCGTTGGCTCCGGTATTTTCAAGAGCAGTGATCCGGCTAAGAGAGCGCGGGCTATCGTGGAAGCAACAACCCATTATCTCGACCCAACTATTCTGATCAAGGTGTCTCGAAATTTAGGGCCAGCCATGGTGGGAATTGAAATGGATCAGCTTGATCTCAAATTGGCTGAGCGTGGTTGGTAGCTCGTTGTTCGTAAGCTATAGGTAAGTCTTATGAAGATTGGGATCTTGGCCCTACAGGGAGATTTTATCAATCATTTTAAGGTTCTTAGCCAGTTGGGTGTTGATCCGATTTTGGTGAAGTCGCCCCAGGATTTGGCCGCTATCGAAGGGATTGTGATACCGGGTGGTGAATCTACCACAATTTCTAAGCTGCTGGTATCGTCTGGAGTTTATGACCCGCTTAAGGAGCGGTTAGACAATGGGCTGGCGGGGTTTGGCACTTGCGCAGGCATGATTATCCTATCCAGGGTGATTTTGGACGGGCGTTCAGACCAGGTAGCCCTGTCATCGATCGACATATCAGTAAGACGCAATGGGTTTGGGCGTCAGGTCGCCTCATTTGAAACCGATATCGACGTGGCCGGAATTAGCGGCGGTTCTATGAGGGCAGCGTTCATTCGTGCTCCGGTAGTAGAGGAAGTGGGTAGCTCAGTTGAGATTCTTTCTGACGTTTCGTACAGGTTTCCTGATTCATCCACCCGAAAAGTCCCTGTAATCTGTAGAGAGCGAAATATATTAGTCTGTTCATTCCATCCAGAAATTGTTGGCGATGATAGGTTGCACAGACTTTTCTTAGATATTTGTTAGTTTAAAAGGGAGAGATCCAGATGTCCGGCCACTCGAAATGGGCAACCATCAAACATAAGAAGGGCGCACAGGATAAGGCAAGGGGAAAGCTGTTTGCCAAGCTTATACGCCAGGTTGAAGTTGCTGCCCGGGAAGGTGGTGGCGACATCAACTCTAATGCCACTTTGCGAACAATGTTCACAAAAGCCCGAGAGGCATCAGTGCCTCTTGACACTATTGAGCGAGCTATAAAACGTGGGACTGGTGAGCTTGAGGGCGTCAGATACGAGGCGATCAACTATGAGGGCTATGCCTCCGGTGGGGTGGCAGTAATCGTAGAATGCCTGACTGATAATAGAAACCGGACCGGCGCTGATGTGAGAAGCCTATTTTCCAAAAACGGAGGTTCGATGGCTGAGCCAGGCGCGGTTTCGTGGCAGTTTTCTCGTAAAGGGGTGATTTCAGTGGATCGGGCGGCAAACGAGGATGAACTAACTCTTGCAGCTCTTGAAGCTGGAGCGGAGGACGTTAACGATCTTGGGGATCAGTGGCAGGTGGTGTGTGCCCCAGGCGATTTGGCTGAGGTAAAAGCGGGCCTTGAAGAGAGTGGATTTAGTTGCGCCAGCGCTGATCTGGTTATGCTCCCGAATGCCAGCATTGAGCTGACAGATGAAAATGAGGCTCGCAAAGTGCTGAAGTTGATTGATGCTTTGGAAGACAATGATGATGTGCAAAATGTCTATGCGAATTTTGATATTCCTGACGCCATTCTTGAAGCTGTAAGCGTCTAAGCATGGCTGATACTTTACTCAGAGTTGGAGACAAAGCGCCTGATTTTAAGGTTCAAGGGATTCCGGATGGTGAGTATTCACTTTCTAAATATCATGGTCAAGTAGTTGTTTTGGCATTTTATCCAGCTGATAATTCGCCAGTTTGCACCACGCAAATGCGTGCTTATTCGCTAGATTCAGGCAGCTTTGAGGGGTTGAACGCAGTAGTTCTTGGCATCTCACCCCAGGACGTAGCATCACACCTGGGATTTGCATCCAAGCATGATATTTCGATACCGTTGTTATCTGATCCAGATAAAACGGTGGCTAAAGCGTATGGGGTTCTGGGCCCGCTTGGATTTTACAGGAGGTCGATATTTGTGATTGACCGGCAGGGCATCGTTACCTACTTGCGAAGGTCCAAAGCAGGGTTAACCTATTCTCCGACCTCAGTTCTAATAGATGCCATAAATCAAGTTGAAGGAAAATAGTTCTCGAATTCGCTTCTCGGACAGCGAATTTGCTATAATATCGAACACATGTTCGTGTTAGGAATTGATCCGGGTTTATCGAGATGTGGCTATGGAGCTGTTAGGCAAATTTCCGGCGAGACAGAGGTTGTAGCTGCCGGTTTGATTACCACTTCTCCGAGCCTGGGTTTGGGAGAACGTCTGGCGACGTTGTTGTCCGACGTCAGAGGCTTGATTGAGGAGCTGTGTCCGGAGGTGATAGCTATTGAACGGATACTGTTTCGTACCAATGCCAAGACCGCTATGTCTGTCGGCCAAGCTTCCGGAGTGGTTCATTTAGCAGCATTTGAGTTCGGTTGTCCGGTAATTGAGTATTCAGCCAGCGAAGTAAAGCTGGCGGTAGCTGGATATGGATCTGCTGAGAAGATTCAGGTACAGCGAATGATAAAAGTTCTTGCGAAACTTGACCATACCCCTAAGCCACCTGACATAGCTGATGCTCTTGGCCTTGCTTTTTGCCACTTGGCAAATTACTCGTATCTGGCACTAGCCCAGAGAAACCGGAGTACTTGATAAATATGATCGGTTTGCTTACAGGATCTGTTGCTGAAATTGTCTTGCCGAACATAATCATTGTCGACGTGGGGGGAGTCGGCTATGTGGTTCATTGCCCAAATGATCTTATAGCTGAATCTAAAATTGGGTCAGAAATTAAGCTCTCGGTTCATACCGCAGTTCGGGAAGATTCAATTACCTTGTACGGATTCAAAGATAAGTCAGATAAAGAGTGGTTTGAGGCTTTACGCGCCACCCAGGGTGTCGGTCCGTCTCTAGCTTTGAATATTCTTTCGTCATTGTCGAGGGCAGAACTGGCTCTGGCAATTGATTCCCGCGACCAGGCTGCGCTAACCAGAGTTCCAGGAGTTGGGTCTAAGACCGCATCCCGGCTGCTGGTTGAAATGGCCGGTCAATTATCGAAGCTCGATAGCGGAGGGATTCCTGCTAGACAGTCAGGGAATATCGATGCTAATTTGATAGCAGACCTTCGTATGGCTCTTTCCTCCCTGGGGTATGGAGCTGACCAGATTCGCAGGGTTGTGGAGCAGGTTCCAAGCGGTCTATCGCTCCAGGAACTAATCAAGCACTGCTTAAAGGAGCTTTCGTCGTGAGTCCGAGAAGAGAGGTGTTTTCATTGCCTCAAAATGGGATTATTGACGATAAGTCTGAAGTTAGAAATTTAGATCCCCAGTTACAGGAGCTTGAGTCTTCGGTTGAGTCGTCACTGCGTCCTTTGAGTTTGGATGACTTCATAGGGCAGGAGGACCTGAAGGGACATCTCAGGATTGTACTAGAGGCAGCCAAGAAGCGTGGGCAAGCTGCTGACCATTTTCTTTTTGCCGGGCCTCCAGGTTTAGGAAAGACTTCGCTTGCAGCAATAGTGGCTCATGAAATGGGCAGCGGCTTGCGTATCACATCTGGTCCGGCTCTTACTAAAAGTGGGGATTTGGCTGCCATATTGACTGGTCTTCAGGATGGTGATGTGCTTTTTATCGATGAGATTCACCGATTGTCGACAGCTGTGGCTGAAATCCTTTATCCGGCGATGGAGGATTTTCAGATTGACATCGTGATTGGGGAGGGCCCAACTGCTCGTTCTATACGGTTGGATTTACCGAGATTTACCCTTGTCGGAGCTACCACTCGAACTGGAATGATTACCGGCCCCCTTAGAGACAGATTTGGATTTGTAGCACGCCTAGATTACTACAAGGTTGATGAGCTGAGACAAATAGTGGAAAGGTCCAGTCATATTCTGTCAGTGCCAACTGACCATGACGGGGCAAACGAGATTGCCAGGCGTTCCCGCGGGACGCCCCGTTTGGCTAACAGGCTTTTACGCAGGGTGAGGGACTTCGTTGAAGTGCGTTCTGATGGGAAGATAACTCTTGAAACAGCGCGGGAGGGTTTGGCTCTGTTCGGTGTCGATGAACTCGGACTAGATAAAGTGGACCGTGCAATTTTGGATGTTTTATGCCGCACCTATTCCGGGAGGCCGGTTGGTCTTTCGACACTTGCTGTAACCGTTGGAGAACAGCCTGAAACCATTGAAGACGTTTATGAACCTTATTTACTCACCTCGGGATTATTGGAGCGCACCCCAAGAGGAAGGGTGGCGGGTCCACTGGCTTGGCAGCATTTAGGTATCCCCGCTCCAGAAATCCGGGCTCCATTGTTCGACGGATAGCCGTCTTTCAGCGCTCATTTATTGACACGGTTGCAAAAGCTGAGACGCCGGGTTAGTTTATGAGCCCAGCCAGTCATTTATCTTTTTAGTGTCTTTCCCTAAATACGGTCTTAGATTGGTTTAGGTAACCCTTCGACTTTATGGTATGTAAATATTGCGAAAGACGGAAAATTGGTCAGTAGGCCCGTATTAGCACGATGGATTCGTGCTACAGCAGAGCTCTTTGGGGGTGATTATGGAACGAAGTGAACTTTTAGCCAGGCATCGGAAAGTCATGCCTTCGTGGGTGAGTTTATACTACGATGACCCAATCGAATTGGTAAGCGGTCAAGGTTGTTACGTGTTTGATTCTGATGGAAATCGCTATCTGGATTTCTTTGGTGGGATCCTGACCACTATGACCAGGCACTCGGCCGCAGAGGTGGTGGATGCGATAGTAGACCAGGCTTCCAAGTTGCTGCATTCTTCCACTGCTTATTTAATTTCACCCATGGTTGAATTGGCGGAACGGATATCAAAGTTATCCGGGATAGATAATGCAAAGGTGTTTTTTACCACTTCCGGGACCGAGGCTAACGATACAGCGCTGCTTCTTGCAAGCTGCTACCGTGAGTCCAATAATTTTCTCGCGGTGCGGGGAAGCTATCACGGTAGATCGCTGAGTTCAATGGCCATTACCGGTAACACCTCGTATTCGACCTCCAGCTTCTATCCCTTCAACGTCAGCTACATACTTGGTGGATCCCGGGTGAGGGGAATTATGACTGGTCTTAGCGACCAGGAGTACATTGAGCGTGGTGTCGAGGATCTAAGGGATCTGATTTCAAATGGGATAGGAAACAAAATTGCGGCCTTTATAGCTGAACCTATTCAGGGGGTAGCGGGCTTTGTGGTTCCTCCGGATGGATATTTCGGACGGATAAAAGAGGTGCTTGACCCCTTGGGAACTCTTTTTATTTCCGACGAGGTGCAAACTGGATGGGGGAGGACTGGTGATCATTTCTGGGGATATCAGGCTCATGGCTTGGTTCCGGATCTAATCACCTTTGCCAAGGGTCTTGGCAATGGGCTTTCTTTGGCTGGGGTGATTGGCAGCGAAGAGGTGGTCGAGAGTTTAGTTGGTGCTTCGATTTCAACTTTTGGAGGTAACCAATTGTCATCCAGGGCAGGACTGGCTAATCTGAATTACCTTCTGGACCATGACTTGCAGTCAAATGCCAAGGTGGTTGGCGATGTCATGATCTCTTTGTTGCAGTCCGAAATCGGGAATTTGAGTTCAGTTTCAGACATTCGGGGCAAGGGGCTGATGGTTGGAATTGAGTTTGTTGAGCCTGACTCCAAGATTGCCTCGGTTGAATTGACCAATGCAGTTCACAATCGCTGCAAAGATAGGGGGCTGTTGGTTGGGAAAGGAGGCTCGGAAGGTAACGTGCTGCGCATAGCACCACCGATGGAAGTATCCCTGGATGAGGCAAGGCAAGGGGCTGAGATACTGATTGATGCAGTAAATGCGATTTTGACACGCTGAGAAACAATAAATTGTGACTACCGTGGCATGTAAAAGTTTGTATCCCTTTGATACCTGGCTATTGAGAGTCTGAATTAGTATCTATTGGGGACTTTAGTTTGGAGATTTATCTGTGAGTTTAATACTACCAATTCTGGTATTCCTGATTTTTTATTTGTTCATTATCAGGCCAAAGCAGGCGAAGTTAAAGGCGGCACAGCAAGAGCAGGCGAGAATTACCACAGGGGACAGGGTTTTGACCCGTTCGGGGATATACGGGAGAGTCAATCGGATCTCCCAGGATTTGGCTGTGGTAGAAGTAGCTCCTGGTGTGGAGTTGGTTTTTGATCGACGCAGTGTGGTCAAGGCTCCTGAAGCAATCGACCTAGACCAACAGCTTTCAGAAGATGTGTTTCATGCCGGATTTTCTGATGAGGACTTTAATCAGCTTCACGATCACCTAGAAGCTTCCTCCGAGAATGGTTCAAGTTCGGATCCTGGTTCACCCTATAGTGATCCGATTGAGGATTCTGTTTCCGATGCCGAGGAAAAAAAGATCGGTCCTGATGATCATGACTTGGGAGAGCAGCGCTAATCTGTTTTAGTTTGATTATGAGCAGTCAGTTCAGCCAAGATCCCCGCGTCTTTGGCTGATGCTGACGTGACTCAAAATAAATGAACGATATCGGTTGATTGTTATGTCCAAATTTGGGATTGGAATTTATAAATGAAGCGCTCGAACATAATTATGGTTGTGGCAACCATTGTGATATCACTCGGTTCATTTATTGCCGTGTTGGTCGCTCACTATTCTCCAGTTCTCGGTCTGGATCTGCAAGGCGGAGCGTCGGTAGTATATAAACCAGCAAGAACGGTTTCTCAGGCCACCTTACAGCAGACGATTTCGATCATCCGCAACAGGGTCGACGCACTAGGTATCACCTCGCCAAATATCTCTCAGCAGGGGAACGACATTGTGGTTCAGCTGCCGGGAGTCAAAGATGCATCCAGGGCGTTAAAGATTGTTGGCCAAACTGCCCAGTTGTCTTTTAGACCAGTCTTGTGCCAGGTGCCTGCTTACGCAAAGCCTCCGAAAGGGTTCAAGGTTCCAAGCAGTGCTGGCTCGCTGCAGTGCCCGACAACTCAGGCGCAGTCCACCGTCTTTGCTTACGTACCTACTACATCGATCACCAATGTTCCCCAGAATAAGCCAGCGCTTCTTCCCATTCACGGCGATCCGAGTGCCCGTTATATCGTTGGACCTACGCTGCTTACCGGTGCAGCGTTGAAGTCAGCCTTTGCTGGGGTGGATTCAAGCGGGAACTGGCTAGTAAATTTCAGTCTCACATCGGCTGGATCTCCAAAGTTTGATGCCATAGCCACCAAGTATTATCACCAGCAGATAGCGATTGTATTAGACGGAACCGTTGAATCTGCTCCCACCATCAACGCCAAAACTTTTGGCGGTCAAGGCCAGATTTCGGGAAGCTTTACTCAAACTCAGGCGCAGAATCTTGCGTTAGTGCTCAAGTATGGAGCTCTTCCGGTCCAACTGCAGCAGCAAACCGTGCAGACAGTTTCTCCCACGCTTGGGGCGTCATCGCTCAAGGCCGGCGTCTTAGCTGGTCTAATCGGGCTTGCAGCCGTCATGATATATACCATTTTGTATTACAGGCTGTTGGGAATCGTGGTTGTTTTAGGTCTTGGAACAACTGCTGCATTGTTGTGGGCCATTGTCTCATTTTTGGGTCACTCATCCGGCCTGAGTCTCGGTCTTTCCGGCGTTACCGGTTTAATAGTCTCAGTTGGAGTGACAGTCGACTCTTACGTTGTATTTTTTGAACGCTTGAAAGATGAGGTCAGGGCCGGTAAAACTATCCGGTCATCGGTTGATAAGGGATTTTCAAGGGCTTTCAAAACAATTATTGCTGCAGATGCTGTCTCTTTTATAGGCGCTTTGCTTCTTTATCTTCTTAGTATTGGACCTGTTCGTGGATTTGCATTTTTCCTGGGTATTTCGACCCTTTTGGATGTGATCACCGCCTATGTCTTTACACGCCCACTGGTAATTATTTTGGGCCAGTCTGCCAAGGTGACTGGTACCGGATTTTTGGGAATGGCCCGCGGGCTTGGTTCTGTGCAAACTCCCCTGAATAATCCAGTTGGCACTTCAGTCGGGGTATCTAGCTGATATGAATAGGAAAGTTTATCTAGAAAGGCTTGGAGAAGTGTTCTAATGAGTGAGCGATTCAGCTTGAAGCGCAGTTTTGGGCGGTTGTTTCGGGGTGAGACGGAGATTGACTTCATAGGCCACTCCAAGAGGTGGTTTATGCTCTCCGGAGCAATCATCCTGATTGGTTTATCATCTCTTCTTATCAGGGGCCTCAATTTTGGGATTGATTTCAAAGGTGGCGTTTCATGGGAAGTTCCATCAGCCACGTTGAGTGTTAGTCAGGCCAGAGCTGCAATTGCACCCTATGGACTTTCTTCTGCAACGATTGTGACTCTGGGAAGTTCAGCTGGTCGTACGGTTCAGGTCGAGGCAGACTTGAATACGCTTAGCCAGTCAGCCAAGTCAGCCAAGGAGGCGCAAGTGTCGGCCGCCCTTGCCAAGGCTGCTCATATAAATCCTAATCAAGTAGGACTGACGGACGTAGGACCGACTTGGGGTGGTGTAATCACATCCAAAGCGGTAACCGCTTTGATTTTCTTCTTTTTGGCGATTGCCATTTATATTTCGCTCAGGTTCGAACCCAAAATGGCTGCAGCTGCTCTCTTGGCAGTGATCCACGATATTTTAGTCACGGTCGGGATCTACTCTCTTTCCGGTTTTCAAGTGACCCCATCTACGGTAATCGCGCTTCTAACCATCTTGGGATATTCGCTATACGACACCATCGTCGTATTTGACAGGATTCGTGAGAATATAGTCAGCGTGGTTCATGTCGGCCGCCGAACCTATTCGGACGCGGTAAATGACTCGATGAATCAGGTTTTGGCCAGGTCGATCAATACATCGTTGGTGGCCATTATCCCGATTCTTTCGGTACTTGTTGTCGGTGCTTACATCATGGGGGCCACAACTCTCAAAAACTTCGGACTTGCTCTATTTGTCGGTTTGACTACCGGAGCTTACTCCTCGATATTTATAGCCTCGCCGATATTGGCCTGGATCAAAGAGAAAGAGCCTCGGTATAAGACGTTGCGCCAAACCATCGGGTCAGGAAAGCGTGCAAGCAAGGCACAAAGGGGCAAGATTGGGGCCGCTGAGGGAAATCGCGATGACCCTAAAAGTGACTTACGCCCTAAGGCCGAGGTGGCTGCTGGCTCCGGCTCCGGCTCACGTCTTGTCAGTGTGGAATCGCTTCATGGTTCAACCCGTCCCAGCTCTAAAAAGAAGTCCAAAAACAAGCGTCGCTGATAAGGGCAAATCCCAAGGGTGTGAGATAGCACCTGGAAGTGATAGTAGAATACAGTTATGTCCGAAGTGACAGCAGGTAAGAAGATGGATAATAATTTCTCGGGCCTTGAGTATCTTCTTGATGAATATACGTCGAGGCATCCAGTGCGTTCTACCAAGCTGATCGAAAAGGCTTTTGAGGGTGGGCTTGTGGCTCACAGCGGTCAGGTTCGGGCAACTGGAGAACCCTATTTTATCCATCCTTACGGGGTGGCTAAAATCGTAGCGCAGCTGGGGGTGGATGATGTCACCATTTCTGCTGCACTGCTTCACGATGCTGTAGAGGACACTGATCTTTCACTGGACGAGGTAGCTGAACAGTACGACCCAGCTGTTGCTGCAATAGTTGACGGTGTCACCAAGCTGGATCGTCTCAGTTTTGAATCGAAAGAGGCTCAGCAGGCAGCTTCAATGAGGAAGATGCTTTTGGCTATGGCTAAAGATCCCAGGGTGCTGGTTATAAAGCTTGCCGACCGCTTGCACAATATGCGCACTATTGGGGTACTGCCGGAGTGGAAACAAAGAAGAACCGCTCAGGAAACCTTGGACATATACGCTCCGCTTGCTCATCGACTGGGTATTCAGGAGATTCGATGGCAGCTTGAGGACCTTGCTTTCGCCTCTTTGCACCCACGGCGTTATGCGGAGATTGACAGGATGGTTACCTCCAGGAACCCAGAGCGTGATCAGTATTTGGATATTGTGCTTAAGGCAGCCAAGGATCGGCTTGATGAAGTGGGCATTGCCGCGGAAGTTTCGGGGAGGCCAAAGCATTTATGGTCGATCTATGAGAAGATGGTGGTCAAGGCCAAAGAGTTTGATGATATCTACGACATAATAGGTATGAGAGTGATAACCGAAACGGAAAAGGATTGTTGGGCTGCGCTAGGGGTGGTGCACTCGATCTGGTCCCCGGTTCCCGGAAGATTCAAAGATTACATTAATTCACCTAAGTTCAACCTGTATCAGTCTCTTCATACCACTGTTGTGTCCCATGGCGGAAATCCGCTTGAGATCCAGATCAGGACCCAGGAAATGCATAGGAGGGCTGAATTTGGGGTGGCAGCCCACTGGGGTTATAAAGAAGGCAGCAGTAGCGATGAGATGGCATGGCTGAGCCGCATCGTGGATTGGCAAAAAGACACACCGGATCCGGCTGAGTTTCTGGAGTCGTTAAGGCTGGATCTTGAATTGGATGAAGTTTATGTCTTCACTCCCAAAGGTAAAGTTGTCACCCTGCCTGCCGCAGCTACTCCTATCGATTTTGCTTATTCGATTCACACTGAAGTTGGTCACCGCTGTATAGGGGCAAAAGTGAATCAAAGGCTGGTTCCGCTCGACTCGAAGCTCAAAAGTGGAGATACCGTCGAGATTTTCACCTCTAAGGTTCAGAATGCCGGTCCGAGCCGGGACTGGCTGAAGATCGTGGTGACGCCCAGGGCTAGAAATAAGATTCGCCAGTGGTTTTCTCGGGAACGCCGCGAAGACGCGATCGAAAATGGCAAAGATGAGCTGGCTAAAGCGATACGCAAGGAGAATCTGCCGTCTCAGAAGCTGTCTAATTCCGAGGCCCTATTAAAGATCTCCGAAGGGCTTGGATATGGAGAGCTTGATGCTCTCTATGCTGCAGTTGGTGAAGGGCACGTAAGTGCGCGCTCGGTTGCCCAAAGGCTCCTGAAGGATTTGAAGGGCGGGGAAGGCGAAGATCAGCTACCCGCAACTGTAACGACAAACAGGTCATCGCACAGGCGCCGAAAGGGCGCGGGAGTATATGTTGAAGGCCTTGATGATGTCATGATTCGGCTCTCGAAATGCTGCTCACCGGTTCCGGGTGACGACATCATAGGATTCGTTACTCGCGGGCGGGGAGTTTCGGTTCACCGGACCGACTGCAGTAACGCAATTGCTCTCTCGTTTTCTGATGAGGACCGGTTGATTGAGGTGGAATGGGACCGGGACACCACCGGTATATTTACTGCTTCGGTTGAAGTGAAAGCACTGGATCGATCCAGATTGCTGGCAGATGTCACCAGAGTGTTGTCAGAGCATCATCTGAATATTCTTTCCAGTTCCTCTCACGCTGGTCCGGATCGGGTTTCAAGGATGAAGTTTGAATTTGAGTTGGCTGATCCATCTCATCTTGAGTCCGTGTTAGCTTCGCTCAAGCGGCTGGACTCTGTATTTGACGCCTATCGAGCACTTCCAGCCAAGAATAATCATTAGCCTGGCTATGGCTAATGATCGCTCAGCGCCGCAGACCACTTTGGTAAGTGAGGGTAACGAGACCGATAGTTTATTGGACGGGGCCAAGTGGCCCCAGTGCTAAAATTTTGCAACTGTAAAGTGGTCGGTTTGGCTTACCTTCTAGGCTCTATCGCATACCGCGCCATCTAAATATTTATTGATTGAGAGATTTGAATGGAATCAAGTTCTGGACCTTCCGTAATCACAAACTACCCAACCATAGAGCCCAGGGGATTACGAGACCGATATATAGGAACCATTTCTGAGAAAGACCTCGGGGCTAGCGTTACCGTATGCGGCTGGGTTTCCAAAGTCAGGGAACACGGGGAGCACCTGGTCTTTATCGATGTGAGAGATTTCAGTGGGATAGTTCAGGTCGTAGCCCATTCGTCCGTTGAACTACGTGCTGAGTATGTTGTCAGAGTTAAAGGTAAGGTCACCAGGAGGCCGGAGGGAACAGAGAATTCATCTCTCGATACCGGCCAGGTTGAGTTGACAGATAGTGAGATTGAGTTGCTAGCGCAGGCCGATCCGCCTCCATTTTCACTTACCGATAGGGTCGAAGTCGATGAATCCACAAGGCTGAGATTCAGATATCTTGATCTGCGAAGGGAGAAGATGCAGTCGAATCTTAGGGCTCGAGCCAGGATAAACAGTGCAATTCGTGCCTCGATGGAGAGACAGGGTTTCACCGAACTCGAGACGCCTTTATTGTGGACTCCTACTCCTGAAGGTGCGAGGGAATTTGTGGTACCGTCTCGCTTGAACCATGGCAGTAGTTATGTTTTGCCACAGTCGCCACAGATTGCGAAGCAGTTGTTAATGGTTTCTGGCTTTGACCGCTATTACCAGATTGCGAGATGTCTTCGGGACGAAGACTTAAGGGCGGACAGGCAGTTTGAGTTCACACAACTGGATTTGGAAGCGTCGTTTGTGAGCCAGGATGATGTGATGGAATTTATATCTGATGCAGTTATGGGTGCTTCAAGGGCTGTAGGACTCGAACATGTAGATCCTATCGGCAGAATCACCTGGCGGGATGCTATTGACCTGTATGGCGTTGACAAGCCAGATATGAGATTTGGTCACACTTTGATTGACGTTACGGATATATTTGCAGATACGCAGGTGCGGGCTCTTTCAGCCCCATGTGTCAAGGCTTTGGTTGCACCTAATCCTTCCGAACTTACTCGGTCGAAATTGGATGGATTGGTTGATAGGGCCAAAGCTCTGGGGGCTAAGGGACTTTTGTGGTTACGGGTGGAATCAAAAGATGGGGAGCTTACACTCGATTCTCCGGTGGCCAAGTTCATTTCTGATGCTGAGTCGCGGGAGCTGATTGCCAAGGTTGGCGCCAAGGCTGGATCAGTTATTCTTATGGTGGCTGATGAGTGGCAATCGGCCTGCCAAGTGCTTGGTCAGCTCAGGTTGGAGCTCGGAAGAAAGCTGGCTGACCCAAATCAGTTCACTTACGTATGGGTGGTGGATTTTCCGTTATTTGAAGGTATGAGCGAAGATGGCAGCCTGATTTCAGCCCATCATCCTTTTACTATGCCCAATCAGGATGATTTCGACAAGCTCGAATCAGACCCGCTTAGTGTAAGGTCACAGTCGTACGACTTGGTTCTAAACGGCTGGGAGCTTGGTTCCGGCAGTATCAGAATCCACCGCAGTGACATACAGGCAAGGATTTTCTCTTTGCTTGGAATCAGTACAGAAGAGGCGAAGAATCGATTTGGATTCCTGCTAGAGGCGTTTAGATTCGGTGCTCCCCCGCATGGAGGTTTTGCATTTGGCATTGATAGATTGACTGCACTTCTGGTTGGAGAAGACAATATCAGAGAAGTCATAGCGTTTCCGAAGACTCAATCTGGATCTGACCTCATGACAGGGGCACCCAAGCCGCTTGAAAAGAGCAGTTGGGATCTGCTTGGTCTTTCGGTGAAGCCCGTGAGTAAAAACCAGATCTAGGAATTTGCGGTAGTTCAGGCGGGATTATGGATAAAGCAGGCAGGGATTCGTTATTTGAAAACAAAGAACTGCGCGCCCAAATGCCGCTTGCTGCTGCCCTGCGTCCCAAAACAATCGCAGAAGTGGTTGGACATAAGGACATCCTCGGAGAGGGTGGAGTAGTCAATTCGATATTGAATTCCAAGCATTTTCTATCTCTTGTATTTTCGGGACCGCCTGGGACGGGTAAAACTACCATTGCTGGCCTGATTGCTAAAGAGCTGGGAGCCCGGTTTGTCCCTCTTTTGGCAACCTCTTTAGGAGTGAAAGAGATCAAAGAGGCCCAAAGGGAGGCAATTCGTGCGATTGAAATTCAGGGAATGACCACCGTAATTTTTATTGATGAGATCCATAGATTGACGAGGGTGCAAAGCGACTCGTTGCTATCACCAGTTGAAGATGGTGAGTTTGTCTTATTTGGAGCTACGACAGAAAACCCCTGGATGTCTATCAGCCAGCCTCTACTTTCAAGGCTTCACGTTGTTGAGCTGCAGCCGTTGGGCGATAGCGAGATTGCAGAAGTGCTTTCAAGGGCTGCTCAATATTTCCAGGCTCGCATGGACACATCGGTAAATGAATTGATATATCAGCTAAGTGGTGGTGACTTGCGATCGGCCCTGAATATTTTTGAAGCAGCATACGTTTCAGCTATAGGTCGAAAGGGAAGTCAAGTCATCACCATCACTGACGTTGATGTCAGGTCGGTCCGGATGAGAGTAAGTAAAGGGCTGTCTGCTTCTGGTCACTTTGAGATGACTTCGGCACTAATAAAGTCAATGCGTGCATCCGAATCTGATGCTGCGCTCTACTGGCTTGCACGATTGTTGGTCGAAGGTGAGGATCCACGCTATATCGCCAGGCGTCTTGTGATTTTTGCTTCCGAGGATGTGGGCTTAGCTGACCCCCAAGCTCTGTTGTTGGCTCATGCTGTAGCTACCGCCTGTGAGACCATCGGTATGCCTGAGATAAGAATCAACCTGGCTCATGCTGTAGCCTATCTTTGTCGGGCGGGTAAATCCAAGTCAGCCTATAATGCCATAAATCGGGCTATCGACGTGGCGGGAAGAACTACGAATTTAGGAGTTCCACAGAGTATCCGAGGTGGAATTGTAGATATTGAGCGGAGTCGGGGTAAGAGTGTCACCACTTCAGATAGCAGAAAATATTTTCCGGATAATCTGGCTCCAATGAGGTTTCTTGTTGACGAAGCAGAGTAACTTTCGAGTGGGTGAAAGAGGGTAGTGGTGGTTGCGTTGTTGTGGTTGGGAGTAATACTTGTAGTCGGATTAGTCATAGCTTTGGTACTAGCTCTCAGCCTTGTTAAACAAGTTCGTACCCAGCTTGTAGAGATTGGAAGCGGTCTAGAGAGACTTGATAGCCAGCTTGGCAAGTTGCTAAAGGATGTTTCAGTCTTAGTCGAGGATGCGAATCTAGATGTAAACAAGTTCGAAATCCTGCTAGATTCGGCCGGCAAGGTTGCTGATTCAATGGGAAGCGCAAGCAAACTTGCCTTTAGCGCGGTTGCGGCTCCCATTGTTCGCGTTCGGGCCCTTAGAGCTGGTATGGATAAGTTAATTTCCGTATTCAGGCTGTCTGGTTCATCGACGGGAGGGAAGAGGCGGAGATGATGAAGCGAATTCGCTGGTTTATAACTGGCACAGGTTTTGGAGTAAGTATGACCCTGTGGGTCAGAAAGAAGATTAGGAATAAAATCCAGGAAGTCACTCCCTTGGCTGTATCAAAGATGGCACTTGATTCGGCCAGCGCAGTAAAAGACCGCCTGAGCGAAGCGATTTTGGAGGCCAGAAGCGAAATGGCCTCCGCAGAAATAAGTTTGCGGCAGGAGATGGGGCTTCCTCCGAAGAGAAAAGTCCGGTCGTAGCCGTGAGAGAACTTTTATTGTTCCAAAGGATATAGGCTGGCTAGGAAATGGAATCTAATCAACTTCGGGCAGCATTTACTAAATTTTTTACCGATAAGGGACACGTATCGGTGCCTTCGGCTTCTTTGATACCGCATGATCCAACTTTGCTGTTTACCGTAGCGGGAATGGTCCCGTTTAAACCCTACTTCCTTGGTGAGGAGGCAGCACCGTTCAAGCGGGCAACTTCTGTGCAGAAATGCATGAGAGCTGGGGGCAAGCATAATGATCTGGACCAAATTGGAAGGACCATGCGTCATCTTACTTTTTTTGAGATGTTGGGAAATTTCTCATTTGGTGATTACTTTAAAGATGTTGCCATTCCGTATGCTTGGGAATTAGTCACCGAGGTCCTGGGACTGGATCCCGATCGATTGTGGGTGACTGTGCATCTGGATGATGATGAGAGCGAAGCAATCTGGCGGGACACGGTTGGAGTAAAGCCCGAACGCATTCAGCGACTGGACGAAGATAACTGGTGGCAGATGGGCGAGGTTGGGCCATGCGGTCCCTGCTCGGAAATTTACTTCGACAAAGGCATCGAATTTGGTGAACCAGGGGGACCCGCATTTGGTTCAGATGAACGTTTCCTGGAGATTTGGAACCTGGTTTTTATGCAGTACAATCGGCAAGGTAATCAAGAGCTTCTTCCGTTGCCAAAGCCTTCCATAGACACCGGTGCTGGGTTGGAGAGGATTCTCCCAATTCTCCAAGGTAAGGGCTCGGTTTATGATACCGATGTGGTCCGGCCTATTCTAGAGACTGCAGCCCGGGCAACAAAGACTACTTACGGCAAAGATGAACGAAGTGACGTAGCTCTTAGGATTATGGCCGATCATGCCAGATCTATGTCATTTCTGGTGGCCGATGGGGTATTCCCCTCCAACGAGGGAAGAGGTTATGTGCTTAGGCGTATTATCAGAAGAGCAGCCCTCAGGTCTTACAGTCTGGGCAGGGAAGAGTCGGTTACGCCGCAGTTGGTGGAAGAAGTGGTTTCGGTGATGGGGTCAGCTTATCCCGAACTGAAGACCCAGAAAGACTTTATTATCTCCGTTGTCGCCAGGGAAGAAGAACGTTTCCGAAACACCCTGAAATCGGGTAGTTTGCTACTCGACCAGGAACTTGAATCGGGCAAGATGGTATCGGGTGAAGCGGCATTTAAACTACATGACACTTACGGTTTCCCAATTGAGCTGACAGAGGAAATTGCATCCGAAAGAGGAGTCATAGTTGATCGTGATGGTTTCAATAATCAGATGCAGATACAGCGAGACAGGGCGCGTAGTACAGGAAAGGGATCTGGAGTAAGCGCTGAGGTTTTGGAGCAATACAAGGAGATAAGTGAACAGTTCGGTCCGACTGCATTTACCGGATATCAGAATCTTGAAGACACTGCCCGATTAATTGGGATTATTGATCTGGCCACGTCTGACCGACTTGAGCTTTTTTTCGATAAGACTCCTTTTTATGCTGAAAGCGGTGGACAGGTCGGTGATGCTGGGATCATAGAGACTGAGACGGGTACTGTGCAAGTGGTGGATACGAATTATGCCTTGCCTTCGATGATCCGCCATATTTGCGTTAGAGAGTCTGGAGAACTTATACTTGGCCAGGTCAGTCAGCTGAAGGTCGATGCATCAAGACGCGAAGCAATCAGAAGAAATCATACAGCCACCCACCTTTTGCATGCAGCCCTAAGAACCGTGCTCGGGGATCATGTGAAGCAGCAGGGAAGCCTGGTCGCTCCTGATCGGCTTAGGTTTGACTTTTCCCATTGGGGTCCAATGTCTGATGACGAGATTCGCGACGTGGAGGAGCTTGTCAACCGGGAGACCCTCTCAAACGCTCAGGTAATCGTGGAGGAAATCGAGAAATCCGAAGCGTTAGAGAAGGGTGCAATCGCTTTTTTTGGTGACAAATACGGAGACAGAGTTCGGATGGTGAGAGCCGGAGAGATATCGCTTGAGCTTTGTGGAGGAACCCATGTAGATCAACTGGGGGCGATTGGTCCTGTGATAGTTATTTCCGAAAGCTCGATCGGCGCTAATACCAGACGTCTTGAGGCTTTATCCGGGATTGGAGCGCTGGAGCACATATTTGAGCTTGATAAGACCGTAAAAGAGGTGGCTGAGTCGCTTCGGGTTTCTCCGGATGAAGTATTGAAGAAAATAGAAAGTATCAAGAGCCGAGAGAATGAACTTATTGCGCAAGTCAAGGGTTACCAGTCTAAGGAATTATCCCGGCTGCAGTCCGAATTGCTTTCAAAGATTCGGTCTGGGAGGATATTGAGTCGTGTCGATTCATTGACGCCCGAGCTAATGCGCGAGTTGAGCCTTATGCTGAAATCGTCAGATCAGGTTGAAGCAGTAGTATTGATTGGCACTCCGGACGGCGACAAGGTTTCGCTGGTTGCAGCGGTAAAACCGGAGTCAAATATTATTGCATCGGATCTTTTGAAGGATGCAGCGAAGGTTCTAGGAGGGGGCACTGGCCGCCAAGCTGAATTCGCACAGGCTGGTGGAAGAAATGTAGATAAAATTGGCGAAGCCCTCAACATTATAGAAGGGCAACTATTTAGCGGTATTGATAACTGATTGTGCGTTACGTTGGACTTGATTATGGTCAAAGGCGAATTGGGATTTCAGTGTCCGATTCAGCTGGGAGGATCGCAGTTCCTTCTGCCTCTTTTACCCGCAGCAATGATTTGGCACAGGATCTAAGGCGACTAGCCTCGGCGATTCGGGAGTTCGAGCCGGATTTGGTGGTGGTGGGTTATCCGGTGAGTCTTTCTGGTCAGCCCGGATCCAGTGTCCAGGCAATGAAAACCTTTGTCGGACAATTGAAGAAGCTGCTTGAAATCGATGTAATTTTTCACGATGAGAGGTTCACCACTGCTGAGGCATCACGACTACTTAGGCAAGCTAACATGTCGGCCAAGGCTCAACGATCAGTGGTTGACGCTTCAGCAGCCGCAGTTATGCTTCAGTCGTACCTCGACAAGAGAGTGGATGAGTAATTGAGTTTTGAGAACCGGTCTTTTGGTGGGAATCGCTCTTCCGAATCAGGGACACTTCTTGAGCGGGGAGGCAGAGATTATTTCAACATTTCTGGGCACTCTCGGAAGAGAAGGTGGATTCCGCTTAGTCTTTTGATATTGCTTTTAGTTGTATTTCTGGGAGCATACTCCTACTATCGTTCACAGGTAGATGGAGGGTCCTCTAATCAGAAAGTAACGTTGACTGTCAGTTCCGGGGAGGGTTTAAGCCAGTTTGCAAATCTTTTAGCTCTAAAAAAAGTTATTGGTTCCTCACTAATCTTCAAAATTTGGTTGCAAACTCAGCCGGCCGTGCTTTTACGTACGGGGTCCTATGTATTTGTAAAAGACGAGTCCTTTCATAAGGTCATAACAACGTTGACCAAAGGCCCTTTGCTTGACAAGTTGACAGTACCTGATGGACTCACACTTGCTCAAATTGCAGTTAAGGTGGGCAAGATTCCGGGACATTCTGCGGCTGACTTTTTGAAGGTGGCTGAGTCCGGCCAAGTGCGGTCACCCTTTGAGCCCAAAGGAGTCAACTCTCTCGAGGGGCTTTTGTATCCGGATACCTACAGTTTTGACCCGTCCACCTCGAATAGGGCGATACTGCAATTGATGGTCAATTCGTTTGATTCTCATGCCAAGGCAATAGGTCTTACCCCTAAGACAGTGTCAAATGGCCTAACTGGATATCAGATTGTCACAATGGCCTCAATAATTGAAAAAGAGGCTTTATATCCAGGCGATGGTAACAAGGTGGCGCGGGTAATTTTGAACAGGCTTTCCAGCCACATGAAGCTGCAGCTTGATTCGACAGTGTTTTACGCGCTGGGAAACAATGTAAGCCATCTGAGTTTGGCAGACCTTCAGATCAATTCCCCGTACAATACCTATCTGCATCATGGGCTGCCTCCCACCCCAATTTCTATTCCATCTCAGGCTGCGTTAGAGGATGCGTTGCATCCCGCAACTGGAAACTGGTTATATTACGTGGTGGTACAGCCTGATGGCAAGGAAGCGTTCTCGTCAACCTACGCTGGACAATTGGCAAATGAAAAGTTGGCACAAAGTAGGGGCTTGGGTTAAATAGTGATAAGTGATCGAAAATTTAGTGGCCTTCCGTGGCCCACGGGGACAACCAAGGTTTTTGCTGTGATTGGTGATCCAATAGACCATTCCTTGTCGCCAGTTTTGCTCAACAGAGCTTTTACCGAAGCCAACGTTGACGCAGTGTTTGTTGCGCTTGGAGTCTCAAGATCTGGCCTTGGTAAAGCAATGGATGGAGTCAGGGCGCTGGGTATATCAGGACTTTCGGTTACCATGCCACACAAGGAAGCCATCATTCAGCATTTGGACAGAGTTACGGATAGGTCTAAGCGGCTAGGGTCAGTCAACTGTGTATTTTGGGAGGGTGGCAAGTTGGTGGGTGACTCAACTGATGGTCCTGCCTTGGTGGAGTCGCTGCAGGCAGATTTAAAAGATGAGATCGCTGGTAGATCAGTTCTGATTCTTGGGACTGGTGGGGCCGCCCGAGCTATCGTTCTAGCCCTTGCGGATGCCAAAGTTAAAGAGGTGGTTGTGGTCGGGCGTAATTCTGACGCGGTCGAAAGGGTGCTCGATTTGGGGGGTGGGATTGCCCGAAAAGGAGTTGCTGGTGATGCGGCCCACGTTGACATAATCATCAATGCCACGAGCGTTGGGATGGCTGACACCGAGGGGAGCGGATTGACTCCGCTTTCGAGCGGGCTAATCAAGCAGAATCACTTTGTATGTGACATTATTTATTTCCCCCTGACCACGCCCCTTTTGAAGCACTCTCTTGAAGCTGGAGCAAAAGTGTCAAACGGAATCGGGATGCTTACGTTTCAGGCAGCCCGGGCTTTCACAATTTGGACAGGCAAGAAAGCTCCAGTGAGCGGGATGCTGGAGGCCGCAAATTTGGTTGCTCGTGGCCGTGCCGGGTCGCACTAATTTGGTCAATCGTCGTGGCAGCTGGATGGCGGTTAAAGCAAGGACGTAGGTTAGTTTTGCTGGATGGATCAGCATAGGGTATACGGTTTAGGATTTTATTACATGGATTTTACTAGGTACCAAAATTGGCTTTATCTTTGAAAAGTTCTAAGGCTTTTGGAAAATCAACCGCCATTTTTTTCTTCTGCCTCTCTGCAGCGGTTGGATTGTCTGGATGCGGCTTATCCACAGGAAAGGGCAGTTCTTCCCTTTCGACGGTTCCGACGCAGACTAGCGTTGTTCCAGGTGTTTCCAGTACCTCCGTAGCTTTTGGGGAGGTTATTCCTCAGACAGACATGCCTTCTTACGCAGCGGTGAGCTCCGGCATCAGGGCATATTTTGACAGCATCAATGCAGGTGGGGGTGTCAAAGGCAGAAAACTGGTTCTCAGTTCGGTGATTTCGAGCAGCAATGGTATTACTGGAAAGAGCATCTCTAATTTGGCATCAAAAGGACATGTATTCGGAATTTTAGGGACTGGACCATTTAGCGAGATAAGTCCGGGTTTGGCTCAAATCCAAACCAATAATATTCCCTTGATAGGCTCCATTACAGGCGCCCCGCCTCTTTATGAGGTCACGCGTCCATATGTATTCAATATAGGTCCTTCTTACGTTACCGAAGGAAGGGCAATAGCGGGATTTATGCAGGGGTCGAAAGTTTCCGGCAAGGTGGTAATTCTTTATCAGAATGATCCATTTGGATTGGCCTTACTTTCCGGTTACCAGTCGGTTCTGCCTGCCTCTGCGACATTGATCCCTTTTAGACCTACTGACACCGACTTTTCTAATCAAGTTTCCGAGATCCAGGCTGAGTCTGCAAAGACAGTTATAATATTTGCTAAGCCTGGAGCTGTGGGTAATATTCTTGACTCGTTCAGTTCGGTGGGATTGAATCCCAGGATTATTTTAAGCCAGACCTCTTTGACTGCAGGAGCATATTCGACTGGAGGTTCAGGGCTGAACAACCTGTATGTATCAGGATTCATTCCACCGCTTCAGCCCGCTACTAAAAATCCGGAAATAACAAGCTTCGAGGCAGCCATGCACACGTATCAGCCTACCCAAACGATCAACCAGTTTTCTGCGTGGGGTTGGGAGTGTGCGCAAGTGGCAGTGGCTGCACTTAAGGCAGACAAGTCAGTTGCCCTGAATCGACAGAATTATATAGCGTCTTTAGGACTGCTTAAGAATACGCAAACCCTGGCTGGATCGGTTAGTTATAACGGGACTGGCGGCAATGCTCTTGATGCGGCAAACTTGTATCAATTGAGCAATGGACACCGTGTCTTGGTTCCGTAATCCGAGACCATAATAAGCCTGCTAGCCACTAAGGTCTAATTCAGTGAGATGGAGGACAGCCGTGTGGAATCGCCACACGGGCAGCCTTAGTTCTAAATCGCAAGACAGCCCCAAAAGCACTGAGCGTTATTCTCTGCAGAGTCTAGTGACCGAGGTGGACATATTTATCTAGGGGATATCCAGGCTAAGCGCATCCGCCAGATGAAGCGTCAACCGCTGAAAGACAAACGGGCAACCATATTGTTCTGAAGGTTTCTCCAGCTCTATTTGCGGCAGAACGTCAGCTTCTTAAATAATCAGCTTTGTGATCCATCAGCGCCAAGAAGTTCTTTTGCCTGGTCGAGCGTCATCTCCTGCGACGGAACTATCAGGTCCGACGGACGCAGAGCATCATCTGAAAGCGGCTTTCCGGTCGCGTGAATTAATTTAATCAGCTCGGCTGTGCAACTTGCAAATGATTCGGAGTCGTTTTCAGTGATTGCTTTTTCGAGCGCTTGATCCAGTCCATCAAGTGCCGGCTTGATCGATTCGGGAACTTCGTAAAGCGAATCTCCGGTAATTCTTATTACCATAGTCTTGCCACCTTCAGAGGCTGAAGGGGGAACTGACTTCTGCTGAGTTGGTTTAGTTTCATCGCCCACGCCTAATTCTGCTTTCATCGCTTCCAACTGATAGTCGACATTTGAATCAACGGACCCTTTTTGCAATTGGGCTTCGATGTCGTCAGTTGATGCAGAACCGATCGCCAGATTATTTAGAACCCCAGAGTCTGCCAGTTCCCCTACTGCTGCGGATCTGGCCTGCAATTCGGTGATTTTATCTTGAGCCCTATCTATCATCATCGAGACATCGGTCATGTTCTCTGACAGCCCTGTCAGGCCTTCCATGGCATTAGTCGAGGCTTTGGCAGCAGTGTACTGTGCCTTCATTGAATCTTTTTGGGATCTAAATAGCTCTAACTTGGCTTGCAATTTTTGCCCGGTATCTTCAAGCGATTGTTCCTGGGATCTCAACTGCTCTATCTGCGGAGTAAGTTGTTCAATCTGGCCTTTGACAGTTGTGGCCCGGCTTAGAGCCGTTTTAGCGAGGTCTTCCTGACCCTGCTGAAGAGCTTGTCTAGCCTGGCCTTGAAGTTTGTCATACTGTGCCTGTAGTGTGGCTTGTTGAGCTTCAAGTCTCTTTTGTGATGTAAGTACGTCAGCAATTGACCTTCGGACTTGTTGTAGATTCTCAAGCATCTTCTGATATGAAAGATCCAGAGCTTGAGTGGGATCCTCAACTTTATTTAGAGCCGCGTTAGCCTTTTGTTGGAAGACTTGTGACATTCTTTTGAATACGCTCATCTAGGTTGCTCCTGTCGGTAAAGCTAAGGTTAAAAGACTAAATTTTAATGTAGCCTTAAAATCACTCGAATGCATATGCAGTTGGTGCTACTAGCCTTATCTAACCTTCTAGTAGCGTTATATATGTTAGAAATCTGCTAGGTTCAAATGCCATTTATGTCTTACTTTGTTATATTTAGTTTAGGGGAGAGTTAATGTTAGTTGACCGATCAAAGGGTTGGCGACAGACTCTTCTGCATTTTGACTTTACCCTTTTTGCTGTCACTGTTTCCACCGCTTTTCTGGGTGTGATAATGGTGTACTCAGCAACCAGGGAAAAACTTATTTTAGCTGGGCTAAATCGATATTCCTACCTTGAGCATCAAGCGGTCTATGTATTGATTGGGATAGTGGTGATGTTTGTAATTGTCACCATCGACTATCACCAGCTCGGGAACCTTGGATTTTTAGCTTATGGGGCGATAGTCATGGCGTTGCTGGGAGTTCTAACCCCAATAGGGAAGAGGGCTTTGGGATCACAGCGGTGGTATCAGCTGGGTCCTGTTCAATTCCAGCCATCAGAATTCGCTGCATTGGCAATCATTCTCGCTATAGCTGCATATCTTCAAGCACATCAGGATGAGGAGCTTGATGCAAAGATGCTGGTTAAGATTCTGGTGATGGCTGGTTTCCCAATGTTGCTGGTCATAAAGCAGCCTGATATCGGCACTGCCCTGGTTATGGGTTCGGTGTTACTGACGATGCTGGTGTTGGCTAAGGTTCCACTAAAGTGGCTGGCTGTCCTTTTCCTACTGGGTGCTTTGGCGATTGTGGCGATTTTATCACTTGGCATTTTGCAGAAGTATCAGCTTCAAAGGCTGACGTCGTTTGTGAATCCGAAGACCTCTGCATTACAGGCAGGCTACAACCTTGCTCAGTCGAAGATAGCAATTGGGTCTGGCGGTTTGTTTGGCACCGGAATCTTTCATGGTCCCCAGACAAACCTATCTTACGTTCCGGAGCAGCAGACTGACTTCATTTTTACAGCGGTGGGGGAGCAGCTCGGTTTCGTTGGCGCCGGCGGCTTGCTGCTGGCCTATGCCTACATGGTCTGGCGGGTTTGGTGCATTATGAAGCGGGCTAAGGATCCATTGGGAAGGATGTTGGCCGGAGGGGTGCTAGGCCTGTTGGCATTCTCAATTTTTCAGAATGCAGGGATGACAATGGGTATTATGCCCATTACCGGGATTCCACTTCCGTTTATGAGTTATGGGGGTTCGGCGGTACTTGCATTTTTTGCTTCAATAGGTTTGGTGTTGAACGTCGGGATGAGGAATCCAAAGTGAGCGAGCCCTCCGAAGGCCTGGGGCAATCGGGTGAGGTGGATTTTAGCCCTGACAAATCATCAGCTGAGGAGGACATTACCCTACTGGGACCTTCTGATAGAGTTCCGATGCTGCGCCAAGTGGTTGTTTCTGACGTTAGAGTTCTTCTTCCGGAGACGTTTGGGCGCCTTTACCTTGTCGAATTGGATCCGCCAAAACGTTCGCTCTCTATTCCCATTTCTCTTGAGCAGGCTGGGATAATTGCTGGGATGCTATCGGGAAAGGGGGCTCCGCGGCCTATGACTGGGGATCTTTTGTGTGACATTCTGGCAGCATTTGATCTTAGTATTGAGGTGGTGCAGATAACCGGCAAGAGTGGAGGAGTATACCTTGGCCAGGTTACAGTGGTTGGAGCCTCAGGGAGGCCGAGAATGTTTCCTTGCAGACCTTCCGATGGAGTGATTGTTGCATTGGGGCAGGCTCTGCCGGTGCCAATTTTGGTTGATGAGTCGCTTTTTGTGTAAAACACGGGCTGTTTATTTTGTGGTGCTCTAAGAGTTGCCCTCGTTAGAGATTCTCATAAGTATTGCAATCAATACGTAGTTTGCCACCAAGGAGGAACCACCGTAGGCAACGAAGGGAAGGGTAACCCCGGTGAGGGGCAAAATTCTGGTTATTCCAGCCATGATAAAGAATGATTGCAGGCCAATAATGGCAGTCAGTGACGCGGCAAGTAATTTGGAGAAGTCGTTTTTGGCTCGAAGCGCTATTCGAAGTCCAGAACCCACGATCAACAGAAATGCGAATACAATCGCGCTGGTGCCTAGGAGGCCCATTTCCTCTCCGATTGCCGCAAAGATGAAGTCACTTGATACGACCGGTATGATTCCCGGATGACCTCTTCCTAGTCCGGTTCCACCCACTCCTCCAAATCCGAGCGCATATTGCCCCTGGATTAGCTGGTATCCAATGTTGGCGGCATACTTCCATGGGTCAAGCCAAATGACAAGCCGCTCTTTTACGTGAGCAAATAAGAGAGTGCCAACTCCGGCACCCACAGCAAACAGTATTCCACCTAGAAAGAGGTATGTTTTGCGCGAAGTGGCCAGCCAGATCGTGATAATGAAAAGTAAAAATATAAGTAGCGAGAATCCGACGTCATGTTCAGCCGTCATTATAAGTAATGAGACCACCCATGCCACAAAGATGGGGCCTAGAGCTCTGGGTTCAATTATGGTCGATTTTTTATTGCCAGCTAATGGATGGCCCAGCAGTTCTCGCTTTTCCACAAAATATGACGAGAAAAAGACTGCCAGCATAAGCTTTGCAGCTTCGACCGGCTGAAACGTTAGCGATCCTACATGTATCCAGAGTCTCGTTCCATTAATATTGACTCCAATGCCCGGCACAAGGGGCATTATCAGTAACAGAATTCCTCCACCGGCTAAAAGGTATCGGTAGCGGTCCAATACCGATGAGTTGCGAACCAACACCAGAGTGACGAGATATAAGGCAACTCCTACGGTACTCCAAATTGCCTGCAAAATGGCCTGATGGTAGTCCAACCTGGTTATCATCACAAAACCAAGACCATTTAACAGCGAGGCGATTGGAAGAATTACAGGATCTGCGTTGGGGGCTAACTTTCGGTTTCCGATATGGGCAGCAAGACTTAGTGCCAACATTGCAATTAGTATTGGCAAGATGTTTCCAGGTATTGATGCGGTATGGCCAAGTGATGCAATTATGTATGCCGAGATGGTGATGATTATCGATATCACCAGCAGTCCGAATTCGGTGGTTCTGCGCTTGTTGGGAGAACCTAGGTGTAGAACCCTCCTCCATCCCGCCTGTACGGGTGTCTGAGCAAGAGTTGATCCACCGGCATTCATGGTTACTCACTATAGTCGGTGATTTACTAAAGCTATGGTAGCCTTTAATAGCCTCTCACAACGGAGATATATTTCCTTTCTTTTGGACTGTTCCATGTCGAGCACTTAGTTAGCGGATTACAGCGGTGACTGGGAAAAACCTATTTCGAGAAACCGCCGAGGGCCGAGGGTAGAGGAATAAAGAACTCGAGAAAAGAAGATCATATTTCGACGGATTCGCCAGACCATACTTGTTGTTATCGCGGTGAAATTGGATGACTTTGGAGTCACTGGTATTGGAGATTATAACGGGAAGCCGGATTTAGGCAGTGGTTATAGCGTACAATGGAACCTGGAGCAAATACCCTAGGTTTATATGGGATTCATCTCACAACGCGAAATAGAAGAGTTTGGAAGCCACCGATTTATAAATCGTGAGCTTTCTTGGATAGATTTCGCCTTTAGAATTGCGGATTTAGCTGGCGATGACTCTATTCCCTTACTTGAGCGAGCTAAATTTCTCGCGATAATTTCAAGCGGGATTGATGAATTTTTTCAAGTTCGGGTTGCTGGACTGAAGGATCAGTTGGCTGCCGGCGTCAGATCTCTTACTCCAGATGGACTTTCGTCACGGGACCAGCTCAAGGCTATTAGGGCTAAAATGTCTATGCTCATCGAGCGGATCGATGAGATATACAACAAGGGGATAGTCCCGGGTCTGTCCCAAAGCGGTATCCACATTCTTGAATATAATGATCTGGACAAGGATGAATTAGAATTTGTTCATCAGCTGTTTCTTCGTACGATATTCCCGGTTCTGACTCCGCTTTCAGTTGATCCAACCCATCCGTTTCCCTATATATCCAACCTGTCTCTAAACTTGTTGGTCAGGGTTATCGATCCTCTCAGTGAAATTTCTCGATTTGCCCGAATCAAGGTTCCAGCCACACTGCCAAGGTTCATCAAATTGCCTGGTGGATCCAGATTCATTCTGTTGGAGCAGGTAATCTCGGCCCATCTTTCTCAGCTTTTCCCGGAGATGGAAATCGGAGACATCTATGTTTTTAGGGTAAGCCGCAATGCTGATCTCACCCTTGAGGAAGAGGAGGCAGATGATCTTCTGGCCTTTGTGGAGATGGAACTCCGCCGAAGGAGATTTGGGCGTGCAGTAAAGCTTGATTTTTATGGAGTACCCGATCCCGACGTTGCCAATCTACTTCTTAAGGAATTAAGGCTTCACCCAGATGATATCTACTGCTGTGATCATCCATTGGATTTGAGCGGATTTTGGGGAATTTATGCCCTTGAGCGCCCTGGTCTTCATGATCCTGACTGGATACCGGTGACGCCTCAGGTATTTGCTGATGCAGATGCAGAACCTGGCGAGTTTTTTGCGATGCTACGGGGCGGTGATATTTTAGTGCATCACCCCTACGAATCTTTCTCAGCCACTGTGGAGAGATTCATAGAACACGCCGCTGCGGATCCGGACGTATTGGCTATTAAACAGACGTTGTACCGCACATCTGGGGACTCTCGGATAGTGGCTTCATTAATCAAAGCTGCTGAATCCGGCAAACAGGTTGCTGTATTGGTTGAGGTTAAAGCCCGCTTTGATGAGAAAGCAAACATAGCCTGGGCTAGGGCTCTAGAGGAAGCCGGCGTTCATGTTGTTTACGGACTGGCTGGTCTAAAGACTCATCTTAAAGCTGTTTTGGTGGTACGGCTTGAGCCGGATGGATCGACATTGCGCTATTGCCATCTTGGAACTGGTAATTATAATTCCGGTACCGCACGGTCATATGAGGATATTGGTCTTTTCACCACCAACGAAGAGGTAGGGTCAGACTTATCCGAGGTGTTCAACCTTTTAACCGGGTTTTCCAAGCGTATTGATTATCGTAAGCTGGTGCTAGCTCCCGGAAGGCTCCGAGGGAAAATCCTTTCGCTGATCGAAGAACAGGCATCTCTCGGTGAAGGTGGATATATTGCGCTCAAGGTGAACGGATTGGTTGATCCTGAGATAATCGATGCCCTTTACGATGCGTCAATTCGGGGTGCAAAGGTTGATCTTATTGTCCGAAGTATTTGCAGCCTGAGACCAGGGGTGGCTGGACTGTCTGAAAACATATCTGTCAAATCAATTGTTTCAAAGTTTTTGGAACATTCCAGGATATTTGTATTCGGTAATGACGAATCGTCACCAGTAAAGGTGTTTGTCGGTTCAGCTGATCTGATGCAACGAAATCTCGATCGTAGGATAGAGGCAATATTTCCCATTGAGGATCACGAGCTCCGAGAGAGGGTCCTTGAGGTCGTTAGACTTGACCTGGCTGACGACTGTTCTTCCTGGGAATTGGACTCTGATGGCGATTGGCAAAAGATTGCCACCACAAAAAAGATCGATGCTCAGAATCAACTTCAAAGGTTGGCCGATCAAAGCGCGATTCCACTTCGCAGGCCTTCACGGCGGTCCCGCTTTTTTTCGACATTTTCTATTCGCAGCGGTATTGAAAAGTGAATCTGGAAGTAGAGACAAAGCTGGTGGCTCCATTGAGTTTTATCCTGCCTAAGCAAGCTCTAGTGGATTTAGGTTTAGCGCTCGATATCGAACCCGTAAAACGCACCAGCACGGTTTATTTGGACAGCAGCAATTTCGATCTTTTGAGTTGCGGTGTCGCTCTTCGGTTTAGGGGGCGTCTCGAAAACAAAAGTCCTCTAGGAAAAGGGATCTGGGCAATCAAGTTCTCAACTCCTCAGAGAACTTCGGTAGTCTCGAGATACGAGTATGAATCCACTGGAAGCTATGCTTCGATCCCTAGCGAATTTGAAAAGGTTTTGAAGCTTTTTGGAAAGGATCTATCACTCAGTCCAATTGCAATCCTCGAGGCCCAAAGGACTACAGTCAGCTTCAATGGTTCATCTGGATCAAAGCTTTTTCAGATCGATGATGATGTGGTAACCGTGCGCTCAAGTGACGATGGCGATTTGATTTTCAGGGAAATTGAGGTTGAACTGGCCGATCCGGCCTCAGGGCAGGAAGCAGAAAGGGTAGTGTCCTTACTCAGGGATCATGGGGCGGAATTATCACCGATCTCTTCCAAGTTGGAGCGGGTTTTGTTGCAGAACATGCCGGCAAAGAAGCTGAATGACACTATTAGTCGTCACCATCCAGACGTTGTTCAACAGATGATAAATGCGGCATGTTTTGTTCTGGGGGATTACAAGTCGCCTTCCGAGGTTGTGCAGGCTTTCTCAGCGTTAATGTTTGAGCAGTCCCGCTCTAGGTGGAGACTGAAGTTGGCCGATCTCCTGATTTGCGAGCTGTTAAAGCCACCAAAGTTAGATCGTTTTGTTCTCCCCGAATTGCTGGACAGGTTTTATGCTGCCTTATACCACTATTGCCAATGGCTTAGGATTGATGGGGTCCAAAATGAATCCGTTGAACAGGCAAATGATGCCAAGTATGGCATCCGTCTCACGCCTTTTTTGGAACTGGAACGTAAAGTTAAAGATGAGGAAGGGTCTACATTGGCATTTACTTCGGTATTAGGGGATTTGATAAATGAGGCTTTCACTGGTTCTGAGGCCGGTGATTGAGAATTCCTTATACCTCTCAGAGCTTAGCCAGGGCAACCGTGTCCAAGGCTGCGTCAATAATTAATACGGGTCTCGAAGCCATTCAGTGGAAAGTGTAATTATACATGTCTGAGTTGCATCTACCAGGTCTGCCATTTTCCAAGATTACCCAGATTGGCCAGGTGCCAAAAATAGGCGGTGAGGCTATTATTTCCGCACTCGATATGGGTTCCAACTCATTTCACCTAATTGTGGTAAGGGCGCATACTTCTACCAGTTTTGAGGTTCTAGTCAAAGAAAAGACCATGCTTCGCCTTGGTGATGTGGTTTCTCGATTGGGCTATATCGACCAGGAACATTTGGAGTCGATAATCAAGATCATCCGCTCTTATCGGGCTTTGTCGGAATTCGTCGGGGCGAGCGAGATGGTGGCACTGGCGACTTCAGCGTTTCGTGATGCCGATAATTCTTCTGACGTGGTAGACCTGGTCGAGGAGGAGACCGGCGTCTCGGTTTCTGTCATTTCAGGCCGGAAGGAAGCGGAGTTAATTTTTAAAGCAGTCAGCTCATCAGTACATTTTCCTGGAGATAGAGCTATATGTGCCGATTTGGGCGGGGGAAGTTTGGAGCTCATGATTGGTACTCAATCCGATCTGATCTGGTCACAAAGTTTTAATCTAGGCGTAGGAAGGCTCAGTGCCAAGTTCATCGAAGATACTTCGTCTATTTCTAGTAAAGAAATTGCAAAGATGCGTCGCCATGTAAGGGAGACTCTTGCCCCAGTCAGTAAGACTTTAGAAGAGTTGCAGCCTTCTTCTCTGATTGGTTCCTCCGGGAGCTTTCTCAATCTAGGGAGGATGGCGATTTTACACAAAAAGCCTGATACTGACCCCAGTCTGTTGGATGATTTGAATCAGGTGGCGGTAAAACGTTCTGCTCTAATCTCGCTCACAAAGCTGGTTTTGAAGTGTTCTGCTGATCAGAGGGCCTCGATAAGTGGCTTGGATTCGAAGCGTGTGGAAATCATTCCGGCAGCTTCCGTTATTCTAGAGGAGCTTTTTAGAATCTGCCATAGTAAAGAGATGATTCTTTCCGAATGGGCTCTTCGTGAAGGAATCATTCTGGCTGAGTTAGAGTCTTATGATATATCAAGCGGGGATACGGGTTCCATTCGTTTGTCTTCTGTAATGGGTGTTACCAAGCGATTTTCATGGAATGATTTGCATGCTGAACAGGTGGCAAGCCTTGCGCTCAGTTTATTTGATCAGCTCCTTGAGTTGCACCAGTTGTCGCCCCAGGACCGCGAACTACTGCATTACGGAGCGCTTCTTCATGACATAGGTGAACATATCGCCATGGAAGACCACGACAAGCATTCAGCTTATCTTATAGAGAATTCGAGACTCAGGGGATTTTCACCAGAGGAAAAAAGAGCACTGATATGCATTGGTAGATTTCACCGGCGCGGGACTCCACGAGAGGATTTTCAGCCTTTTGCTCTTTTGGATGAGCAATGGCAAGCACGCGTGGTCAAGTTGGTCAGTATCCTGCGGCTCGCGGATGCGCTGGACAGGTCTCATGAAGATATTGTGACTTCTTTAGACGTGGATGTGAAGAACCAGACTGTCATTTTGCGACCTACAGGGGAGGGGGATCTGGAGCTCGAATCTTTCGGACTTAGACGCAAAAGGTCTCTGTTTGAATCAACATTCAAAACTAAGGTTGTGCTTGAAGGACGAAGCTAGTCTTGTCTTTTGATTTCGAGATCTTTACCTATAATGTTCGGATTAAGCCTGGTCGAGATTATAGAACGTGCATCCAAAGCTTTTTTCTGGTTCTGGCCACCTCCTATCCCTAGTGACAGATAGGCAAGAGCTCCCCCCGGAATGGGAAGCCAGAAATTGATCAATCTATACGAGATCACCCCCAAGATGGCAATCCCTCTCGGAGTTCCAAATCCCACCAGCGTTGTCGTAAGCACCGCTTCTACTACACCAAGTCCAGCAGGAGTAACTGGTATTGCCGCAAGTACATTTGCTATTGCGTAAGAGACTAATAAGCCGTCAACGTTTTCGTAGTGGCCGAATGCTGCCAGAAATACCCATAGGGATGCTGCGTCAAGTAGCCAGTTAGCGATTGCCCATCCTATCGCTTTCCTAAGAAGCGGAGGGTCAGAGAGCAGGGCTCTGAGACGATCAGAAATGTGAGAGAGGGTTCTAGTGATCTTTGCTTCGTCAAGGTAAGGAAGCTTCGAAAAGAGTCGCACAGAGACCCGGGTAAATCGTTGCT
Source organism: Actinomycetes bacterium (assembly GCA_021803345.1). GTDB lineage: Bacteria > Actinomycetota > Acidimicrobiia > Acidimicrobiales > Acidimicrobiaceae > SCQM01. The sequence continues at coordinate 67,930 of JAJZLS010000056.1, forward strand.
CGCCTCTGGTGAATGCAATTATGAGTGCGCAGAATGCGGCTATAACTATTACGCCGATCACTGTAACGGTGAAATAGAGTGAATTGATGCCCCAGATAGGAATCGAGATGAGAAGTGCGATCCACAGTATTAAATTAAGCACCACTGCGGATCCGATACCCTGTGTTGCAATTGCAAACGCGGCATCGGTGGCTTTTATGCCTTTGGTGACCAGGAGCCTAAATGAAAGGCCGGTTCCACCTGCTGTTCCAGCCGGGGTGATATGACTGAGCGCAAGCGATGACATGTCAATCCTGAATACTTTCCATAGTCCCAGTGAGTTCTTAGGCAGGATCGAGACGGTAAGTGCGGCGTAGGCCATTAGGGCAGCAAACTCTAACGCGACACCTAACATTACGTAGCCAAGGTTGATATGTTGTAAAAGTGTTACTGCTTTATCTGCACCCGCAATCTGCGGCAGTACCAGGTACTCAAAAACTAGTATTATGGCGACAACTTTTATTGAACGGATAGTGAATTTGCGTGCGAAAGATCGACGATGCCTTTTCCCTGTGGTGGTCGCATTCTTTCCTATATCACTCATTTATATGTCCCGTATTTAGTGCAACAGCAGTTCAAGTTTGAAAGAGAATACTATTTTGCCGATCGAGACATTCGAGTCAATCGACAGCTAACTATCTTACACCCTGGTAACTTTGGTATTGAACTGCAATGTTTTATCGTCTTATTAAGCCTAGAGGTTTTGTTTAGTCGAGATTATGGGAAGAATTAATTGAATCATGAGCCAGTTAGTCCGAGGAATTCAGATTTCCAGTTGAAGTTTGTACTCAAGGTGCAACTGATGGCTTTAGCCATCGCTCTTTCTATTTGGCTGGTATGGTTTCTGCGGGCGTTTGTGGTTGATCTTCTTCTGGCGCTGATTGTTGCCATGGTTCTAGATCCGGCAGTCAAGCTTCTGTATAAATTAGGTATAAAAAGATCACTTGGGTCTGCGATTGTCTTCATACTGGCTTTGGCGGTTTTTATTGGCACATTGTACCTGATTACGAGGCCTCTCTATAATGCCGGGGTGAAATTCTCTCATCAACTTCCATCTCTTGTGAATCAAGCACAGACTGGCACCGGGCAGTTCGGGTCTCTGATAAAGCGGTTTCACATTGACTCCTATGTGCAGGCCAACTCCTCTAAGCTGACTAATTTGCTAACAAGTTCCAGCGGGACTGCTTTGGGAGCTGCCCGAAAGGTTCTTTCAGGCGTAGTCAGTATTATTACCATCTTTCTGCTGGCTCTTTTTATAGAAATTGAAGCGCCGTCGCTTTACCGGGCCCTCACAACTCTGGTGGGAAGGTCAAAAAGGTCGTCCTTAGTTAGGGTTAGGGAACGACTTGTAAAGGCTATAACTGGATTCGTTCTGGGAAATGTGGCTACTTCTATAATTGCCGGGATTGTCGTTTATGTTACCCTTCTCGCCTTGGGAGTACCCTTTGCCATTGTGCTGGCAGTATGGGTCGCACTGGTTGACTTGCTGCCACTGGTTGGGGGTCTTCTGGCTGGAGTTCCAACGGTTCTTTTTGCCTTTCTCCATTCCGTCACTGCTGGGGTTATAACTGCAGTAGTCTTTATCGTTTATCAGCAAATTGAGAACCATATTCTCAGCCCACTGGTAATGGCTAGAGCGATAAGGTTGAATCCCCTTTGGGTTTTGATAGCTGTGCTAGTAGGGGCACATCTGTTTGGATTTATTGGTGCTTTGATTGGTATTCCTGCAGCAGCAACTATCCAGGTGGTTGGAGCGGAGATAATTGAAGTTCAACAAGCAAAGCATGAGGCGGAAAATCGTGAGAGTATGCAACTAACCTTCGATGATCAGGAAAATGAAGGTAATTAAAAATGATCGCACATTCGCTCGAACTGAAGATTTTGTACTTTAACTAACTCTGCCAGTGGTTTGAGGGCACCCAAAGCGGAACGGTAGGCCTCTTTGGCCGAGGTGCAATCTGAATCATGCAGCAGAAGAGTTGCACCTGATTTCAGATGCTTGTTAAGGTCATCAACCACGCTGGAAGGAGTCGCTTTTTTTCTCCAGTCTCTTCCCCAGGATGTCCAAAGGACCGTGGTGAGGCCCAGTTTCTGTGACGTGACGATAGCCTGGCTGTTGAGAACCCCGTAAGGTGGCCGGTAAAAATGGGGAGCCTGATCAGTGATTTCCGCAAGAATATCGTAGCCCTTATTGATATCTTCTCTTGTGAACTTGGGTGTTCGGAAAAGAAGATTGTTGTGATGATAGCCGTGTAGCGCTATCTCATGTCCTCTGTCGCGCACTTCGACGACTAACCCCGGGCTTTTTTCGGCCATCGACCCTAGCATGAAAAAGGTGGCTTTTATCCCTAGTTCGTCAAGCAGGTCCAGAAACAGAGGAGTGGATTTAGGATCAGGTCCGTCGTCAAATGTAAGCGCTATATTTTTAGAACCACTTACGCCTGAGAGCTTGGTGAAAAAAGATCGCCGAATAGGGCCTATTGCTGTTGCTGCAGGGAGACTGTGAGCACCTAGCGCTATCAGAGCCAGGAAGCTAGTGCTGACGAGACCAGGCGCTACGAGCTTTTGCTTGTCCATTGGTTTATCTGATTGTCCAGAGCGGCGATATTGCAAAATGCTGCGCGTGAAATATTGCGGTGAGTTGATTTATATCGGCTTCGACTTGAGCTGTGGTGAGCCTGGTGGCATCGATCTCGTAGATTTGATGTGACTTCAGCGTTATTGGTCCCTTAGACAGTGCCAGCCCAATATTGAACGGCCGGATGATTGTTTGATGGTGAATCGAGGCCCAGGCCAAATCTACGGTGTTGACGCCCATCTGGGGGGCATAGATATTGACCGTTTCATTGGTGGCTTGTTGGATTAGGTTCATTGCATGGGCTACAGCGTTATCAGGAGTTAGGAGGTGGAGGTCGGAAGATGTGTCCCAGCCACCATTTGCTATAGCGACTCCGCTGTTGGCAATAGCAGCCACTCCGGCTTTGTTTTGAAGAGTTTGCCTACCGGTTATGATTGCGGCAATATTATCCTTTTCCATCATGTTGTCCAGCTGAATATTGTTGATATTTGCTGGACCCATGACCACCGCTAAATAGGCATAGTTTCCTGATTGATAGGCTGCAGTGGTAACGTTCAGTCCGTTAGAAGTGGCTATGTTTACCACCAGGTTGACTGACACAAAGATCATTGATATTGCAGCGGCGATGCCTGCGAATTTTCGAGATAGAGGCTTAGTGGTTACAATCCTGGGAGTAATTTCGCCGTAAAGGAGACGTTCAACATTGTCAACAGCATCTCCGGCAAATATTGCGTTTGCCTCATTTGCGAGTTCAGCTCGTGAACTTACCACTTCATATATAGTCTTGCTCAGGTGTTCTTTTGAACGGGCCCATTTGGTTAGGCCGGCGGCGGTCATTTCGAACACATTTTGTCTCCCATGCCCGGGTATCGGGTTGTAAGAAACCACCGGAAGCTCGGAGGCAAATGCTTCCATGCAGGTGAGCCCGCCAGCATTTTGGACCACCACGTCGCTAACTCTCATGTAGGCGGGCATCTCGTCCGTCCAGGTCAATACCAGGCCGGTGTTTCTCTGCCTTAATTTTTGGGCAAGGTGCTTGTTCTTTCCACAGGCTGCAATTGGAAAAAAATCCGGATTCATTATAAGAGCGTCAAAGGTATCTTCAAGCTCCCCAACGCCCCAGCTTCCAGCAACTATAAGAATTGCGATCTTATCCTGCGGTATTCCTAAACGGACCCTTGCCTCTTCTTTGGTTTCGTTTGAACCTCGAAATGCACCGGAAACCAACGGTCCTGGAGCACTGGCAAATTCGCCGGTGAGGTTATAGACAGCTTGGGCTGCTCGAGGATGCACACAAATATGGGCATCTATGCCTTTATGAACCCATAGTGGGTGGACGGCAAAATCGGTGAGAAAGGTCGAGACTGGGATCTGGAGTTTATTTCTGCGTTTTAGTCTCGCCCTGCCAAGGACCACTGACGCAAATGGGTACGTGGTAACGATTGCGTCAGCCTCAAATTCTTCTGCCCACTTCCGTAAACCCCGCTCGAAGAAGATTGAAAGTAGAAATACAAGGGGCGGTGTTAAAAATGACGCCCATGTCCAAAGTCTATAAAGCATGTCATAGGTCCAGGGGGCCCTAGCAAGTTGGAGTTCGTACGTGTCTTTAAGAAATTTTCCGAACCTGGGTGATGCGTCTAGGAAGTCCACCATACGGGTCTGGTGGCCCCGTTTCTCTAGTCTTGTGCACAATTCCTTAGCAGCCCCGTCATGTCCTGCTCCCATTCGGGCGGATACGACGAGCACACGTTTTGGCATTCCTTATAACCTATCTGATCAGAATCATGATTTATACGCTTGCAACAATTTCTGCACTTATGTTTGCTTTAGCTTCCGCTCTTCAACACAAGAGCGCTCAAGGTGCTGACCATACAAAGGCCCTTAAACCCACTTTAGTTTTCACACTGGCAACCAAGCCAGTATGGTTGATAGGAATTGTAGCCGATATTGGCGGGCTTTTGTTCCAGTTTGCAGCACTGGCTGAAGGTTCAGTATTGGTTGTTCAGCCTATTCTGGCAGTTGGACTGGTGTTCTCACTGGTTTTTTCAGCGGCATTATATGGCAAGTGGCTATCGGGTTCTGAGATAGTTTTGTCTCTGATAACCACGGCCGGGCTTTTTGGCTTTCTCAGGGTGGGTATTCCAGTAAAGCTAATTGACCGTTCTTCACTTAGCAGTTGGCTGATAGTGGTAGCTATCACCGCACTTTTGGTGTTTGGGCTGGGTACGATGGCACTACGCTCGCTTCAGAGAAAAAGAACTGTCCTGCTTTCTGTCGGGGCTGGAATTCTTCATGGAGTGTCGGTGTCGCTTTCAAAGGTAGTTTCTCAGGACTTTGTTTCCCTGGGCCCGGCCCATCTTTTGTTGGACCCACACGTCTATTTGCTGATAATCGTTGGTGCAGCCGACCTTGTGGTAATCCAGAGCGCATTTCAGTCCGGCCCGCTAAAAGATTCTCTCCCAATAATTTCTGTAATAGAGCCGATTGTAGCTCTGCTTATAAGTGTTATTGTCCTACATGAGCATCCGTCTGCAAGCGGGTTGGAGTTAGTGGTAGCAGGTTTGTCACTGACGGTAATGCTGGCTGGAGTATGGGGTTTGGCACGGGTTACTACCGAACATATTGACTTGTGACCAAAATAATCCCGCAAGTCCCTGGATTTATCCATGGGTGTGCGACATGAAGTCGCCTGTAATAACTGTTCGAAAGGAGGAACTTGTCATTCAGCTGACAAAGCCAACCGGCACATGCAGGAGGAGTAATCGTCCGGTGTGAAGCTGCCGGGAAAAGTACCCACGGGTAATCCGTAGGCCAAACCGTGAGGCGAAGCTGACACTACC